>DASYLL010000224.1:0-24598 GCA_036009605.1 Thermoanaerobaculia bacterium | reverse complement strand
GGCACGCTAAAGCGTCGGCCACCTTTCTGGCGCCGAGAGTGGCACCTCTTCGCGGCCTGTCCTATCCACGAGAACGAATCGCTGTGAGTTCCCCTCCCTCGGCCAAGGTCGAGGATCACTTGCTCGGATGCCGCCCAACTTCTCGCTGAAGACTGCCGAGCCGCCGTTCGTCGGCCCGGCGGCAAGCCGCCTTGGCCGAACATAACTCGCGCGGCGTCACGGCGGTTGCAGATCACTCCGGCCGACGTGTCGTTAGTCGCGGCAACCACCGTGCCGTACTGCCGCTGCGAGCCGGAGGGCGGCTCGCAGCTTAGCGAGTGATCCGTTAGGCCGACCGAGTCAACAGCTTCGCGGCGGCACGCTTCCTATGAAGCTCTGCATGCTGGCCGCTAGCCTGTCTCATCCGGTGGGGTACGTCGCAGTAAGCCAAGGTCGTTAGGCCGACGGAGACGCCAATCAGAAGCCGCCCGATACGACGAGCAGTCGCACGGACGCGAGTGTTGACAACACATTCTTCGCATTGGACATCGTAAGACGGAGCAGCTTCTCAATGTCGTCAAATCGAAGGTCGGGCTCAGCGAATTGAGCCCATGTCAGATCGTTAGGGTCGCCAAACCCGAACGTGTAGCCGCCCCGTACCGGGTCATCTTTCCTCACCGGCCCAAAATCGTAAATGACGTGATCGATACCTACGACAAAGCGGTGTGTATCGACATTCCGAAAGCTCTGAAGTAGCTTCCCTCCATCTGTGGTCAAGCCGGCGTGCGTTGACAACCATCTGGCGCGCGGCCGTCGTAATCCTACGCGAGGCGTTCGTACCGCCAGTCGTCAGTTGCTTCTCGAGGTGGGCGAAGCTCACGTTACGAGGTGTCTTTCCATCCATCAGACGTCGGCCGGAGATCTCGTAAAGATGGTAAGACGTTTGGTCGAGGAACCGAATGTACGAGCGGATCGCGTCGGCAGCGTCACGATTTCGAATAACGAATCGAAAGTGTGCCGCGAGGTCATCACTCTCAATCTGTCGCGCGGTAGCCTCTGCAGCGAGAGCCATTGCTGCACGTTCGATCACGTCGCGATACGCCCACCTGAGCACACGTGTGCCGCTCCGGAGCAGCATGTTTCGTGGACGGAGTCTAGAAAGCGGTGCAGGAGGAATCGGCACGTTGAAGTATTCACCAGTGTCGGTCTCGCGCCAGTATTCGTCGTACATCGTCGGAAGCCAAGATTTGATGGCCTTCCGAGTCTCGAAAAACATCCTCTGAGTTCCTGGTCACGCCTAATTGTATGAAGGCATGTGCCGCGCGGCCTAACTTTTCGCTGAAGTAGCCGCGGCCCGGTATTGGCCGGCGCTAAAGCGCCTCAGCCGAACATTACTCGCGCGGCGTCATGGTGGTTGCAGTTCACTCCCGCCGACGGGGCGTTAGTCGCGGCAACCACCATGCCGCTGTTCGCGCAACCACGCGGCACCGGCCGCGCAACTTAGCGAGTGATCCGTTAGGCCGACCGGGAGAGGGCTACGGTCCGACGTCACGTGACTAGCATAACGATCAATTTCCACCACCAGAATCAGCGATTCGGAGCGAACCTCATGCAAGGGCAGTTTGCCGCTGGACGACCCATCAAGTACAGGGTCTGCAGGCGGACCCGCGCACGCTCGTGGCTAATCCGTTCTTTGAAGGCGAGTGTCAGCGTGGTCGTTCTGTTTGAGGATCGCGTCTCGGTGTTCCTGTTGGTAAGCAACTCTTGTCGACAGAAGAACCTGGAGTGCTCGCGGCGGCGGCGCAGTCGTCGCCTCAACTCAGCCTGTCGCTTGTGCCCAGCAGATAGGCGAGTGTTCGTTCTGCCATGCCGCTGTCGCACAGCAGTCAGGAGACGAACATCCGCTCGGCTACACGAGACGCCGGCCGCTCGTGAAGCACGCAGTGATAGGAGGTATGCGCTGGCTACGTTCCAGCAGGCGCAACTGCGCTACACTTCCAAAAAATCTGAAGAAAAGAGGAGAAGCTTTTATGGTTGTGAAACGCATCGGACCTCTGTCGTTCGCGAAGATCAGCGGAATGCTTTACGGGCTAATGGGCCTCATCTTTGGTGCCTTTATCAGCCTATTCTCGGTGGTCGGTGGAGCGCTAGCTCCTGGCAAGGATGCGGGTGTGGCGGGCGTGATATTTGGCGCCGCCGCAGTTGTAATTCTTCCGATCTTCTATGGAGTTCTTGGCTTCGTAACGTCTCTCATCGGCGCTGCGCTTTATAACTTGGTCGCCGGGTGGGTTGGCGGCGTTGAGCTTGACATGCAATAGGAATCGCTCGGGCCGGTCGACCATTTTGTCGGTCCCGAATCGTCTGCTGAGAAAGAGATGCGCAAATAGGCGTGGAGATAGCGTGCGGCCTAACTTCTCGCTGAAGCCGCCGAGCCGCCGTTCGTCGGCCCGGCGGCGGAGCCGCCTTGGCCGAGCATAACGAGCGCGGCGGCTCGCAGCTTAGCGAGTGATCCGTTAGGCGACCGGTGCGCGGTTCGAGGATCCACTTAAGGACCGACTTCGAGCCGAAGAGGCTGGAACAATCACGGGCGGTGGATCTATGTCAAGCGCGCCCGACGCAGAGGGAAGGAGATCGAATACTGCGGAATCGACGTCGACTTGATTGCTCCACGACGAGGGCTCGCGCTGTTGGTCAATCATCTGCGAAAGCTTGGAGCGCCGGTTGGAACGACGTTGCAATTCACATTCGAAAGCCATGCTTACGAGTTTGCCGCCCACGAGCAGCGGCACTAAGTGTGAGTGCCGCCGCAGGCTAACTGTGGGTGTGAAGTCAGCGGCCTGGTGTCGACGTTAGCCCGCCACAACCACCACGAAACCTGCAAGCCACCATCGAGTGGCCACCTCCCGTCGAATGCCGGCCATACGATTCTTGCGCGCGCAGTGTCCACTGCCAGTGCTGCTTCAACCGCTGGCGCAATTTCCCGGTGAAGCGTAGCGTCGCCTGGTAACGCCGGGTGTGTATCCAGACTCGCGACGCCCGCTTGTGCGCCTTGATCCATCGCGTCCAGATTTGCCAGTCGGTCATCACCAGCCGAAACTCCGTGTCGTTAAGCGCCTTGACATGGCAAAACTCGCTCCACTCATCAAGTTCATTATCGAACTGGCAGATGAATGCATGCGGCCGTCCCTGAAAATCCGCGACACCGGACCGGGGCCCGTCGAAATAGTCGAAGACCGCGTGAACCGGCTCCGCAGGGGCGCGCGGATGAATCAGATCACGTCGCCATCAACGAACCCTATCCCGATACCGCGCGCGACGATCAGGACGTCGCGACGACGTCCTGTGCGCAAATAGTCGGTAAGCAATTGATCGTACAGTCGCAGCGCGCGTTGCCAGGAACCGTCCACGAAAGCACGTTCGACGGAAAACAGATTCGTTGCGCTGGAAAAAGATTACGTCGGAAACCCATGTTTGATTCATGGCGTCAAAGCTTCCGGCTCCGGTGATTTGCGCGTCAAACGTTCGGCCCCCTTCGTACAGCTTTAGAATGAACGCGGCGACACCTGTCGGTGCAGGCTCGGGTAATGCAGCGTTCAGCCACGCGTGAAACGACCGACGGTGTTTGTTATCGGGTCGATCATCGGCGGCGAGAGGGTGCATCTCAGAAAGTGTATCGCACGCGTGCGGGCTACTGTTGCGCCTCGAGACGTTGTTCCTATCCACGCACTGATGGTCGTATCGCCCATGTCGAATGAGAGCGATAGTCCGAACGGGCCGACACGGAGGGCTGGGCGATATCATTGCGGAGGCCGCGCAGTCGTCGGCCCACGGAATCGCGGGCGTGGCTGAAAGTGGTATCTCTACAATCGCGCGCCAGTGTCGGCGGCAAAGAATTAGATCTCATCCTGCGGAGGGTCGGGCATTCCGGGCCGCCAACCCCAAACCCATCCTCATACTCCGCGGGGAGCCTCCCGAGGTTCGACCGATGAGAGAAGACGGCAGCAGACAGCACGCGGTACATGCTGGAAGGTCTACAGCGGCTACACGCGGAACGGCGGTGGTCCGACCGGATGTCTCGCTCCACTCGCTCGGATCTCGTGAGCGACTCTCCGCACTGTGCGCTCCGGTTCCGAGCAATAGCGATCGACGTCTTTGGCCGCTTCGAGCCACAAGAACGCACAGACGGCCGACATCCGGTCCCGCTCAGCGCCGCCTCGGCACTCCCCGCTCTCCCGGTCGAGCGACGTCATCGCCGGCCGCCCTTCGCGTCGCCGTTCACGAGATCGCATGTCTACCGTTACGGCACGTGCCGTGTCGTTCCACGTCGACCGATTCCGAGCTCCACTTCAGGGTTTCGTCACCTCAGGATCGAACGACGTCGTGCGAAACGACGTGCATGCCGAGCGAGACGTCCCTCGACGTCATGCATGGCACCGACGACGATTCTGCGCGTCCGGATTTCAGCCGCAATTTTTGGAAACGCAATGCCGAGGGTGACGTTCGTCCTCGTCGCTCATGACTCGCGTGAAGCCATGCACGGGTTGTTCGAGGCCATGAACGACGTCTTGTGCCATCGAGCGCGACTCCGTCTGACCCATCGTCCACATACGAGGTCGTCGCGCCGGAACTGGATTGACCCATGATCGATGTACGGGGACATCGATCATGACATCGACGGACGTCTCGAGTGACTCCAATCGAGCCATGCATGACATGGTGCGACGTCACGCGCGACATTGAACGAGCCGCGCGTAACGTCAAGGAAGCCATGCGTGACGTCGAGTGACGTCACGCGACGCATCGTCCGAGGTCAACGCACGCTACCTTCGTTTGAACCTCGGTCACAGCAGTCACGCGCGGCCGATTCCCGGGCGTTTGCGTAAGAACGGGCGTCCGATTCGCAAAACGCTTCATTCTGCTTTTCGAACAGCTGTCCTCGCTCGGCGGCAGTGCTTCGTTTCCGCTGCACGGGTCACGGTGCACGGCAGGCGCTGCTGGGGCCATGACATGCAGTGGGTCGAACCGCATATTGGGTTATACGCACTTGCCAGCATTGTCGGTTGCGGTTCGGCAGCGTTGCACACAACTCTCGGCGGCAACCACGCCCTCGACTTCGTCGCGGCGCTCCGCGCGATCCTGTTGAGGCGAGAACGCCACCAGGTCCAGCGCGCCGTGTCTCTCATCGTAATGACGCCTGACGCCATGGGAGAAGGACATCGAACCAGTCGCGGATCCTGCCGGCGAGAAACCGAAGCAGCAACTGTGAAAAGAGACGCACGGAGCAATGGGTGGACAGCTGGATCTTGAAGAGGAACGGCAATAACGTTTCGGTACCCGATGCGGCGACCCTTCGAAGGTGGGCGCTGGCCGGCTATCTGAAGGATGGCGATCTGATTTTTCGGCCGATGTCGCAGCAATGGGTTCGTCCGGAAGACCTTCCTGAGTTGGAGGAATGGCGTCGAGCCGCCGCCGAGCCAGACGCCCGGGTTGAGAAGAGGCTCCACACCCACCTGACCATCCGGCAAGGGGATCACGAGTACCGGGCGGAAACCCTGGAGATTCTGCAAGCGTGGGTAAACGACGGACGAATCCTCCTCGGGAGTACGGTCTTTGACGAAAAGTCGGAGCGATGGATTGATGTGCGAGCCTTTCCAGGGATCGCAGTCCCCACCTCGCATGCGCCGCTGCGCGTCGTTGAGGTCGCGCGGAACTATCGCCATCTCGTTGTGTGGGTCGGAATCCAGCTCCTGTTTTCTGTTTGGTTCGCGCTGGCAAATTCTCCGGCAATATTGGCCTGGCCGGTACTGCTGGCGAGCGTTCTGGTCCTCGCCTACTATGCACACGAAACGGCGAAGGCGCTCGGATCGTCGTCGGCGCTTCTGTGGGCTGCCGCCATGCTGATGCCATGCATCAACATTTTTACGCTCCTGGCATTGAGCTCTCGTGCAAGCGCCGTGTGCAAAGCAAACGGTATTCGAGTGGGATTCTTCGGCCCGGAGTTGTAGGAGTCGGCCGGCGCCGCCCAATAAGTCACTGGCCCGCGATTGCGGTCACC
The DNA here is from genome assembly GCA_036009605.1 of Thermoanaerobaculia bacterium. GTDB lineage: Bacteria > Acidobacteriota > Thermoanaerobaculia > Gp7-AA8 > Gp7-AA8 > QHVT01. The sequence continues at coordinate 18,564 of DASYLL010000224.1, read as the reverse complement.
CTTCGTGGTGCAGGTATATCCTCGGCGTGGGAAAGATGCGATGGCTCTGATGGATTGTTCGGAATGTGGAAAGACAGTCTCCGACAAAGCTGCAACGTGCCCGAACTGCGGCGCACCGGTTGCCGCCATGTTCCCGGAGTCCAGCAATGCCAACGGAGAACTTCGGGAAGTCACGCAGAGGCGTAGGACATCGCCTCTTATCCTGTTCGGTGGCATCATCGTGATTGCTGGCTTACTCGTCTTCCTTGTCAAGCCGCGATTCTTCCCGTCCGATCCGAGTCCGGAGCAGGTCGGTGAAATGGTCAAATTGCTGATTCAGCAGAAATTCGACAGCGATCCTGCATTCAGCAAGTTCGGATTGAAAGTAGAGCGAGTACTCGCACTGAGAGAAGCTGATAACCGATATCAAGGCATCGCTACGATTCGCTATGAGGGCGAGGCGCACGACGTGCCGGTGCAGATCGTTGCGAATCCCGAAGGCACTATGTGGAAGATCGAGCCAGGCGCTCTGTTGTTTATTGCGCAGCGTGAATGGCAAAAGGAGTTTCAGGCTCGCTGATCGCGAACGACTCCACCATCAAAGAACAGCAAGCCGTCTGAGGGAACATCAGCGATCATCTCGCTGAAATGAGGCTCTCGCTGAATCTGTCGAGCCGCCGCACCGTTCGTGAACTCGCGAGCACGCCCGCCTTCAGCCAGAGCTCGTACTTCACCGACGGGGGCGCTGAGAATTGCGAACGGGATGGCTCTGCTCAGCAGCGTGCAGTGTCAATGTTAGAATTTCGCTGCTTGAGAGTGCCAAAGTCGCGAATTGTGCGCCTCGTACTTGGTGTGGGTACGGCTCTGCCGCTGCTCGGCATCGCTTTGATTGCATATGCTCTCTTCGGTATAAATGACGACTGGCTCACCGAATCGGCTCGTAGTTGGTTTTGGTTCAAGTTGACCTGGGGTGTTGGTATCCTTGGCGGCACCGCAGGCGTTCTTCTCACGCTCTATTACCTGTCCCTTGTCTTCACGTCCGACGCGTCGGAGTCGGAACGCCAGTTTTGGGTGATGTCGCTGATGCTGTTCTTCCCCATCGCCGGCTTGACTTTTTGGTATCGCGTGATTTGGAAATTGCAAACGGTTTCCGAAGCAACGATCCGGGCTTAGAAGCGACGGACATCTGTCGGCACGCGGCCGATAAATAGCGTATAGAACCGCTCTCCCTCTTTCCGGCCTGTGATTCGTCAGACTGCCACGTCGCGTCTCGCCATTTCCAGGACCCGAATGGAATGGGTAGCCATGGGACATGCCGGAAACTCAACCAGGGCCCTGCGGTAAGCACCGAGGGCCTGATCCACTCGATCCATCTGCAGATTTGCGAATGCGACGTTGCAAAGTGCCAGTTCCCGATACGAATAGGCACTGCTGCTGAGCAGGGTCAGGTATCGCCAGCGATCCAACCACGGATGGTGGGAGAAGAATGCGTAGCTCTTCTCGAAGGCTGCGATCGCCTCGTCATTCCTGCCGGCTCGAAGCAGTCTGATGCCGCGGGCGTGATCTCGCGCGAGCACGGCCTTCAGACCACGAGAGAGGATCAAATAGGTTCCTGCACCCACGAACAACGCCGTCGATCTCTCCTCGAACACGAGGAGCGAGCCACCGATCAGCAGCGTCATGATGGTGAGCTGCGGAATCGCTGATGACCACGCGATTTCACGGATTGCCGGGATCTTCGCTGGCATGAGCTTGCGCCGTCGGTGTGCGTCGTCGCTACCGGCGCAGCATCACGATCCCCAGCATCCCGAGCAAGAGGATGAGTCCGATCAACGCTTGTCCGCCCAGAGCAGGCACCATCCCTACTCGCGCGAAACTGAAGGTGAATGATTCCAGACTCCCAAATGGCCCGTTCGGCATTGCTGGAGGAACAGCGTAGTGCCATTTCACCGCGTACTTGCGTGGAGGAAGCGTACCCAGCGACACAGTGCGATTGTTGCATGCCCCGAACCCTGACGGGATTGGCGGCGGTGGAAGATTCCTGTCGATCTGCCAGATCGTGATGAAGGTTCCTGCGATTTCTACCCGCGGACCCTCGAGGCTGCGCGTCGTAGCGTGAGAGATCGTCAACCTGACCGGATCCTCAGACGAGACAGTGAAGACCGGCGTGGCTGGACATGGCGGTTGTGCCGCCGAACGTAGCGAAACGAACGACAACAACAGCAACCCCGCCATCGTGATCACCTTCATTCTCTCTCCTGAAAAACAAAAAGACCTCCAGGGCTTCCGGCCCTGGAGGTCCTGCTGTCGAACTCGGCGGAGTCTACATCACCTCGGAATTGCGCGCTCTCTTCGTCGCGCCTGCGGCGCGTCACACTGATCAGTAGATCGCGAAAAAATCCGTGACGCGCGCGTCGAGCCGGTCCCCCTGCACGATCAGGAACACTTCCTCTTCCATCCCGTCCTTCGAGTATCCGATGCCGAGGAGTTTCATCGGAACCGTTCCCGCGCGTCACCCAGTAGCTGAGCTCTGTCCGATCCGGTTTCTCTCTGCGCCGTCCGATCCGCCACGTTTGAATCGGCCACTTCGATTCCTGTTCCGCGATATGACCTTGTATGGAGGGCTCCGCCACCACGAGCACACCGACGTTCCCGCCTCGGAGATCGCAAGAAAGCGCTCGGCTGCGCGCTCGAGGGATCGGTCTCGAAACGGGTTCATGACGCAGTAGTTCCGCGGCCGAGTCATCGCCGGGTCGGACAGGTCCGGGTGTCACTTACACCGATCGCGGCATCGGCCGATCTCGCAAAGCGATCCTGCTATATTCGCGACGGTGCTGCGCACGCTCGCGATCGCCCCTCGGATGACACCACAGGAACTGGCAACACGCTACCTGGAACAGATGAGAGCTCATCGCGATGGGGTGCCGCACTCCAGCGAGCCCAACGCGCCCTTCATCTGGGAGCGCCTGATCTGCGACGAGCCCGAACATGCCTGGCCCGTCTTTGAATAGGTCCTCGCCCGATCGTCCGACGACGAGACGCTGGAGCAGATCTGGTATCGACTCCGTCTCCTGCTCTACCGGCACTTCGATGACTACCACCAGAGAGCGACGGATCTGCTGGCTCGCTTCAAGCGCTTCGCTCTCGTGGCGGGTCCGCAGGCGCTGGATCACTCCAGATACGCGAAGGAACCGCTCGATCGTGAGGCTTTGATCCAGGCGTACAAGGCCGTTCATGGCACGCACGACCTGAGCCGTGAGGTGGAGCGCCTGGCGCACTCCGACCGCGTGCGCGCGCTCACCATCGCCGTGGAGATCCTTCATCGCGGCGCGTCCCGAGGATGGGACACCTTCGACGTGATGTCGCCGCTCGGAGATGTACTTAAACAGAACGGCAGAGCCGTTCTCGATGAGCTGGAGACCCAGGCAAAACACTCCGTCGCCGTCAGGCGCGCTCTCTGGCGCCTCAGGCGCCAGACGATGACCATGGCCTGGGACCAACTGGAGCCTCTGGTCGGGTCAACCACCGACTACACGGACCTCGACGTGCCAGTACCACCGCCGCAGAAGCAACTCGACGTGGACGAGCGAATCATCGAAGCCTGGTTCGAGCACGAAGAGAGCTTCGGGCATTTTCAGAACTGAATGATCTGTGTGACGAGGACCCCCGTCTTGCGTGGGACATCACGCTGGAGCTGATCGCTCGCGCGGATGATGAATGGGAAATCGGCGTTGTGGCGGCAGGCCCGCTCGAGGACCTGATCCGGAAGCACCCCGATACGATCTGGGCCGAGCTGATCGCGACGGCCAATGTCGACAGTCGATTTCGGCGCGCGTTGCGCGGCGTGTGGGTCTTCGAGAACGACGGCGACGTGTACGCTCGCTTTCAAGAGCTCATGAATTCGATCGAAGAAGAGCCGAACTGACGGATAGCGCGCACAATGTCTCCCGTCATGCGCAGAAGCACCGTAGTCCGCCTCCATTGGCAACTCGCCTGGTCGCGAGTCCTCCTCTGGATCGCGAGCTTCGGACGACCGGTAACGCCGACTCCCGAAGTTCACTTCTATCTCGCCGATCTGCACTTCCAGCTCGCGTTCGCATACGAGGCGCTCGGCCGCGCCATGAAGGCACGACGCCATCGCGCGATCGCCAATCAACACGCGGCCGCCGGTCCGCCCGCCGATCTGCCACCGGCCGTCGCTGTCGCGATGCCGGTGCCGCCTGACGACGCTGCTTGAATCTGTGAGGTCGCGCGCCGGACAACGAGCCCACTGGGCAGCCGTACGTGCCTCGGCGGAGCAACCAGCGCGGCCGGCCGTGCCGGCTAAAACCCGGGCATCAACACATCCAGCAACCGCGGCACGTTCTTCACGCCCCGCGCGCGCATCCATTCTTCCGCACTCGCGCTGATCCCCGCCCCGCCCGCACTCCCCATGAGTTGGCCGCGACGGTGTTCTGCCGCTTTCGCGTAGAGCAGCAAATCCCATTTCTCGAATGCGCGCGAGGCCTGGCTCAGCAGCTCGGCGGCTTCCGCGGAGGAGCCGCGCAACGAGAGAGCGCCGGCGCGAAGCGCCAGAGCGAACGGCATCGCCCAGGGCGCGTTTTCTTTTTCGATCTCGCGGGCGTTGAGCTCCGCGCGATCGATGAGCGAGGTATCACCGCTGCCCGCGGCGGCCGCGAGCGCGGAGCGTCCGATCAGATGCAGCGCCTCCATCTTCACGAACGGGATGCGCAGCAGGAACGCGGTTTTCATCTGCGGGAAGCGCTCGTCCGCGCGTTTCCACGCGGACTGCCAGTCGCCGATGTAGAGATCGGTCTGATTCTCCGCGAACATTTCCAGGTAGTGCTGGAAGTGAAAGCCCTGCAGCGACCAGCGATCCATGACCTGTCGCACCGCGCGACGCGCCGCATCGGGATCATCCGCCGCGAGCCACATGATCCCCGGCTTGCACACAGGATCGAGCCCCGCATACAAATCGCCATGCTCCTCGGCCTCGCGCACGCGGAGCGGCACGCGCTGCGCGAGCTGTCCCAGCTCGCCGAGGTACATGAGCGAGCAGAGAGCGGAATTGGAGGTCGTGCTGATCTCCCACGACACGCCCGTGCACTTCTCGCGAAAGATCCCCTCGGCTTCATCCGCTTGTTGCACGCTGTCGCGGAACATGCCGAGGTAGTAGCTTTCCATCGAGCGGGCCATCATCGACATGCCGATGGCGTGCGGCTCGCTGATCGCACGTGCACTGCGCTCGGCACGCGAGACCAGCCGTTCCGTTTTGCGCTTCGCGCGCTCGCCTTTCGTCGCGGAGAAACATGCTTCCGCCGCAAGCGCGCGCGTGAGTCGATACGGTTCGCCCGCCTGCAGCGCGAGTCGCAGATGGATTGGCTGAAAGTACGCGGAGCGAATGTTGTCGATGCGCGCGAGGCCGGTGATCACGCCCCAGCAGACGTCGATGCTGGTGAGCAGATGCGGCGGCACGCTCTCGGCCGGACGCTCTTTCGATTTCAGTCCGCGGAAGAGCAGGCGCAGCTTGCCGATGATGATGCCGAGGACGGCGCTGTTCGGGGTTTGGGGAAGGCGGATGCCGACGGAGTCGACGACGCTGCGGATGAGCTCCAGACCGCCGTCGACGTGACCGGCTCGCAGCAGACACTCCATCGCTTTGCGGCGCAGCTCGATCGACTCGCTTTCCTCCGCGACCTGTTCCGCGGCGCGCAGATAGTGCGGTGCGGCGTCAGGGCCGCGTCCTGCGTTCGCGAGCGCGTCCGCGAGTTTCGTGAGCAACGTCGGTGATCCAACGCCTTCGAGTGCGAGCGCCATTTCGTAGAAATGCGCGGCGTTTTCGAATGCGAGTGCAGCGGCTGCACGATCGCCAGCTTCGAGCGCGAACGCCGCGGCGCGCGGCGCATCTCCCGCCTCGCGATAGTGCACCGCCAACACTTCGGGATCGCGCGCGCCTTCCGCTTCGAGCGTTTTCGCAATCGTGAGGTGATGCGCGCGGCGACGATCGTCCGGCAGCGCGCCGAGAATCGCCTCGCGGATGCGATCGTGATACGTGTCGACTTCATCGCGTCCGCCGCGCACGCGCGTGCGCAGCAGGTGATCGGCGCGCAGCCGCGCCTGCATTGCCTGATCTTCGCGGTGCAGACCGGACGCGGTATTCGCGGCTGTTGCGACGATCGGACGACCCGCGACCGCGACCACTTCGAGCAGATCGCGTCCGCCGACGGGCAGCAACGAGATGCGCGAATGAATGACGTTGTCGAGCGCCATGTCGCCCGCGCCGTACTCGCCGGTCGCGAGTCCTGTCGATTCCGAATAGCGCGCGAGCTCGACGATGAAGAACGGACTGCCGCCGGCTTCGCGCGCGATGGCGTCGACGCGTTCCTTCTCTTTGCCGTCGCCGCCCGAGTCCTGCATCAGCGACTCCGCGAGTGCGTGCGCTTCGTTCGCGTTGAGCATTTCCAGCGCGATCTCGCGCACGTCGCCGAGGGCGGTCTCTTCGGCCTCGCGAATCTTCTTGAGCTCCATGAGCAGCGGGCTGCTCTCCGCCTCTTCGGTGCGATGCGAGGCGATGACGAGCAGCGGCGGCGCGTCGGGCGGACGCAGCAACTCGGCGAGCAGCGCGGCGCTATCGCGATCGCCCCATTGCACGTCATCGAGAAAGAGGATCACGCGCCGATCGTCGGTCATGCGCGCGAGCAACTCGCGCAACGCGGCGAACGCGCGGCGACGCAACTCCTGCGAGTCGCGGATCTCGACCGGCTTGCGCCGCCCTTTCGACAGGTGCTCGAGCTCCTGCAGCACGGGGAACAATCGCGCGAGGGCCGCGGCGTCCGTCGGCATCAACGCTTTCGCTTCGAGCGGCGACGCGCGTTTGAGATAGCGCGCCAGATCGTCGATCAGACTGTCGACTGCTTTGTACGGCACCGATTCCTGTTCGTAGCAGCGGCCGGTGAAGACGTTGAGCGTCGGATCGCGGCGTTGTACTTCATGGAGAAAGTGCCGCACCAGCGCGCTCTTGCCCATGCCGGACTGGCCGCGCAGCATCACCGTCACGGGCGTGCCGCGCTCCGTCGCCGCGTATGCGTTTTCGAGTTGTTCGAGCTGCTCGATGCGTCCGACGAAGCGCGTGCCGCGCGGACGCACGAGCGTCACGGCGCGTGTGATGGCGCGTTCTTTTCGCGAGATCACGCGATCGACGAGAGCACGCGCGGAGAGTCGCGATTCCGGATCGCGGCGCAGCAGTTCGCTGCAGACGTTGCTGAGATCTTTGGGGATCGACTCGACGAGCTCGATCGGCGGACGCGGATCGGTCGTGCGCTTCTGCGTCAGCATCGAATAGAAGTTGCCGCTGAACGGAAGACCGCCGGTAAGTGCCTCGTACAACATCACGCCGATGGCGTAGCAGTCGCTCGACTCCGTGGCCGGCATCTCCGCGATCTGCTCCGGTGCCATGTACGCGGGCGTGCCGCCGAACGTCACCTTCTTGTCGAAGCCCGCGATGTCGGTGGCGAGTCCGAAGTCGAGCACGATCACGCGCTCTTCCGGCGTGATGAGCACGTTCGACGGCTTGAGATCGCGATGCAGTTTGCCGGCGTCGTGCAACGTGGCCACGCCTTCACCGAGTTGGCGGAGCGTGCGCCGCAGGGTCTCGTAGTCGACGACGATGTCGGGTCCCGCATCTTCATCGCGCAGCGGACGGACGCGCTCCGCTTCAAACGGGCGGTCCTGTGGACGATTGATGAACGTCGACTTCTGCGTCGTCGAACCTTCCGTGGTTTCGCCCTCGAGAATCGACGAACGGTGACCGCGGACGTAGTTGAGAAAGTCCGCGCCATCGATCAACTCCATCGTGAAGAACCAGTCGTCCTCTTCGCCGATCAGCTCGTAGAGGCGCACGAGGTTTGGATGGACGACGTCGGCGAGCGCGCGAAATTCGGCTTTGATTCGGACGATGGCGCTGGCGTCGGTGCCGAGGAGCTTCTTGAGGGCGACGGCCTGGGCGCGGTCGCGATCGTAGGCTTCGTAAACGACGCCCATACCGCCGGCACCGATCCGTCTCTGGATCACGAAACGTCCGCCCGCCAGCGTCGATGATGGTTCAGTCATGAAGCGAGGGCGCAATTATGGCAGATAGCCCAGTCTGGAGTTTTGTCATCCCGAGCGTAGCGAGGGACCTGTGCGGGTGGGGCGGCAGGCACGAGCATCGCGCCCCGCCCGCACAGGTCCCTCGCTACGCTCGGGATGACAAAGTGTTAGAACCGCGTAGTAACGCCGATGCGCAGCGACCGTTTCTCGACCGGGTGAAAGTGTACGTCGTCGACCGCAAGGGTCTCGTTGCGCAGGCGCGACGTGTAGAAGTAGTCGACGTCGCTCGCTTCCGCATCGAAGACGTTGAACAGATCGACGTCGAGCCGCACGCGCGGCGAGAGCGCGTAACCGACGCGCGTGCTGACGAGACTCGACGCTTCCGAGCGCACGCTGTCGTCCTCGATGAGCGGTCGCGGGCCGAAGTAGCGATAGCGCAGTTCCGCGGAGATGCGATTGCGCTCCAGAAACGTCACGCCCGCGGAAGCGACACCTTCGACTGCGCCCGGGATACGATCGTCGTCATCGAAGCGCGCGCGCTAATACGCGTACTGCGCATCGAAGAGCAGCCAGTCGCGAGCGCCGTACGACGCGTTCAACTCCACGCCCGTTCTGCGGCTCGGACGACCCGCTTCGGTCGTGCCGGCGTCGCCGACGAAGACCAGCTCCGAGGCGATGTGGAGTCCCCACAGCGCAGCAGTGAGGTGCAGACGCGGCATGAGCGTCGAGCGCATCCCGATCTCCGCGCGTTTCGTGCGAGCGAGCGGTGTGACCTCCTCGCCGCCGCGCGCGTCGTTGCTGTGAAAGCCGCCGCCTGCGTTCAGATACAGCTCGGAGTTGCGCCATGGTCCGAGGATCACGCTGAGCTTCGGACTGACGAGTGAGGCGGTGCGTGTGTTGTCGACGTCGAACGAATAGCGATCGAAGCGGACGCCCGACAGCGTGCGCGCGCGCGACGACCACTGCATCGAATTCTGTGCATACGCGGCGACGCTCGTCTGCAGCACGTCACCCTGACGGATCGTCGACAGCCGCTCGCGGCGTACGGTGTGATGCAGGCCGATATCGTCGATGTCATCGCGGCGTCCCTGGATCCCGATCACGTTCTCCGCCGCGCCCGCGAGCCAGCGATGACTGGCGTCGAATCCGAACGCGAGACGATCCTCCTTATGCTCGAACTGATCGCCGTTCACCGGATCGTCGAGGAAGTAGGTGAAGTTCGAGAAGAGGTCGAGCGCGTCGTATAGCTGCGCTGCCAGTCGGCGGAGAGCGAATAGCGCGACGTCGAGCCGCCGTCGCTGGAGTCGATGAGGCCGAAGCGCGAGATCGTTCCGTCTTCGACGGCACGCTGCGGAATCTGATCGGTCGAGCGCCAGCTCGCGTCGTAGCCCATTGCCGTGATGCTGTAGCCGCTGTGCTGTCCGCCCGGCGGAGTAGCGCAGCACGGCATTGAGCCGGCGATAGTCGTCCGACTGTTCCCACGGTCCTTCGTTGCGCGTGCCTTCGAGCGCGAAGAGCAGAAAGCCGTCGCCGACGCGCGATGCCGCGACGAGCGCGCGCTGATAGCCGAACATCCCGGCCTGCACGAGCGCGACCGGCTGGTCGAGCAGGTTGAGATAGTTCACGTTCACCGCGCCCGCGCTCGAGAAGTCGCCTTCGTCCGCGTAGTACGGACCCTTGCGGTACTGCACGCCGCTGATGATCTCCGGGATCAGGAAATTCGCATCAGCGTAACCCTGCCCGTGCGCATGCGACGGCATGTTGACCGGCACGTTCGCAACCGTGATCGTGATGTCGGTGCCGCGATCGAGATTGAAGCCGCGCATGTAGTACTGATTCGCTTTGCCCTCGCCGCTGTGCTGACTGACGACGACACCCGGCACGGTCTCGAGGATCTCGCCCGCGCGACGGAACGGACGGCGCTCGATCTCAACGCCGACGCTGGCCGCGTCCGCAATGCCATCCTCAGGAATTGCGGAACGTGCGCTTCGCCGTCACGACGACGTCGGTGTTCATGGACAGATAGAGCGCGACGTCGAGTTGCGCGTCGTTCGTCACATCGACGGCGCGTTTGATCGTCGACGCAAAACCGACGAGACGGAACACGACGTCGTGCTTCCCGTCCTCGAGCGCGATCTCATACGTGCCGTCCGCCTGAGTGACCGTCGTGCGGCCCTTCGCTTCAACGCTGACGCCGGGAAGCACGGCGCCGGTGGAATCGATCACGCGGCCGCGCAGCGTGGCGGCGTTCGCGGTCGTGGTGAGGAGAAAACAAAGGGTGAGGATCCATCGCACGATCCACCTACGGTGCCCGACGCCCGTCGGTTTGGATTGTCGATTGCGCTATCTCACTGGCAAGAGTCATCGAACAAAGGAGACCAAAGTGAAGACAACAAAGCAATTAGCAGCAATCACGGCCCTCGTCGCCACCCTCGCCACCCCGTCGCTTTTTGCGGAAGACCGTCGCCGCGATGCGACAGATGACCGGCGCGGGCACTCCAATCAGTCGCGCAGCATCGCCGTCGAAGGCCGCGTGAGCGACATCGATCGCAACCGTAACGAGATTGTGATCCGCCTCGATCGCGGCAACTACGTGCTCGTCGCCGATCGCAACACGTCGGGACTGCGCAGCGTCGAGCGCGGCGACTTCATTCGTGCGACCGGCAGCGTCAATCGCGGCCGCATGCACGTCGATCGCATCTCCGAACTGCGCGATGAAGACCATCGCGGTGGGCGCGATGATCGTTTTCTCAGCGGAGTGGTTCAGCGCGTCGATCAGCGCGCAAATGTCGCGTGGGTGCAGCTCGACCGCACGAATCGCGTCGTCGCCGTCGAAGGACGTCGCGTCGACAATCTTCGTCGCGGCCAACGCATCACCGCACGCGGCGACTGGCAGCGCAACGGACGCTTCGAAGCAGAACGCATCGACGTACGTTAGGTAACGCGAACGTAACTGGTGACCTGCGCGCGATGCGTTAGCGTCGCGCGCAGTCATGCGCATTGCGATTCCGTTCGTCACGTTCTTCTCCGTTCTCTGCGGCTACTTCGTCCTCCGGCCCGTGCGCGATGAGATCGGCGTGCGTGCCGGCGTCGAGAGTCTGCCGTGGTTGTTCACCGCCACATTCGCCGCCACACTTTTACTCGTCCCGCTCTTCGGATGGATCGTCTCGCGCGTGCAACGTCGCACGATCGCCGCGGCGACCTACGCGCTCTGCTCCGCATTGCTGCTCGCGACGTACGCGGGGCTGCTGAGCGGCGGCAGTCTCGTCGCGTGGGGCGTCGGGCTCTTCATCGGTATCTCGGTGCTGAACCTCTTCATCATCTCCGTCTTCTGGAGCCTGATGGCGGACTCGTACGCCGAAGCGGACGCGCGCAAGTGGTACGGAATCATCGCCGCCGGCGGCACGGCGGGCGCGATCGTCGGACCTTCATTGACCGCATTGCTCGCACCACGCATCGGCCCCATGAATCTCCTCCCGATCTCCGCCACGTTCCTCGGCATCGCCGCAATCCTGACGATGCTGATCCCGCGACGCGTCGACGCGGCGCCGCAACAGAAGATCGGCGGCAACGTCTTCGCCGGAATCCTCCTCGCGCTGCGATCGCCGACGCTGCGACGCATCGCGCTGATCGTCATCTGCTACACCACGATCTCGACCATCATCTATTTCGAGCAGGCCGACATCGTGAAGAAGACGATCATGGATTCGGGCCATCGCACGCGTTTCTTCGCGCTGCTCGATCTCACGAACAACACGATCACGGTCATCGTGCAGTTGCTGATCACGCGTCAGGTGCTCACGCGTCTCGGACTGCGCACCGCGCTGACTGCCGCACCCGCGCTCATCGGTACGGGCCTCGCCGCACTCGCGTTCTTCCCGCGACTCGGAATCGTGTTCGCGCTGCAGGTCATCCATCGCGTCGGCGAGCACGGATTCACGCGCCCCGGCCGCGAAGTGATCTACACCGTCGTCGCGCCCGAGGAACGGTTCAAGGCGAAGAACTTCATCGACACGTTCGTCTATCGTGGCAACGACGCGCTCGTCGCCTGGCTCATCGGCGCGCTGCACACCGCAGGCGCGGGAACCGCATCGATCGCAGGACTCGGCGTTCTCGTCGCCGCGGGCTGGGCGGCGAATGGCTATACGCTGGGGAAGAAACATGACCCTGTCGCGACGTGAGGCACTGGCATTGCTCGCAGTCGGAGCGGTACAGATCCGCACGACGAAGACGATGGACAGGCTCCCGATCATCGGCCTCGGCACGTGGCAGACGTTCGACGTCGGCACGTCTGAAGCCGCGCGCAAGCCGCTCGAAGACGTGCTCGCCGCGTTCGTACAGCTCGGCGGACGCGTCGTCGATTCCTCTCCGATGTACGGCCGCTCCGAAGAAGTCCTCGGCGATCTCGCGGTGAAGCTCAGCGTGCGCGACAAGCTCTGGATGGCGACGAAAGTGTGGACGAACGGACGCGCTGCCGGCATCGCGCAGATGCAGGACTCCGAGCGCAAACTGCGCGGTCGCGTCGATCTCATGCAGGTGCACAACCTCGTCGACGTCGACACGCATCTCGAGACGCTGCGCGAGTGGAAAGCAAAAGGCCGCATCAAAGCGATCGGCATCACGCACTACACATCGAGCGCGTACAACGACGTCGCGACCGTGCTGCGACGCGGCGGTATCGACTTCGTGCAGATCAACTATTCGCTCGCCGAGCGCGAGGCCGAGAAGCGACTGTTGCCGCTCGCGAAGGAACGCGGCGTGGCCGTGCTCGCCAACCGTCCGTTCGGCGCCGGCTCACTCTTCCGCGACACGCGCGGCAAGGCCCTCCCCGCCTTCGCCAAAGACCTCGGCGCCACGAGCTGGGCCGAGCTCTTCCTGAAGTTCGTCGCTTCACACCCGGCCGTAACCTGCGCGATTCCAGCGACTTCGAAGGTCGAGCACCTGCGGCAGAACATGCGCGCGGGCACCGGCGTGATGCCGGACGAGAAGATGCGTGCGCGGATCGCGGACGCCGTCGGCTAGCCGGCACGGCCGGCTGCGCTGGTCGCTTCGCCGAGTGGCACGCACGGCTGCCCAGTGGTTTCGTTTTGCTGCGCAACCTCCTAGAATCCGCCCATGCGTAAAGCCATCGCCCTCTCCTTCGTCATCCTCCTCGTCGCCACGGCCGCCTTCGCCCAGGAAAAGCCGAGCGGCAAGCTCACCAAAGTCGAAACCAAAACCGTCTGCATGATCAACGAGCATGCGATGGGCAAGGATCAGATCCCCATCGAGATCGACGGCCGCACGTATTACGGCTGCTGCGACATGTGCAAAAAAGCGCTGGCCGCGGATGCCACGAAGCGCGTCGCCATCGATCCCGTGAGCGGCAAGCAGGTCGATAAAGCCACGGCCGTCATCGCCGCGCAGGAAGATGGACGGGTGTTCTACTTCGAGAACGAAGAGAGCCTCGCGAAGCACAACAAGCAATTCGAGAAGTGATCCGCACGCTGTCATCCCGAGCGAAGTCGAGGGACCTGTGCGGGCGGGGCGCAAGGCACGAGTTTCGCGCCCCGCACGCCCAGGTCCCTCGACTCACGCTCGGGATGACAGTGCTGCTCGTCGTCGCGCTCGGCGCAAAAGCCGAGCCTCCGAAGTTCGACACCTCCACGATCACCGCATCGCGCGCGACGATCCATCCCCTCGAGACCATCGACTACACGATCACGATCCGCAACAGCGGCGGCAGCACGCCGAGCTATCTGCGCGTCGCCAACGCGATCCCCACCAGCGCGATGTTCGTGCGCGCATCGCCCGATTGGAAGTTCATCGAAGCCGATCGCGAGCTGAGCTGGATGGGCACACTCCCGCCCGGCGCATCGAAAGTCCTCACGCTCACCGTCGTCACGCGCCCGGAAAGCTCCGGTCTCACACTCGCGAATCGCGCCGCCATTCACTACGACGGCTCGTATAGGGGCATCGATCACGATCTCCAGATCACCACGCCGCCGTCGACGAGCAAGGCCGGTCCGATCGTGTTCGGTTACCTCGCCGCCGCCGGCATCCTCTATCTCGTCTTCCGCCGACGCGCATCCCCACTGCGCAACACCGCCATCGCGTTGATCCTGCTCTCCATCGGATTCCTGATCTTCTTCATCGACCGCGGACGCCGCGACGCCCGCGTGCAGGCGCGCTACGCCGAGACGCAATGCACCGTGCTCGACTCGATGGCGCGCTACGCGGAAAGCCAGAACGCGAGCAGCACCGGCTCGCGACGCTCATCCGGAACCTGGACGCCAATCTTCGCGCTGAGCTATCCGACGCACGAGGGCGAGACCGTCTCGATCGGCTACGCCTCCGCCAGCCGATTGCAGTTCGGCGGCAGCAAGCCGACCGAGGCTGCGCTCGCTTCGCTTCCGCGCGGGGGTGTGGCGCCCTGCTGGTATGACCCCGAGGATCCGAAACAGATCGTGCTGGTGCGGGGGATCGGGGGGGCGTATGCGTTTGCGGCCATCCCGCTGATGACGCTCATCCTCGGATTGACGCTGTTACGGCGCTCCCTGCACTAACCTCTCCCCGGGACCGCTGTCTAAGAGGTCGCATGGAACCGAGCGACAACGAGCTGGTGCAACGGGTACGGGACGGAGACGACGACGCCTTTCGGCTCCTCGTCGAGCGTCACTCCCGGTCGATCTTCCGATCCGCATTCCGGATCACCGGCAACGCCGCCGACGCCGATGACGTCGTCCAGGAGGCGTTCCTCCGCTCCTATCGCGCCATGGCGAGCTTCGACGCGCGGGCAACGTTCACGACCTGGCTGCACCGCATTGCCATCAACTGCGCACTCGATCTGATCGACTCGCGCAAACGCCGCGATCAGCGCATCAACGACGGCGAAGACCTCTCCCTCCTCGTCTCCCGCGACGCCACTCCCGACCGCATCGTCCTCGGATCGGAGATGCAACACGCCATCGCCAAAGCGATGGCCGAGCTCACCGGCAACGAGCGCACGGCATTCGTCCTCCGCCATTTCGAAGGAGTCCCGCTCGAAGAGATCGGGCAGATCCTCGGCACGAAACTCAACGCAACCAAGAACACCGTCTTCCGCGCGGTGAAGAAACTGAGGCAGCAACTGCAGCCATTCACGGGGTCACTGGTATGAGCACTCATTTCTCTGAAGACGAATTCGTACTCGCCTACTACAGCGAGCCCGGCCTCGGCGAGCGTCGTGAGCATCTCGACGCCTGCGAGCAATGCCGCGCCGAGCTGGCGAGCATGGCAACCGTTCTCGATCAGGTCACGCCGATCGAGGTTCCTGAGCTCGATGAGAACTACGAGAGCCGCGTCTGGGATCGCGTGTCGTGGCGCCTCCGCGGCGAGCAGAAACAGAAGAAAACGCGTCGTTACGAATGGCTTGCGGCCGCAGCCATGATCGCCATCGCGTTCACCGGAGGACTGCTGATCCGCAACGACAAGCCGGTGCGCGTCGCGAACACGCCCTCGGCAACAGCGATCGAAACGGCGGCGTCTTCCACGCAACAGCAGCGCGATCGCATCCTCCTCGTCGTCGTCGGCGATCACTTCGACGACTCCGAGCGGATGCTCATCGAGCTGACCAATCTCACGCCCGACGAAGACGTCGACGTGAGCACCGAACGCGAGCGCGCCACGGAGCTGCTCGCCAGCAATCGCCTTTACCGGAGCACCGCGCAGAGCCGCGGAGAGGATCGCGTGGCCACGCTCCTCGACGAGCTCGAGCCGGTGCTGATGCAGATCGCGCATGGACCCTCGCAGATGACGCCGGACGAACTGCGAAAGATCCAGAAGCGCGTCGAATCCAAAGGTCTCGTCTTCAAGCTCCGGGTGCTGCGCGCCGACGTGCGCGCCACCTCGGTGCCTCACCTGCAGCAGCAACCGAACATCTAGTGGGGATCAACATGAACGCAAAGAAACTACTGGCGGCTTTCGGAGTCGCGGCAATCCTCAGCAGCACGACGGCGACCACCGCATACGCATACGCAAACACCGATGCCTACCCGTCTCCCGAGGCGGACGAGCGGAGCGACCGCGAGAACGACCTCTATGAAGAGGGCACGGACGCCATCGACGAAGAGCAGTGGGAACGCGCCCTCAAGGCCTACGCGAAAGTCGTGGAGATGAAGGGCAGCAAGGCTGATGGCGCGATCTACTGGAGCGCGTACGCGCTGAAGAAACTCGGCCGTCGTGCCGAAGCGCGGAAGACAGTGGATGCGCTGAAGAAGGCGTATCCGTCGAGCAAGTGGCTCGACGACGCCAACGCGCTCGACCTCGAACTGCGCCAGGCCAGCGGCGAGAACGTCGCGCCGGAACGCGTCGCGGATGAAGACCTGAAGATGATCGCCATCAACTCGCTGATGCACAGCGATCCGGAAAAGGCCTTTCCGCTGCTCGAGAAGATCGTGCGCGGGAAGTCCGACAAGAAGATCCGCGAGCGCGCGCTGTTCATCCTCAGCCAGTCGAGCTCTGCGCGAGCGCAAACGCTGCTCGCCGAGATCGCAAGGGGCAACGCCAATCCCGACATGCAACGCGACGCCATCCGCTACCTCGGCATGACCGGCAATGCGAATGCACGCAAGCTGCTCGGCGACATGTACTCGTCGGCGGCAACGAACTCCGTGAAGAAAGAGATCCTCCGCGCGTACATGATCTCGGGCGACAGGACGAACGTCGTCAACGCGGCGCGCAACGAGAAGGATCCCGACCTGCGCAGCGAAGCGATCCGCACGTTGGGAATCATGGGCGGACGCACCGAGCTCGCGTCGATGTACGGAACGGAGACCAACAAGGGCGTGCGCGAGGACATCATCCAGGCGCTCTTCCTCGCCGGCGATTCGACGCGCATCGGCGAGCTCGCACGCGGCGAGAAAGATCCCGAGCTGCGCATGGAAGCGATCCAGAAACTCGGCCTGATGGGCAAGAGCACCGCCCCGACGCTGATGTCGATCTACGGAACGGACAGCAACATCGACGTGAAGGAAGCAGTGATCCAGGGACTCTTCCTGCAGGGCAACGCGCGCGCTCTCATCGATCTCGCGAAGAAAGAGACCAACCGTCAGTTGAAGCGCGAGGCGCTGCAGAAGCTCTCGCTGATGAACGACGACGAAGCGCTCAACTACATGCTGACGCTCCTGAACGAGTAGGCACGCCAATGAAAAAGAATGTTGCTGGTTGCTGGTTGCCGGTTCAAGGTGCCGTTTCGTCGTGCCCGAGCGTCTCGCGCTGCGGCACCCCGAACCAGCAACCAGGAACCAGCAACATCGCCGCGCTGCTGTTGGCGGCTTTCCTCACGTTCACGTTTCCACTCTTCGCACAGAACATCGACAACGCCACCGTGAAAAGCACCGACGCCACCCGCGGCGTCGGTGCAGCGATCGCCGCGATCGGCAGCGCACAGCCGACGTGGTTCGCATGGACTGCCCCGATCAAGGGTCGCTCGATCTGCTGCTGGCAGGGCAAGGCGAAAGGCAACGGCTGCTGCGGCCGCTGCCAGCTCGACGGCGGCAACGGCTTCTCGATCAGCGACGACGATCAGGACAACGGCCCGGTCCCGATGAACAACGAGATGCTGCTCGTCGTGCGCGTCGAACAGGGCAAAGTGCGCCGCGTCCGGATGTTCGGCGCCGCGTGTGAGCTCGACGGACAAGGCAAAACCATTCAACTGCTGACCAACGTCACACCCGAGAGCAGCATCGATTTCTTCCTCTCGCAGATGCGCAACGCGGATCGCGAAGGCGAGATGATGGCCGCGCTTTCCCTGCACGAACATCCGCGCGTCGTGCCCGCGCTGATCAACCTCGCGCGTCACGATCCCGAGACCGAAACGCGCCGTCACGCGATCTTCTGGCTCGGACAGAAAGCCGGCGAGAAAGCCGCGGCCGAGCTGCGCCACGCGGTCGATGAAGATCCGGACGAGGACGTGAAGAAGCACGCCGTCTTCGCGATCTCGCAGCTGCCGCGCGAGCGCGCGGTTCCTCTGCTCATGGATCTCGTGAAAACGCACAAGAATCGTGAAGTGCGCTCACGCGCCATGTTCTGGCTCGCGCAAACGAATGACCCGCGCGCGCTCGATCTGATCGAGTCGATCCTTATGAAGTGATCAGCCGCGCGAGTTGACCCAATACTTCGCGACCTTCGCGATCAACGGAAGCGGAATCGGCTTGTCGAGCGGGAATCGCAACGTGCCCTTCCCGTTCCAGTACGGCTTCATCTCTTCTTCGAGCTCCGGCACGTTGCGCGGCGCGGGATAAACGCCGATGTGTGATTCGAACGCGGCGAAGTGAATCAGGTTCCTGTTGTTGAGCCGGAAGGTGGGGATGCGATACCGGATGGCTTCCTCGCCATCCGGTACCGCTTTGCGAATCGTCTTGCGGACTTTCTCGAGCAGAACCTGCACGGGCCCGGGAAAATCGGCGATGTAGTCGTCAATGGTCATGGTTTGGAGTGCGGCAGCCGCAGCTGCCGCTTTTGTATGTTTGCGTATCG
>DASYLL010000223.1:0-12535 GCA_036009605.1 Thermoanaerobaculia bacterium | reverse complement strand
CGAAATGGCTCGCACCGAGCAGGATCGCGGCGAGTTCAACCCCATCTTCATGATGGCCGACTCCGGCGCCCGCGGTTCCAAGGAGCAGGTCCGCCAGCTGGCCGGTATGCGCGGTCTGATGTCCAAGCCCTCGGGCGAAGTCATCGAGACGCCGATCACCGCGAACTTCCGCGAGGGTCTGTCGGTTCTGCAGTACTTCATCTCCACTCACGGCGCACGCAAGGGTCTCGCTGACACCGCACTGAAGACCGCGGACTCGGGATACCTCACGCGCCGTCTCGTCGACGTCGCGCAGGACGTGATCATCACCGAGCAGGACTGCCAGACGTTCGACGGCATCGTCGTCACTCCGATCATGGAAGGCGGCGACATCCTCGAGCCGTTGCGCGACCGCATCGTCGGCCGCATCTCGCAGGAAGACATCTACGATCCGCTCACGGGCGACCGTCTCGTGGCGCAGAACGAAGCGCTCTCCGACGAGCTTGCGAACGCGATTCAGGAAGCGGGCATCGAGCAGGTCAAGATCCGTTCGGTGCTGACGTGCGAAACACGTCGCGGTGTTTGCCGTCGTTGCTACGGCCGTAACCTCGCCAGCGGCAAGCTGGTCGAGATCGGTGAGGCCGTCGGTGTCATCGCGGCCGAGTCGATCGGTGAGCCGGGCACGCAGCTCACCATGCGTACGTTCCACGTCGGCGGTACGGCATCGCGCGTTTCCGAGCAGTCCAAACACGAGGCCACCAGCCCCGGCCGGATCTCGCTCGTCAACGTCTCCACCGTCACGAACAAGAACGGCGAGCTGATCGTCATCAACCGTAACGGCAAGCTGCTCATCATGGAAGAGATCCCGACGCGCAAGTCGAAGAAGGCCGGCGCGGAAGATCTCGCCGCGGGCTCGCGCGAGAAGGAGCGTTACGCGCTCGTCTACGGCTCGACCCTGAAGGTGCAGGACGGCCAGCACGTCGAAGCCGGACAGCAGCTCGTCGAATGGGATCCGTTCACCTCGGCCGTGCTCACGGAGCTCGGCGGCAAGGTCAACTTCAAGGACATCGTCGAAGGCGAGAACGTTCGCGAGGAGACCGACAAGGTCACCGGTCTCACGCAGATGGTCATCGTCGAATCGTCGGTGGCCGAGAAGCGCACCCCGACCCTCATCATCAAAGCGGGCAAAGGCGAAGAGCGGAAGTACCTGCTCCCGACCGGCGCCCACGTCATGGTCCACAACAGCCAGGACGTTCACCCCGGCGACGTGCTCGCGAAGATTCCTCGCGCGACCACGAAAACCAAGGACATCACCGGCGGTCTGCCGCGCGTCGTCGAGCTCTTCGAAGCCCGCCACCCGCGCGACAAGGCTGTCATCACCGAGGTCGATGGAACCGTGCACCACGGAGCCATCGTCAAGGGCATGCGCCGCATCATCGTCGAGACCGACGAGGGCACGCGCCACGAGTACAGCGTTCCCCGCTCCGTGCACGTCAACGTGCAGGAGATGGAGCGCGTTCGTGCCGGCGATCCGCTCATCGACGGTCCGATCGATCCGCACGACGTGCTCGCGGTCCTCGGCATCAAGGAGCTGCAGCGTTACCTGGTCGACAAGATCCAGGAGGTCTACCGTTCGCAGTCGGTTGCCATCAACGACAAGCACATCGAAACGATCTGCCGTCAGATGCTCCGTAGCGTTCGTGTGACGCGCGTCGGCGACACCGACTTCCTCGTGGACGAGCAGGTCGATCGCTTCCGCTTCATGGAAGAGAACGAAAAGGTCATGAACCGCGGCGGCGAGCCTGCCGACGGTGTGCCCCTGCTCCTCGGCATCACCAAAGCATCGCTGTCGACGGAGTCGTTCATCTCCGCCGCATCGTTCCAGGAGACCACGCGCGTTCTCACCGAAGCGGCCATCGCCGGTCGCGTCGACTACCTGCGCGGCCTCAAGGAAAACGTGATCGTCGGCCGCCTCATCCCGGCCGGCACCGGCATGCCCACCTATCGCGAGGTCTACCTCGAGAAGGACGAAGCGCCGGCCCAGCCCTCGCTGGAAGAGTTGCTCCAGCGCGAGTCGGAAGACGAGGATGCGTTGTCGCTCGCGGATTTCGACGACGAGCAGTAGGTATCAGTTTTCGCAGTGAATCATTCGGGCGGCTCGCAAGAGCCGCCCGAAGTGTTTTGAGATCCCTTGCCGCCCCTGTTTTGTAAGAAAGGAGTCCTCCCTGTCGAAACAGGTGAATAGGGAGTCGTCGATGCGCAACTATCTTCTGATCGGTATGCTCGCTCTTGCTCTTCCGGTTGCTTCACGAACGGAAGCGCCCCTTACGAACTCGGAGATCGTCAAGCTCTGGAAGGCAGGACTGGGCGATGAAATCATCATTGCGAAGATCGATGGCGCGGGTAAGGCCGCATTCGCGCTCGACACGGACAATCTCATCGAACTGAAAAAGTCCGGCGTCAGTCAGGGTGTCATCTCCGCGATGCTCCGCAAAGCCGCGGGGCGGAGTGGCGGGACTGGTGCTGCGCCTGCAGCTCCACAGATGCTTCCGTTCGCTTTCAGTCAGCAGGACGACCCTCCGTCGCTGGAAGCATCCGACGGCACGCGACCACGGGGATAACACTCGCTCTGTGAAGATGGGTCTGCGATTCAGCGTCTTGCGATTCAGCGTCTGAAGAAGATGTTTCAGGACAATCCGCGGTACTACCCGGACGCCGGTCATACGGTCGCGTACAACGCCGAACAGGTCTCGCCGGGCATTTGGCGCATTACGCCGAAAGCCGCGCTCGCGCCGGGTGAGTACGGTCTGTACTTCAGCAGCGACTTCACGAGTAAATATCGCGGCATGGATTCGGAGATCTATGACTTCGCCGTCGTCCAGGGAACTCCGACGGCTACACCCTGAGCGTGCCATTCGCCGCCCATGATCGATTCGCGTCTCCCTTTCCGTTGATCTCAATGCAGTCAACGAATAGGAGACACCTTGCGCATCCTGTCCCTGCTTCTCGCGATCCTTCTCGTCGTACCTGCCGATGCGGCCATCACCTTCACGGTCACGCACGCCGATAACACCGCCGGCTGGAACGATCCGACTCTCGGTAAGGCGCGCCGCGACACGCTGCAGGCAGTGTTCACTTACCTGAACACGGTGCTCGATGAGAACGGCGTGATCGACTACCAGACGGCCGCCTCCAACTATGACGAGACCGGCGCGATCGCCAGTGCATTGCCGCGCTTCTCGAACGCGCCGAATGGCTTCTCCAGCGGCCATCCGTTCGTGCATGCGAGCACCGGTGTCGATCCGAGTCCCGGGACTGCCGATGCGACGATCACGGTCGACTGGGGCTACTCGCTCAGCCCGGGACTGAATCCACCTCCGAACGGGCAACTCGATCTCTACAGCGTGCTGCTGCACGAGGTCACGCACTCGCTCGGCTTTCTCACCAGAATCAAGCCCGATGCAAATAGTGCGGTAACGAACACCGATCCCGGCGTCTACACCGTGATGGATTCGTTCGCGCGCCTCGGCAATGTCGCGCCGGCCACGCCACTCTTCGCCACGAGCGGCAACTACACCGGCATTGCCGCCGACCTCTCGGATTTCTCTCCCGGCATCTTCTTCTGGGGACCTGCCGGAATGGCCGCAAGCGGCGGCAAGCCGCTCAAGCTCTTTCAGACGAACCCGCACGGTCTCGGATCAGGGTTGTCGCACACGGGCCAGTTGATGGGACCGACGATTGCGAACAACGACATGAAGCGCACCTACTCGGTCCGCGATCTCGGGATGCTTCGCGACATCGGCTGGACGATCAAACCGCAGAGTCCGATCTTCCTCGGACCAAAGGTGATCACCTTCATGAGCGATCCCGTTCCCGTGAATGATCCCCCGTCGAACGATTTGAACGATCTCATGCACGGAAAGCGCTTCAAGGGATCGCTCGGCGGCTTGCTGCTCGATGTCTATCCGAACGTTCCGCCGCCTGTGTATGACGAAGACAGCTCGACTTCGTCATCGGCAGGACGCACTGGTCACGATGACCTCACCGGCATCAACCATCCCGACGCGCCAGGCGCGATCGTATTGAAGAATGGAGACGGCGCCCACTCGCGAACCGGCCTGACCTGGATCTCGCCGCGCGAGAACTTCCGCTTTCCCGCGCGATCCGATGAGAAGTTCGTCGTCGCGTTCGATGCCAATCCCGATCCGCGCATCGCGGACGCGGCATGGGGAACGTTTCTCGACACGGTCGTCGGCGCTTCGAAGCAGGCGATGAAAGGTGGCGCAGCGTCGTCGGATGGTGTGGGTGTTCGTTTGAATGTGAGTGGTCCTTACGACGGCATGTGGCAGATCTTCGACGGCACCGGCTCCGCGTCGCGCGTCGAAGCATCCGGACCGTTGCCGCGTCCGGCCGGATGGATTTCTGTCGCGATCGAACTTCTCGAACCGTCGTTCGATGACGCGACACCGACGGTCGTCAACGTGCTCATCGACGGAGAAGTCGTTCACTCCTTCACGACGGACGGCGGCATCGGCGACAACTACGTGAGCTTTCACGCCGGACCGAGCGTCGACGAGACCGAGCAGCCGGCGCTTTATCTTTTAGATGATGTCGACATCGGCATCGAGCCGTGGGCGGATGCGCAACCCGTTGTGACCGTAGCTCCGGTGACATCGTTGGTCGGCGTGATCGGCACTCCATACTCCGCGACCTTCGCTGCGAATGGCGGAACCGCTCCGTACGAATGGTGGATCGAAGGAGCGTTGCCGGAAGGGCTCTTGTTCCTGAACGGAACGATCACCGGCACGCCGCTGCAAAGCGGTACGTTCCAGGTCACCGTCTCGACAGTCGACTACGGATTCTTCGTCGGAAAGACCACACGCGAGATCGTGATTGCAGGGAAAGGCAGAAGGCGAGCAGCAGGCAGTCTCTAGGTTGCGCACCGGAAGCGATCCCACTGGGCAGCCGTACGTGCCACCGGTGGAGCAGCCAGCGCGGCCGGCCGTGCCGGCTAGTCGATCGCAGGTTTGCCGGGTCCATGAATCAACAAGGCGATCGACGAGAAAAGCATGATCAGCGCAAGCGCCGCATTCGGATACCCGCCGACTCGATGTGCAATCGCGAGCGCGCAAACGAAGTTGATGATCATCACGATTGCCGCATATCGCGTGAACCAGCCGAGGATGTAGAGGATCGCGCAGACGAACATCGCGGTCACCGAAACGATCGCCCCGACGAGTGGAAACGGCGTCCCGCGCGCCGCAAGAAAATCGCGGAACTCGAGCATCTGCGGCCAGCTGAAGACGTTGTCGACCACGCCGTAAAGCAGATGGAAGCCGACGATCATGCGAACGAAAAACATCCCGTACTCTTTCCGGTCCTCAAGCCACTTGACGTTCAGCATGCGCACGAGCATGCGCCACGATTCGTCGCGCGGATCTGTGCGACGCGGCAACGTTCACGTTTTTTCGAGGATTGGTGACAGCGGTAGACTTGGCGTCGTGCGAACCCACGACGCGATCGATCGCCGGAGCCTGACGATGGTCCGCCGCATCGTCGAGAAAATCGACGCCGACCCAACACGCGCCGGTCTCGAACACGCGCGAAATGTCTGCGCACGATGGGTCGCGATGGGCAATGTGCCAGCGCAGGAATGGATGGAGATCATCCAGCGCCCATGGTCGGAGATTCGCACCATCCTGCTCGACGAATCCGAGGAAGGAAAGCGTCTGCGGCAGAACGACCCGTTCTGCGGAATCCTCACTCCGACCGAACGCTGGGAGATTTACCGTGAGGCCGCACGCGATGAAGCGCGATGAGCTGGACCACGTTCTTCGCGCGGCAGGCGCGATCACCGGGATCTCGACCTGGGTGATCGTCGGGAGCCAGGCCATTCTTGGCGCTGTGCCTGATGCACCGAGCAAGCTTCTCGTTTCGCAGGAAGTGGATCTCTACGCGTTGGCGAACGAGAGCGCGAGCGATCTCGGCGACGGTTCGATCGGAGAACGCTCTCCGTTTCACGAATCATTCGGCTACTACGCGCGCGGCGTCGGACCCGAGACGGCGATCCTTCCCGCGCGACGGCGCGAACGCGCAATCAGGAGTTCGTTCGAACGCTCGTTGAGCGCGCAATCGTCAACGTGAACGAGATCCGGATCCGCCTCATCGAGCTCGATGACGAGACCGCGAAGCGCATCCAAGCTCGTCTTCGCGGTCTCTCCTGATCCTACCCCTCACATCGCCACACCCCGATCCCGCACCTTCACCGATTCCGGATCGGTCCTCCCCAGCTTCACCAGCCGGCTCGTGATCGCACCCTTCGTCCGCCCATGCCGTGTCGCAATCTCGGAGAGCGCGACACCGTGGTCGAACTCACAGCAGACGACCGCGTCCTCGTCATCCGTCCATCGCTGACCCGCAGCCGCGGGCTGCGACTTGCGCGATGCGATCGGCGGCTCGCCCCTCAACTGTCCTGCGGCGATGAACAGCGCGCGGATCACATCCGGCGTCGCGAAGACGTCGTGGGCCGATGCGCCCGTCGTGGGATCGACTCCGTTCGCCAGGGACTCGAGAATCGTGACGACCTGATTCTGTGCCATGCACAACCTCCGCAACCGAGGGTACCTCGGTCGCGGAAGTCGCTACCTTGTGTAGAAAACGGAGGGCACTGAACCACTGGGCAGCCGTACGTGCCCCGGCGGAGCAACCAGCGCGGCCGGCCGTGCCGGCCGATTCGCGGCAGTGCGTTACAAACTACAAACCGTGGATTTACTTGTCCGTGACAGCCGCTGTCGTATCCTCACACGCTGAAAAAAAGGACGGTCGATGCGGAAGCGGATGGTTTTGATGTTGGTGGTCGTGATCGTGTTCCTGGCGATCATCGGCGGAGTAAAGTACTCCCAGATGCGGTCCGCGATGGCCGCGCAGGGATCGTTCCAGCCGCCGCCGGAAGCTGTGACGACGACGGTCGCACGGCAGGCGCAGTGGGACACGACGATCAACGCGATCGGCACGGTCGTCGCCGTCAACGGCGTCACCGTCAGCGCGGATTTGCCGGGCATCATCGAGCACATCTCGTTCGACTCCGGCCACAACGTCCGCAAAGGCGATGTGCTCGTGCGACTCGACACGAAACAGGAACGCGCGCAGCTCGCCGCCGCGCAGGCGCAGCTCGAGCTCGCGCGCGTGCAGCTGGAGCGCACGAGCAATATGCGCAAACAGGAGATCGTTTCGGAGTCGATCTACGATCAGGTTGCGGCTGAGAACAAACAAGCCGCCGCGCGCGTCGGCGAGATCAACGCGTCCATCGAGCGCAAAACGATCCGCGCTCCATTCTCCGGAATCCTCGGCATCCGTCAGGTCAACCTCGGCCAGTACCTCGCCGGCGGCGCGCCGATCGTTTCGCTGCAGGCTCTACAACCCGTGTACGTGCAGTTCAGCGTGCCGCAGCAGGAAGTCGGTGCATTGCGCAACGCGCGCGAAGTGCGCGTGACCTCGGATGGATTCGCAGGCACGGAAGTCGGGCGCGTCACGGCGGTCGAAACCGTCGTCGATGAAGCGACGCGCAACGCACAGGTACAGGCCACGTTCGACAATCGCGACCTCCGCATGCGTCCCGGCATGTTTGTCGAGACTCAGCTCGCGCGCGGCGTGAAGTTGTCGGTGATCACGGTACCGGTCTCTTCGATCGCGTACGCACCATTCGGAGATTCGATCTTCATCGTCGAAATGGTGAAGAGTCCGGACGGCAAGTCGACCTATCGCGGCGTGCGCCAGCAGTTCGTGAAGCTCGGCTCCGCGCGCGGCGATCAGGTCGCAATCCTCACCGGCCTCAAGCCCGGCGAGGAGGTCGTCACGTCAGGCGTGTTCAAGCTCCGCCCCGGCGCGGCGGTCGTCGTCAACAACAAGGTCCAGCCGGGGAACAGCCCCGCGCCGTCGCCGGAAGACACATAGAAGATGGTTGTCGGTTGTCTGTGCCTCAGCGCTGAACTGCGCAGACAACTGACAACCGAGAACCAACAACGGACCACGCGGAACGTGCAATGAAAATCACTGATCTCTTCGTCAAGCGCCCGGTCCTCGCGACCGTCGTCAATCTCGTGATCCTGATCGCGGGATTGCAATCGATCCGCTCGCTGACCGTGCGGCAGTTTCCGCGCACCGACATGGCGAACGTGAAGATCACGACGGCCTACATCGGCGCGAGCGCGGATCTCGTGCGCGGCTTCATCACCTCGCCGCTCGAGCGCGTGATCGCCAGCGCGGACGGCATCGACTTCCTCGAATCGTCGAGCGCGCAGGGCGTCAGCACGATCACCGTCCACCTCAAGCTCAACTACGACACGAACGCGGCACTCACGCAGATTCAGTCGAAGGTCGCGCAGGTCCGCAATCAGCTGCCGCCCGAAGCGGAAGCGCCGATCATCGCGCTCGAAACCGCGGACAGCCAATTCGCCGCCGCCTACCTTGGCTTTGCATCCAGCGACCTCGATCAAAACCAGATCACCGATTACCTGACGCGCGTGGTGCAGCCGAAGCTCAGTTCGATCAGCGGCGTGCAGCGCGCCGACATCTTCGGCGACCGTACATTCGCCATGAGGGTGTGGCTCAAGCCGGATCGCATGGCGTCGCTCGGCATCTCGCCGTCGCAGGTCCGCGACGCGCTTGCGCAGAACAACTATCTCTCCGCCCTTGGAGCGACGCGCGGCTCCATGACCTCGGTCAACCTCGTCGCCAACACCGATCTGCGCACGGTCGAGGAGTTCCGCCAGCTCGTCATCAAAGAGGAAGGCGGCGACGTCGTCCGCCTCGGCCAGGTCGCGGACGTCGTGCTCGGCGCCGAAACGTACGATGCCGAAGTCCGCTTCAATGGCGAGAACGCCGTCTTCATCGGGATCTGGGCGTTGCCGACTGCAAACACGCTCGAAGTCATGCAGCGCGTGCGCGAAGCGATGCCGGAAATTCAAGCGCAAATGCCCGCGGGGATGAAAGGCGGCATCCCGTACGACTCGACGCTCTACATCGAGTACTCGATTCAGGAAGTGCTCAAGACGCTGACCGAGACGCTGTTGATCGTCATCCTGGTCATCTATCTCTTCCTCGGCTCCGTCCGCGCGGTGATCATTCCGGTCGTCGCGATTCCGATCTCGCTGATCGGCGCGGCGTTCCTGATGCTGCTGTTCGGCTTCACGATCAACCTGCTGACGCTGCTGGCGATCGTGCTCTCGGTCGGTCTCGTCGTCGATGACGCCATCGTCATGGTCGAGAACATCGAGCGACATCTCGCGATGGGCAAGCCTCCCATGCACGCCGCGATGGACGCGGCGCGCGAGCTCGTCGGCCCGATCATCGCCATGACGATCACGCTGGCCGCGGTCTACACGCCGGTCGCGATTCAGGGCGGACTGACCGGCTCACTCTTCCGCGAGTTTGCATTCACGCTTGCAGGCGCGGTCATCGTCTCCGGCGTCGTTGCGCTGACGCTGTCGCCGATGATGGGATCGAAGATGCTGCGTGCCGGCGACATGGACCGCGGCTTTGCCGGATGGGTCAACCGCCGTTTCGACTCATTGCGCGTGCGTTACGCGCGTGCCGTTGACAGCACCCTCAACTACCGGCCGGTCATGATCACGTTGTGGGCGATCGTCATCGCGCTGATCGTGCCGTTCTACCTCTTCTCGCAGAAAGAGCTCGCGCCCGTCGAGGATCAGGGATTCATCTTCGGCATCATTCAGGCGTCGGCAAACTCGACGATCGATCAGACCAAACTGTTCGCCACGCAGGTCGATGAGGTGTATCGCTCGGTGCCCGAGGCGGCGTCGGCGTTCCAGGTGATCTTCCCGACGTTCGGCTTCAGCGGCCTGATCACGAAATCGTGGGACGAGCGCAGCCGAAGTATCGAAGAGATCCAGATGGATCTCTCCGCGAAGGCCGCGGCGATCCCCGGGATCCGCTCCATTCAGATGGTGCCTCCGGCGTTGCCAAGTGGCGGCGAAGGATTTCCGGTCGAGTTCGTGGTGCTCTCAACGGAGGAGCCGCAGCGCCTCGCGGAGTTCGCAAATCAGCTCGTCGGGAGTGCGTTTGCGAGCGGCAAGTTCATGTTCGCCGACACCGATCTCAAGTTCGACCAGCCGCAGGCGAAAGTCGTCTTCAATCGCGACAAGCTGCGCTCGCAGGGCGTCGATCTGGCGCAGGCGGGTCGCGATCTCTCGACGCTCGTCGGCGGCAACTACGTCAATCGCTTCAGCATCCAGGGTCGCAGCTACAAAGTCATTCCGCAGGTGAAGCGCAGCGAGCGTCTGACCGCGGATCAGCTCGGCGACATGTACATCACCGGCCCGAACGGCAAGCTCGTGCCGCTGTCGACGTTCGCCACGCTCGAGACCTCGACCGGCCCTCGCGATCTCAAACGCTTCCAGCAGCTCAACGCCGTGCGCATTCAGGGTGTGCTC
Organism: Thermoanaerobaculia bacterium; assembly: GCA_036009605.1. Classification (GTDB taxonomy): domain Bacteria; phylum Acidobacteriota; class Thermoanaerobaculia; order Gp7-AA8; family Gp7-AA8; genus QHVT01. Next base: position 2,105 of record DASYLL010000223.1, on the reverse strand, counting down.
CTGCCGGGTGTTTCGCTCGATGAGGGTCTGAAGTTTCTCGAAACCGAAGCGGCAAAAATTCTGCCGCGCGGCTACACGTACGACTACGCGGGCGAATCGCGCCAGCTGCGCATCGAGGGCAGCAAGTTCCTCGGCACGTTCCTGCTCTCGGCGATCCTGATCTATCTCGTGCTCGCGGCGCAGTTCGAAAGCTTCCGCGATCCGTTCATCATCCTCGCCGGCTCCGTGCCGCTCGCACTTTCCGGCGCGCTGCTCTTCTCGTTCCTCGGCTTCACATCGATCAACATCTACAGTCAGGTCGGGCTGATCACGCTCGTCGGACTCGTGTCGCGCAACGGCATTCTGATCACCGAGTTCGCGAACCATCTGCAGGAGACCGGCAAAGACAAACGCGCTGCCGTGATCGAAGCCGCGGGCACGCGACTGCGACCGATCCTGATGACCACCGCTGCAACGGTGGTCGGCCACTTGCCGCTCGTGTTTGCAGCAGGTGCCGGCGCGGGTTCGCGCAACAGCATCGGCATCATGCTCGTCAGCGGTATGGTCATCGGCACGTGCTTCACGCTCTTCATCGTCCCGTCGATCTACACGCTCGTCGCGCGCGCGCATCACGGCGGCGAAGCCGAGGCGCGGCTGGCGAAGGAAGAGGAGTCGCCGGATGAGATGGAGCCGGCGCCGGCGCCCGTTTAGGAGAACTGTTTGCGGACGATAGGCATCACGATCGGTCTGTTGATCGTCTCGAACATCTTCATGACGATCGCCTGGTACGCGCACCTCAAGAACCTGTCGACGCGGCCGTGGTACATCGCGGCGTTCCTGAGCTGGGGCGTCGCGCTCTTCGAATACCTCTTGCAGGTGCCGGCGAATCGCATCGGCTACACGAAACTGTCGCTCGCACAGCTGAAGATCCTGCAGGAGGTGATCACGCTCGCGGTGTTCGTCCCGTTCGCGCTGTTCTACATGAAGCAGCCGCTGAACATGAACTTCGTCTGGGCGGGCCTCTGCCTCGTCGGGGCGGTGTTCTTCATGTTCCGGTGAGCGATCACCGGGTACTTTCGATGATCTCCCCCGACTCCACAATCCCCGATCGCACACTCACGCGCTTCGCACCCTGAACGCGCACGAAATCGCGAAAGCTCGACGGCAATCCTTCGCTGTCCGTCCCCACTCCCGTCTGCAACTCGAAGTGCAGATGCGGAAACATCGAGCTGCCCGACGCGCCGATCGCGGCGACGACGTCACCGCATTTCACGCGCTGTCCGACCTTGACGCGCGCGCTCGACTGGCGAATGTGCCCGTACAGGCCGAACTCCCCGTTGCCGTGATCGATCACGACATAGTTGCCGAACACGCGCATCGTTCCGTGTTCCGCGATCGATGAAGGATCAAACCTGCGATCGGCCGGCTGATCGTCGACCAGCGCCGCAACCACGCCGTCTGCGGCCGCGCGAATTTCGCGTCCGAATCCAAACCAGTTCTCGTTCTTCTGCGCATCGCCCGCGGACATCGCACCGTCCGCATTCACCGGCACGAAGTCGTAGCTGTAGCGCATGAAATTCGTCTTGAATCCGAGCTGCCGCAGCATCGGGATCGTATAGTCCCAGCGCCGGTGATGCGCGTAGAAATCGTGACCGTCGTAGACGATCATGGCGCCCTTCAGCGGCAGGATCAGCGGCGCCTTCGTGACATGCGGCCGCGGCTCGACAGTCACGTTCGCATCGAAGCGACGCTCGCCATCCTTGCTGCTGAACTTCAGATCGAACTTCATCGCGTGAAGATCGAGATCGCGATCGAACTGATGAAAGGGATTGAACAACAGCACCGTCCCCTTCGCCGGAATCTCCGCGACATCCACCGTGCGAATGCTCGGACGCGACCCATTGCCGTCGACGAACTTCCGAAGCACGAGCGGCTCGTCCGTCGAGCTCTCAACGATCAGATCGAAGTTCACGAACTGCGAAGTCGCGCTCTGCTCGATGTATGCGGGCCGCGGTTCGACGGTGATCCTGATGGCGGCGAGAAGCAACCTGGCGAGCATCAGCGCTTCAACGACGCGCGTCCGCGAGAGTTGCAGCGCGCTGTTTCTGGACCGACGAACGGGGTGT
>DASYLL010000222.1:0-4585 GCA_036009605.1 Thermoanaerobaculia bacterium | reverse complement strand
CCGCGATGCGCATCGCGGTGAGAACCTGCTCTTTGGCGTGTTCGCCGCGGCGATGTTCGACGACTTTGTGAGTGGCGTAGCCGCCGAGAATCGCGGCGAGGGTGAACGAGGCCGCGACGGCGCGCCACCAGACAGGCTGTCGCTGCTTTTTTGCGGACTCGCTTTCGATCCGCTGCATCACGCGTCCCGCGAATCCGGGTGCCGGCGCCTGACGGCGGAGCGCGTGTTTGAGATCGTTCTCGAGGGTCATGGCTGCTTCTCCAGTTTCCTGCGCAACGCCTGGAGTGCGCGGTGCAGGTGGCTCTTTACGGTGTTGACGGGCATGTTGATGATGCGGCAGATCTCCGACGGATCGAGATCTTCCTGATAGCGCAGCGTCACGATGGCGCGTTGCGTTTCGGGCAATTCGTGAACGAGTTTTTTGAGACGGCGGTCGAGGAAGGGATCGGCGGCACGATCGGCAACGCGAAGCTCGACATCTTCGAGGCTGACCACTTTCATCTTCGAGCGGCGGATCTGATCGATGCAGCGCCGCGTCGTGACCTGCCGCAGCCAGAACAGGAGATGCGATTCGGTCTCGATCGTCCCGAGGTTCCGATACAGCTGGAGGAACACATCCTGCGCCACTTCCTCGGCACGCGAGCGGTCATGGAAGAAGTGATACGCGAGGCTGTAGACCATTGCTTCATGCCGCTCGACGAGCTCCGCGAACGCGTCGTGATCGCCCGCCTGCGCTCTCGTCAGGGCCGCGGGAAACTCGATTGCTTCTGGCACGATCGCCGTCATCCTGGAGCTATATACGCAGGATTCCGGGATCGGGTGCAGGGCACCTGCTGGCCAAATAAGTATTTCTTGCCATTCATCAGGCCTGCGCGCACGATGGCCGCAAGACGCGGGCGCCGCTCATGGGAGATTCAATGATGATGAAACGAATGGTTCCTCTGGTCGCGATCGCGATCCTTCTTCTCACCGTGGCTCCGGCCGCTCAGGCCATCGACTGCTGGAAATGCAAAGCTTTCCCCGTAGCGCAGATCAAGCGCTGTGTCGAGGCGTTCGGAGTTCGCCCCACGTTTACCGAGTGCTACGACATTGGTGAAGATGACTGTGAGACTGCCGGCGAGGAGTGTGATCCGGAAACTGCCGCGATATCACTGGCCACCGACTACCGTGTCGCCTCGGTCGAACGCCTTGATGAACCGGCCGCCAACGCCGCGCTCATCGCAAGCCTCGACATCTCCGCCACTCCCCAACGCTGATCCAATCGGCCCCGCGTCTCCAGATCCATCATTACTTCTTGCCATCTGGCCATTGTGCCACCAGGATGTTGCGGGACGTGAGGCCCACGACTGCAAAGGAGTTCGAGTAATGATGAAACGTATGGTTCCTCTGGTCGATTACGATCCTTCTCCTGACCATCGCACCTGCGGCGCAAGCCACCTGCTGGCGTTGCACCGTTCCCCCTCAACCGAATATCGGGATCTGCGTCCGGAACAACATCCCGGTCCTCATTGGAGGGGAGGAGTGCTACCGCGACGAGACCGGCTGTTACGTCATTGGGGAGTTGTGTCAGGGCTCGGCGATGGCCTCGCTCGCCGCGGAGTACAGCGTAGCCTCCGTCGAGCGCCTCGACGAGCCGACGACTCCCACGCTCGTCGCCACTCTCGAAGAACCCGCCACCACGCGCTGATCCACCGGGCCTCACGTCTCGCGAATCTCTCCTCTTGACGAAATGCTTTCCGTGGAGAATCATTATCCGCGCATGGATCGCTCCCCGAAGCAGTTGCAGCAGCGCATCGACCACATGGTCGAGCGTTGCCGCGAGGCAGGCATGAACGTCACGCCCCAGCGCATCGCCATCTATCGGGCGCTTCTCGATTCCGAGGAGCATCCGACGCCGGAGATGCTCTACCGCAGCGTTTCGACGGAGATGCCGTCGCTCTCCCTCGCCACGATCTACAAAACGCTCGATGCACTGGCCGCCGTCGGGCTCGTGCGCTCCGTCGCCGTCGACAGCGAGAAGCGCCGCTACGACGCGAACGACGCCGCGCACCATCACCTCGTCTGCTCGTCCTGCGGCTGTATCCGCGACTACTACTCCGACGAATTCGACGCGCTGCTTCCGCCGCGGCGCGTGCAGGGCTTCGCACCACAAACCATCAGCGTCAACATCACCGGCATTTGCGCCGACTGCCGCGGCAAACAAAGAAAGGAGTCGTGACCGGGTATTTTTTTTGCTTCCTTCGGAGAATCATTCTCAACGGATAGTTCCTATCGCACGCGCTTTCACCCTGAGGAGGGAACGATGAACAGACGAGCCTTCGCAACCCCGGCTCTGGCCGCCATGCTTCTTGCCGGCAGCCTCAGCCTCATCGCCCAGGAGCCCGAGAAGCAACGCAACAATCCCGACGACCCACGCGCCAAGTTCCAGGAAACGCTCCGAACGAAGTCCGCCGAGAAGGCCGCGCTGATGGCCGCCGCGCGCGCGCATCTCGCGGAACGCTACGATCTCGCCAATCGCCCCGCGGCCGGCGTCACCATGTCGCGCGGCAAGGCCGTGCAGGATGGCATCCGCGTGAAGCTGCCGGCCGGCACTACCTGGCAGCAGCTGGCCGCGCTGACGCCCGACCAGATCCGCCAGCGCAACGCCTGGCCGCTCGGATTCCTGCCGCTGCCGCACGCGCATCATCCCGAAGGCGGCATGCTCTTCCCGCAGTTCCACATCGATGAAGTGAAGAAGCAGACCGACCGCGATCTGCAACGCTTCGATCTCGACTTCGAGATCCCGGACATCTTCATCCCCGAGTTCCCGCCCCCGATCTTTCTCACCACGCGGCCCGATCTCGGCGACGTCTCGCAGGGCAAGCTGCTCACGACCGAGAACTTCAACGAGATCATGGCCGGCGTTCTGAATCCGAAGCAGCTCGAAGGGTTGCGCCTGCTCGTGACGCCGTTTCCGCAGCAGCAGTTCAACGCCACCGAGGATCGCCGGTCGACGCGCCCGAGCCTCGGCGTCTCGTGTTTCGACTGCCACGCCAACGGACACACCAACGCGGCCAATCACCTCGTCGGCGACATCCGTCCGCAGGAGTTCCGCCATCGCATCGAGACCCCCACTCTCCGCGGAGCATTCATCCAGCGGCTCTTCGGCTCGCAGCGCGCGCTGAAGACGATCGAGGACTTCACCGAGTTCGAACAGCGCGCCGCGTACTTCGACGGCGACCCGGTGATGGCGACCAAGAAGGGCGTGAACATCCTCGAGCGCGGCAGCCAGGTGCACTTCATGGGTGAGATGGAAGCGCTCTTCGACTTCCCGCCCGCGCCGAAGCTCGGCGTCGACGGCAAGCTCGATCCGGCCAAGGCCTCACCCGCGGAGCTGCGCGGACAGACGCTGTTCTTCGGCAAAGCGCAGTGCTCGACGTGCCATATGGCGCCGTACTACACCGACAACGAGATGCACGATCTGCAGACGGGCCGGTTCTTCGAGCCGCGCACGCTGCGCAATCACACGATGGTCACGGACGGGAAGATCAAGACGTTCCCGCTGCGCGGCATCAAGGACTCGCCGCCGTATCTGCACGACGGACGGCTGCTCACGCTCGACGACACGGTCGAATTCTTCAATCTGATTCTGCAGACGAAACTGACGGATCAGGAGAAGAAGGATCTCGTCGTCTTCATGCGCGCGCTGTAGTGGTTCATGTCATCCCGAGCGTTGAGCGAGGGACCTGGGCGGGAGGGGCGGCAAAGCACAAGCATCGTGCCCCGCCCTCCCAGGTCCCTCGCTCACGCTCGGGATGACATACTTCGTAGCGCTTCCACCATCGCGGATGCGAGCGACGCGACGTGATCGGCGAGGACGGAATCGTGATCGCCGTCCACATCGATGATGTGCAGGCCGCCGATCGCGAACGCTCCCCATCCGAGGTCCTGTTCCCTGCGCGTGCGGCGAATGCCGTCGCGGGCGCGGAAGAGCGTGACCGGTCCCGTGTACAACCCGTTGGAGTCATCGCGGTGCGCCCGCTGCATGGCGAAGCGCGTATCGAAGAGCCACGCCGGCAGAGGTTTGTCGGTCTCGGCGATGCGATTGCGCAGGCGCTTTTTCACCCAGAGGCTCGAACGCAGCGCGACTTCGTGCGGAAGCTTGCGCACGCGACGCGGATCGGCGAACAGCAACGTCACGCGATTCACGGCGCGTCGCCACGCGGCGACAGGCTGCGTCTTGCGTGCTGAGTCGATCGCGCCGACGAATGCGACCGGTTCGCCCGCGAGCTCGAAATGTCGCGCGAGCGCGAATGCCATCTGTCCGCCGGATGAATATCCGCTGAGGTAGTAGGGCCCGTGCGGCTGGATCTTGCGAATGGCATCGGCGTACGACTCGACGATCGCAGCGTACGACGTCGGGAAGTTGTCGAGATCGAAACCGTGGGGCTGCAGTCCGTACACAGGTTGCGCCTCCCCCATCTTCGCGGCGAGCGTGCGGAACTTCACGACACCGCCGCCCGCGCCGGCGACACAGAAGAGCGGCGGTAGCGTTGTCCCCTTCTGCAGCACGATCGCGAGCGGCTTCTCGGCCGCGGCGGTGCGG
>DASYLL010000221.1:0-19340 GCA_036009605.1 Thermoanaerobaculia bacterium | reverse complement strand
ATCGCGCACGGCATCGAAGCCGCGTTGCACTACGAAGGCATCACGCACGGCGAAGCGGTCGCGTGGGGAATGATCGGCGCGAACGCGATCGCGGTACGACGCGGAATTCTGCCGCGCGACGAAGCGTCGCGCATCGAGCGCGTCATCCTTTCGTATGACCCTGCGTATCCGCCGCGTCTCGATCGCGAAGAGATTCTCGCGGCGACCGAGCACGACAAGAAAAATACAGGCAGTGCGCGCGTGATGGTGTTCCCGCGGCGCGTCGGTGAGTGCGTGGTCGTGTCCGATGTGACCGAGGAAGAGATCGCGTTCGGGATCGACGCACTCTCGCGGTGACGCGTTGTCGCCGGTGGGCGACAACATGGGTGTAAAAACGGCCGAAATCCCGGGCATGCCGACCGCAAGAGGACGCGGCAGAACAGGGGGAATCCCAGTTATGAAGACAGCAATGCTGTCCGTGCTCCTCACCCTCGCTCCGCTCGTGTCGGCCCAGGTCCCTTACATCGAAACCTTCGAAGTCCGGTTGCACAACCTCGACGTCGTCGTCACCGACGCGAAGGGGAATCCGGTTCGCGGATTGTCGAAAGACGACTTCGTCGTCGTCGATGAAGGCGCGACACAGGACCTCACCAACTTTGCGATTTACGACACCGGAGCGGCGACAGACAGTCGCTCCAGTGAGACCGCAGCGAGCGCGCCCCCTCCGCGCAAATTCGTCTTCTTCATTGACGAACTGGGCGTACAGCGCATGGCGCGCAAGCGCCTCTACAACAGCCTGAAGACATTCGTCGATGCGATGCGCGAAGGCGACATCGCCGCCGTCGTTCGTCCGACCACGAACGAAAAGATCGTGCAGGAGTTCACGGGCGATCGCGCCGCCATCGAGCGCGCACTCAAAGATGCAATCGATCAGAGCAGCGTCGGCTTCGTCGGATCGAAACTCGAGATCCAGGATCTCCGCCGCCAGCTCAGCAACGCTGGCAACGCGCAAATGCGTCGTGAAGCGAAGCGCGAATATGGCGACGCCGCCGCCCGCCGCGTCGAGCATCGCCTCGGGCAGGTGCGCGCGCTGACGTCCTCGCTCGCGGGCATCGAAGGGAAGAAGATCGTCGTGCTCGTCACGATGGGACTCACGGCGAAGCCGGGCAGCGAAGCGTGGGACTTCTCGGAGATGCTGGGTTCCATCGAGCCGCCGTTCCTTGATGATGACGGCATCGTTTCCGACGATCCATCGCGCACGCACCATCCGATCGTTCACGACTTCACGAAGACGATCAACGAGATCGCGCGCGGCGCCGCGGCGAACGGCGTGACGATCTACGCACTCGAGCCCGATGTACCGCTCGATCTGCTCGTGACGAAAAGCTCAATGATGCCGCTGCGCGATGGCGTGAACGACAAGGGCGTCCAGCTGCCCGCAGGATTTTACAACGACATTCTGCAGAACTCCGAAGTGACACTCGCGTCGCTGACGGAGACGACGGGCGGGAAGTGGTTCCGCGGTCTCGATCGCATCGACGACACCTTCCGTCAGGTCAGCAACGACATCAGCTTCTACTACTCGCTCGCGTATCGCGCGAATGGTGAATCCGACAAGCCACGTCGCGTGAAAGTCAGCGTGCGCAATCGGCCGGAGCTGCGCGTGCGGACTCGCACCGAAGTGCTGGAGAAATCGACAGGACGCGAGATGAGCGATCTCGTCGTGGCCAGCCTGCTGTATCCGCGGCCGGTGAACGAGCTCGGAATCACCGTGACGCCCGGCACGCCGGAACAGGATCGCGGCCTCTACACCGTTCCGATCGACGTCATGATTCCGATGAAGAGCCTGACGTTCCTGCGCGCGGACGATGGCAACTACGTCGCGTCGTTCGATCTGCACTTCGCGGCAGCGGGTGAGCGGCGTGACTTCGGCGCGGGCGGCAAACAGCAGCAGAAGATCGAGATCTCGCCCGAGCAGTACGCATCGCTCGACAGCGTGACGTATCGCTACAAGACCGGCGTGCAGGTGTCGCCCGGACGCGCGCGCATCGCCATCGGCGTGCTCGACATGACGACGAAGCTCACCGGATTCCGCACCGTCGAAGTCATCGCGCAGTAACGCAAAGACAGGAACTCATTGATGAAGACGACGGCGTTGTCGCTTGTGCTTGCCTTTGGTTTGTCCGCAATGGCGCAAACCCCATACATCGAAACATTCGAAGTGCAGCTGCACAACCTCGACGTCGTCGTCACGGATGCGAAGGGCCAGCCCGTTCGCGGATTGAAGAAGTCGGATTTCGTCGTCCTCGAGAACGGCGTGTCGCAGCCGATCACGAACTTCTCTCTCTACGACGTCAATGCGACGACGGCGTCGAGCGTCAACGCAGCGACGCCCGATGCGGAAACGTTCGAAGCCGTCCAGCCGCCGCCTCGGCACTTCGTGTTCTTCATCGACGAGATCGAAGTGCAGAAGAAAGCGCGCACGCAGTTGTATCGCCGCGTGCAGGAGTTTGTTGCAGCGATGCGCGATGGCGATGTCGCGTCGGTCGTGCGTCCGACGGCGGTGAACAAAGTCGCGCTCGATTTCACCAGCGACCGCGCTGCGATCGACCGCGTGTTGAAGCAGGCGCTCGATGACAGTGGTCTGAAGCTCACCGGCATGAACGGAGATATCGCGCAGCTGCGCACCAAACTGAATCGCGGCGACAACCCGGAGTCGGCGCAGCGCGAGTACGCGTTCGCCTCGCGCCGCCGCGTCGAGCATCGACTCGGACAGCTGCGCGCGCTGACCTCATCGCTCGGCAGCATCGAAGGCCGCAAAATCCTGGTCATGGTCACGATGGGTCTCGGTGCGGAGCCGGGGAAAGAAGCGACGAGCCTCGAGCGGGAGATGAACCTGCCGACCGAAATGCCCTTCGATGCGCCAATCGACGTTCCTTCCCCGCCCGAGGATTCGGAGCGTTTGACGCGTCCTGACGTCATCACCAGGAACAGTCGGCAGACAATCGATGACATCGGACGCTCCGCGGCGGTGAACGGCGTGACGATTTACGCGGTCGAACCTGACGTCCATCTCGAGTTGATGACGCGCGGCTCCGCCGCGGTTCCGGTGAGGGCGGGCAGCGTGCGCGGCGGTGGACATTTCGGCCCGGATCTGAGCCGCGATCTTCAACCGAGCATGCACATCGACATGTTGCAGAACAGCGCGGCGACGCTGACTTCGCTGAGCGAGAAGACCGGCGGCAAGTGGTTCCGCGGGAGCGCAGGAATCGACGATACGTTCCGTCAGATGACGACCGACCTGAGCACGTACTACTCGCTCGCATATCGCGCCACCGGCGACGAGGGGCAGCCGCGCCGCGTCATCGTGCAGGTGCGCGATCGTCCGGAACTGCGCGTGCGCACGCGCAGCGAGGTGCTGCAGCGATCGACTGCCAGCGAGATGGATGATCTGGTCGCGGCGAGTCTCATCTATCCGCGGCCGGTGAACGAGCTCGACGTCGCGGTGACTGCGGGCACGCCGGTCAAAACGCGCGGTTACTTCACGGTGCCGCTCGACATCGTTGTCCCGATGACGAAGTTGACGTTCCTGCCGAACGCGGACGGAACGAAGTACGTCGCGTCGTTCAACGTGCACTACGCATCCGCGGGCCGCGAGCGCGATTTCATGTCGGGCGGCAAGCAGGAACAGATCGTCGAGATCACGCCGGAACAGTTCGGACATCTGGCCGGCGTCAAGTATCGCTACAAGACCGGCCTCAACGTCTCTCACGGCTCGACGAAGATCGCCATCGGCCTCATCGACAGCGCGACGAAGTTGACGGGGTTTGGGACGGTCGAGGTGACGGCGCGCTGAGCGCAGTCTCACAGTCTCATAGTCGCAGAGTCTCAGAGGACGCTTCGCGTTCGCCGAGATCGTTCAACAAGCGGAGCTCTGAGACTCTGAGACTCTGCGACTCTGAGACTAACTACGCGGCGACGCGCTTCACCGGCAACCGCAACACCATGCTCGTTCCAACGCCTTCAATGGAAGCCACGCTGACTTCACCGCCGTGTGCCTCGACGACCTGCTTGACGATGTAGAGACCGAGTCCTGTGCCGCCGCCGCCGCGCAGCGACTTGTTCTTGCTCTGTTTGTATTTCTCGAAGATCTGCTCGATCTCCTCGGCGCGCATGCCCATGCCGGTATCGGTGACGGTCACGATGATGGCGTCGGGCACGTCGCCGTTGCGCACGATCTGCGCGCCGACGGAGATCAGGCCCTTCTTCGGTGTGAACTTGAGCGAGTTCGAGATCAGATTGATGACGGCCTGCGTGAGTTTTTCGACGCTGCCGATGATCTGCGGGACGTCGCGGCCATGCGCGCTGAGCAGAAAAATCTCATCGCGCGATGCGACCGACTGGAGGCTGCGCACGGCGCGTTTGAGCACGCCGGCGACGCGTACCGGCTCGCTCTCGACGGTGAAGTTGCCTGATTGGATCTTCGAGAAATCGAGGAGCTCGTTGATGAGATTCATCATCCGCTCCGACTCGCGATGCGCTTCCTGCAGCAGATCGGAGTAGAGCGAATCGAGCTTCGTCCCTTCCTGCGTGAGCACGAACTCGAGCGTGCCCTGAATGCCGGAGAGCGGTCCGCGAAGGTCGTGCACGATCTGCGCGGTGAAGTCGGATTTCGACTGTTCGGCCTCGCGCTGTTTCGTGACGTCTTCGAACGAGAGCGCGATGGCGGGGCCGTCCTCGTCGAGGCGCATGATGCGGTCGATGCGATAGACGCGGCCTTCGATCTCCACGTCGATCGTCCGCTGCTCTTCCGCTTCCATGAAGAAACCCTGCAGCCAGCCGCGCTCGCCGGCGACTGCGCGTGCAGCTTCCCTGAGCCACTGCTCGGCGTCGGAGCCGAAATCCTTTTCGAAGGCACGGTTGCGATAGCGAATGCTGCCGTTGTCGCCGATCACTGCGATGCAGGAGGGGAGATGGTCCAGCAGATCGGCGAGCTTCATGACGGCACCGTGATGGCGCGCTCGTGCTGGAGCTTGGCCAGGATGAAGATCGTCGTGAACTGATCGAACGGACTGAGGATCATCAGTTTTTGCACATCCATCCGGCCGTCGATGAGCGACACCAGATAGCCTTCCTGAGCGGTGAGATTGAAGCGGTCGAAGTTCGAGAGGAATTCGGCGGTCAGCTTCGGCACAGCCTGCAGACCGCGCTTGTGCGCGAGAAAATCACGGACGATCGTGTTGCGGACGATTTCGACATAGCCACGCAGCGAAAGATCGCCCGGATAGGTGCGGCTGGCCTCGACGAGTTTTCCGTAGGTGTGCCAGACGCCGTTCTGCTTCAACGACTCGGCAATCCGCCGCGACCAGTCCTGTCCGGGCGGCGAGATGGTGTGGGCAGACATGCGGGGGTGATTCTAGCTGCTTCGCAGCTGGTTGTCGGGTATCGGTTGTCGGTTGTCCGTGACTTTCGCCTGGACCGAAGGCACAGACAACCGACAACTGATAACTGACAACCGCTTTTATGGTTAACTTCCTCCGTGACCGAGGACCATCAGCTCGTTCCCCAGGCTCCGCCTTCGCGTCGTAAGTCGATGCTGCTGTTGCTGCTCGCGGCGGCAGTGCTCGGCGTTCCGGCGGGTTTTCTCTTCGCGCACGCGGTGCGGATGCCGCAGGTGAAGAAGCTCGCGGACTATCAACCGGCCATCATTACGCGCATTTACGACCGGCACGGGGTGCCGTTCGCGGAGTATTCGATCCAGAAGCGGATCGTCGTGCCGAAGCGCGACATGTCGCCGCTGCTCGTGCAGGCGATCGTCGCGACGGAAGACTCGGAGTTCTATCGCCACGGCGGCGTCGATCCGAAAGGCATCCTCCGCGCGGCGCTCAAGAACATCATCGAGCGACGTAAAGCGCAGGGCGCGTCAACGCTCACACAGCAGCTCGCCAAGCAGGTGTTTCTGACGCCCGAGAAGAGCTTCCGCCGCAAGGTCAATGAAGCGTTCTTTGCCGTTCAGATCGAAAAGGACTTCACCAAAGACCAGATCTTCGAGCTCTATGCGAATCAGGTCTATCTCGGACACGGGGCGTATGGCGTTGAAGCGGCATCGCGATTGTTCTTCGGCAAGCACGCGAAAGAACTGACGTTGCCCGAAGCGGCGGTCATTGCCGCGTCGATCCGTTCGCCGATGTACTACAGCCCGATGACGCATCCCGAGCGCTCGAAAATGCGCCGCGATTACGTGCTCTCGCGGATGTTCAAAGAGAAATTCATCTCGGCCGAGCAATATCGGCAGGCCGTCAACGCGCCGATTGTCCTCGGCACGTACAAAGACGAAGCACCGCACGTCGGCGCCTATTTTTCCGAAGAGATCCGTCAGTACATCGAGCAGAACGAACGGCAGAACGAAAAATTCGGCGCCGAGAATCTCTACAACAGCGGCCTGAAGGTCTATTCGACGCTCGATCTGCAGATCCAGCAGATTGCCGAAGGCGCGTTGCAGCGCGGATTGCGCAAGTTCGACAAGCGCCGCGGCTTCCGTCGTCCGACGCGCAATCTCGTTACGGAAGGACTCGATCCCGAGGCATATCGCGATCCGAGCTGGAGCAACGAGCCGATTGCGATCGACAAGCTCTATCCCGCGGTCGTCCTCGAAGTCACGAAAGACACGATGACGGTGCGCATGCATCGCGAGCGCATCGAGCTGCCCGCGACGGCGTGGGCATGGACGAAGAAGAAAACGCTCGATGGTGTGCTCAAGCGTGGCGATCTGATTCACGTGCTTCAGCAGGAAGACGCGAAGACCAAAGAACGCAAGTGGATGTACGACCAGATGCCGGTCGTGCAGGGCGCGGTCGTCGTGCTCGATGTGAAGTCAGGCGAAGTGCTCGCACTCGTCGGCGGCTATGACTTCGCGCATTCGAAATTCAATCGCGCCGTGCAGTCGCGTCGCCAGACCGGCTCTGCGTTCAAGCCGTTCGTTTACGGCGCCGCATTCGAGAAGGGTCTGACCCCCGCGGATACGTTGTTCGACGCTCCGATCGCGATTCCAGTCGGCAACGACACCTACTCACCGAAGAATTACTACGGAAAATACGCCGGCATCGTGACGATTCAGCGCGCGCTGGAACTGTCGATCAACGTGCCAGCGGTGAAGACGTACATGATGGTCGGCGGCGATCACGTCGTCGATTTCACGCACCGTCTCGGCGTCACCGCCGACCTCCCGAAGTACCCCTCTCTCTCCCTCGGCGCCGCAGGCGTTTCGCCGCTCGAGATGACCGGCGCGTACAACGTCTTCGCGAACAACGGCGTGTACACGAAGCCGCGTTTCATTCGCAAGATTTCGGATCAGACGGAACGCGTGCTCGATCAGCAGCCGCCGGAGATTTCCGAGGCGATGTCGCCGCAGGTGGCGTTCGAGATTGCGTACATGATGAAGGGGACGATCGATCGCGGAACCGCGTACGCCGCACACACGCTCGCCGATCCTCTTGCCGGAAAAACGGGAACGACGAACGGCTACACCGACGCGTGGTTCATCGGTTTCTCGCCCGAGTATACGGTCGGCGTCTGGGCCGGCTACGACGATCCCTCCAAGTCCCTCGGCGGCGGCGCCACCGGCGCGGACGTGACGCTGCCGATCTGGATCGACATCTTCAAGCAGTTCGAAGAGAAGAAGCTGCGCGTCGGAAAACCAGACTTCGAGCCGCCGGCCGGCGTCGTCATCGTGCCGATGGATCTGACGAGCGGACGACGCGGCGTCGGTCCGTGCGCGCGCGTGGTCATGCAGGCGTTCGTCGCGGGACAGGAGCCGGACAAGAATTGCAGCGGCGAAAACGTGGAAGTTGCGAAGCTGCCGTACTACCTGCAGCGGCCGAGGTACCAGGCGAAGGAAGGCGAGCCGACGCAACTCACGAACGATGCGTCTGCGCAGAGCGGCGAGAGTGCGGAGAGCCCCGCGCCTGCGACCGATACACCGGCCGTGACAGATACGACGGAGACCGAGCCGCCGCCACTGTAGCGGGTCACTCCCAGATGAACAGCACGTCGTCGAGTCGCGTCCTGCGTCCGACGCCGTCTTCGGCTTCGATCTGCACATCCGTCTTGCGCGGCATGCCTTTCGGACGCGCGGGGAGCGTGATCGTGAATCCCGGTTTCGCGTCGTAATACCAGCCGTAGCGCGCCTGCAGATCGGGCCGCGGCACGCGCGTCGCTTCGAAGCGATGGCGTCCGTCGTCAAGCAGCACCCACACATGACGCGTTCCGTGCGGTGAGAGCACCCAGCCGCTCACGGTCAACGGTCCCTTCACGACGGCGTCCCACGTCGGTTGATCGAGCACACCAAACGTCGTGTTCGTATGCGTGCTGTCGCCGCGGTAGAAACGCTCGAGCATCTGTTGCGGCATCAGTCCCGCGGGATCGGGAACCTCGGGCGGCGCTTCACCACGGAAGTTGCTCGCCACGGCAAACACGAAATCGCCATCGACGCCATGATCGAACCGTTGCACGAACTGCAAACGTCCGCTCGCGACGGAGTTGCGCAAAAACTCGCGCAGCGGTTGCTGATGTTCGGCAGGAACCCAGTGCGCGTGCACGATGAACAACTTCGCGCCGTTTTGTTCGACGATCTGCAGCAGGCGATCGAACTCGCGTTTCTCCCACGACGTGTGCAACTCGCGATGCATGGGCGGCTCGAATCCCGACGTGCCGTTCAGCGTTGGCAGTCGATGAATCGTGTGGCCTAGGAGATAGCGGAACGTGTACCAGGGATCGACGGGCAGTTCGACGATCGGCGCGATCTTCTTCTGCGCGAGCCAGCGATAGAGCGGCGTGTTCTGCGACAGCGCGTGCTCCCACTGCACGGTCGGCCAGACGTCGACGATCATCAACGCCATCATCACCGGCGCCATCCATTTTCTGCGCGAGATGATCGCTGCGGCGCCGATTGCGATGAACACCGCGAGCGCGACATACGCGATCACCGCAAAGCGCGGTGCCGCGCGAATACTCTGAAAGACCGTCAGGCGCTTGAAGAGAAACGGAAAGAGAAAGCTGCGGAAGCCGAACGATCCGACAAAGCCGACGAGAAACCAGACCACGGCCATCCATGCTTCGACCGGAAAACGCGAGCGTGCGATCACGTCGCGCAGCGTCGCGCCTTCCGCGCCGCCCATTGTCGTCGGCATGCGCAGCGAAAGCCGGATCATCGTCAATACAATCAGCAACATGATCGGGATGTCGGGACCGCGGATCGCGATGAGCGGACGTCCCGACATCGGAATCGCAAACCGCGGCGTCATGAGCGACATGATCGCGAGCAGCGCGAGAATCACGATGAGCGCGTCCAACACGCCGAGCCATCTGGACCGACGGCCTCGCAGCCCGTCGTCACCGCCACGCCGCGGCGTCAAGACAATCGCCGCACCCGTGAGAAAAATCGCGACCAGCCCCGGAAACAACTGGTTCTCCGTGATCTGCCACTCGTTCGTTCCGAACCGCCCGTACACGAAACTGCGATTCGTGGTCACGAGCCACGCACGCCAACCGGTCGACACGACCTCGTGTACTTCGCGCTTGAGGTTGTACATCTTCGACACGGTGCGATAGGGGAGCAGGAACGGCAGCAGGACCAGTCCCGCAATCACGAGTGCAGCGAATGCCTGCAACCAGAACTTGCGATCGCGCTTCGGAGCAGCAGTCAGTAGAAACAACACTGTCATTGCGATCGCGACGGAGACGAACAGCAGGTAGTAAATGTTCGTCAGTCCGTTCATCACGAACGCGCCCGCGAACAACGCCGCGTTGCGTCGAGTCGGATTGCGCCAGTACGCGATCATGGCCGCGAGAATGAGCGGCAGCCATCCCGACGAGATGTTCTGCAGATGCGCGAGGTGATCGAACTTGAACGACACGAACGCGAAGAAGATCCCGGCGATGAGCGACGCCGGCATTGACGTCGTGAACATCCGCACGAGCACGTACGCGCCGTAGCCCGACAGCGCGAATCCGAGGAGCATCGCGATGTTGTAGAGCGTCAGCGGCGGGACGCCGGCGATGTGCAGCGGCAGCAACAGCAGCGCGATGCCGGTGAGGTGTTCGCTGTACGCGAGGGTCAGCGGCGCCGGGTAATACATCGGCGCGTGGAAAAGCGACAACGGCTGGTGCAACAACGCGTGACTCGTCCAGTCGAGAATCCACGTGACGAGCAGCGGATCGCCGAGGTCGGAAACGGTCGTGTCGAGTTGCGAGGCGAGCGGCCAGGTCAGGACGACGGCCAGCGCGGCGTAGAACGCGAAGATCGCGACATGGCGTCCGAGGCGCACGAGCGTCGGACGCGAAACTCGCATGCGGCTACCGTGCGGCCGGCACGTAGCGCGTGATCATGTCGACGATCTTGTCGCGCGTGAGCGGCTTGCGCATCCAGGCGTTCGCGCCCGAGCTCGGGAACATCTCTTCCAGCGAGCGTTCCGGCAGATCGGAGATGAGGACGATCGGAATGTCCTTCTTGTTCGACTGCGACTTGAGCACTTCGCTGAGACGGTTGCCTTTGATGCTCGGCAGATTGACGTCGAGGAAGATGATGTCCGGCGTGTTGCTCGCCAGTACATGATTGAATTCGATCCAGCTCGACGCGGTGAGCACGGTGCTGCCTTCGCGTTCGAGCAGAGCACGGCCCAACTTGAGCACGAGCGGATTGTCGTCGAGGATGAGAACGGTTACGTTCGCCAAAGCTGCCATTCGCGCACATGATAACCTGCGTGGCCGATGAGCGTTGCTGAAACCCCCGTCAAAAAAACGTTTATGTGGCCGGCGGATTACTACTCCGCGCCGACGCCGACGCCCGTTCTGCCGCAGTGGGCAACGTTCGGCTGCGGCGCCGCGTCGGTGGTCGTGCTGATTCTCGTCGTTGCCGGTGGCGCGATCCTCTCGTCCGGCGGACTGACGAAACTCATCGACTTTGCGACCGGCATGTCGATCTCGGAGATGAAGGGGCAGTACGCCGCCGACGTCACGCCGGAGCAGAAAAAGGTCGTGGCCGCCGAGCTCGACCTGGTACTGAAGAATCTGCGCGAAGAGAAACTCTCGGTCGCGAAGCTCCAGCCGTTTCTGGACAAGCTGCGCGATGTGAGCTCGGACAAGAAGGTCACGTCGCAGGAAGCGGCCGCGCTGGAAGCGCTGGCGAGGAAGATCAACAGCGGCGCAAAGCGTTAGAGCCCGCGATGTCCCGGTTCAATCTCGTCTCTTCCTTCCAGCCCCAGGGCGATCAGCCCGAGGCCATCCGCCAGCTCACCAACGGCCTCAATGCCGGCGACAAGCACCAGGTCCTCCTCGGCGTCACCGGATCCGGCAAGACCTTCACCGTCGCCAAGGTGATCGAGGCCGTGAATCGCCCCACGCTGGTGCTGAGTCATAACAAGATCCTCGCGGCGCAGCTCTACCAGGAGTTCAAGAACTTCTTCCCCGAGAATAAAGTCGAGTACTTCGTTTCGTACTACGACTACTACCAGCCCGAGGCGTACATCCCGCAGAACGATCTCTACATCGAGAAGGAGATGACGAAGAACGACGAGATCGACAAGCTGCGGCTGGCGTCGACCAAAGCGCTCTTCGAACGCCGCGACGTGATCATCGTCGCATCCGTCTCCTGCATCTACGGCATCGGCGAGCCCGAGCTCTACTACGGCATGCTGCTCTTCTTCGAGCGCGGCACAGAAAAGCCGATGACCGAGTATCTCCGCAAGCTGACGGAGATGCAGTACGAGCGGACGCCGTATGACCTGGCGCGCGGCAACTTCCGCGTGCGCGGCGACGTGCTCGAAGTGTGGCCGGCGTACGAAGACGACGCGGTGCGCATCGAGTTCTTCGGCGACGAAATCGACAAGATGACGCGCATCGATCCCGTCACCGGCAGAACGTCGGGACGCGAATACGATCGACTGGCGATCTATCCGCGAACGCACTACGTCACACCGCGCGAGCGTTTGATGGTGGCGATGGAGAACATCCGCGTCGAGCTCGATGAGCGCGTCGCGGAGTTGCGCGCGCACGATCGACTGCTCGAAGCGCAGCGGCTCTCGCAGCGGACGATGTTCGATCTCGAGATGATCGCGGAGCTCGGCTACTGCAACGGCATCGAGAACTACTCGCGCCATCTCAGCGGACGCTCACCCGGCCAGCCGCCGCCGACGCTGATCGACTATTTTCCGAACGACTTTCTGCTCGTCTGCGACGAGTCGCATCAGACGATTCCGCAGGTGCGCGCGATGTGGGGCGGCGACCGCGCGCGCAAGGAGACGCTCGTTGAGTACGGCTTCCGTCTGCCGAGCGCGATCGACAACCGGCCGCTTGCGTTCGCCGAGTTCGAAGGGAAGATCAAGCAGACGCTCTACGTCTCCGCGACGCCGGGTCCGTACGAGCTGGAGAAGACCGGCGGTCTCTACGCCGAGCAGATCATCCGACCGACGGGACTGCTCGATCCTGTCCTGATCATCAGGCCGGTGAAGGGTCAGGTCGATGACCTGATCGGGGTCATTCGCGAACGTACCGCGCTGAACGAGCGGGTGATGGTCACGACGCTCACGAAGAGGATGGCCGAGGATCTGACGCGCTATCTGATGGAGCTCGGCATCAAGGTGAACTACCTGCACTCCGACGTCGAAACGATGGAGCGCATCGCCATCATCCGCGACTTCCGCCTCGGCGTGTACGACGTGCTGATCGGCATCAACCTTCTGCGCGAAGGTCTCGACATTCCCGAGTGCTCGTGCGTGGCGATTCTCGATGCGGACAAAGAAGGATTTCTTCGATCGCAGACGTCGCTCGTGCAGACCATCGGCCGCGCGGCGCGACATCTCAATGGCGTGGCAGTGCTCTACGCGGATCGCATCACGGACTCGTTGCGTTTCGCGATCGACGAGACGACGCGACGCCGCGCGGTGCAGCAGAAGTACAACGAAGACCACGGCATCGAGCCGGCGACGATCATCAAGTCGATCGACTCCGATCTCGTGAAGATGGCCAATCTCGATTACATGGACGTGCCGCTGCCCGGCCAGAAGTCGAAGCTCGACATCGCGGGCGGCGAGGACATCGACAAAGCGATCAGCCGCCTCTCGAAAGAGATGAAGGACGCCGCGAAGAATCTCGACTTCGAGCGAGCGGCCGAGATTCGCGACAAGCTGCGCGAGTTGAAGGAAGCGCGGATCTTCGTCTGAGCGGGCACGGCCCGCTGCGCTGGTCGCTGCGCCTCGCGGCACGTCATACGACGCGCCACCTGCCTCGGCTTCAAGCGGCGCAGCGCGCCTGACGTTTCCGTTGGTCGTACCCGGGAGCCCGCGCGATGGAGCTGCCCCAACCTGGCAGCCGTACGTGCCCCGGCAAAGCAACTTACGCAGCAGGCCGTGCCGGCAGTAGCGCTTCGCGCACTCGCGCCAAGCCATCCACGCAATCCTGCACGCTCACCGCGCCGGCGCTCAATCGGAACCAGCCATCCTCTCGCTTCAGGCCGAATGCCTGGAACGGGACGATGGCGAAGCCCGCCTTCTCGAGGAGGAACTTGCGGATCGCTTCGTTCGTCCCGAACTTGTCGACGAGGTCGAACTGCACGGAGAGATAGATCGCACCCTGCGGTGCGATCGCGTCGACGGGCAGACCTTCGCGACGCATGGCCATGAAGCCGTCGTACAACGCATCGAGGCGGAGGCGCAGCTCGCGCACCATCTGCTCGTGGAACGACGCCATCTGATCTTTTTCGCGAAGGAACGCGGCGACCGCGAGCTGCTCCGCTTTCGGAGCCCATGCGCCGATGTGACCCGAGAGATCGCGCATGCGAGCGATGACCGCGGGAGGTCCGACCGTCCAGCCGACGCGTAGTCCCGTCGCGGCGAGCGCTTTCGAAATGCCGTCCACGAAGATCGTGTACGCGGATGACTCAGGCACGACCTGCGGCGGCGCCCAATGACGGTTCTCGCCGAAGGTCAGCATCCAGTAGACCTGATCCCACAACAGGAACAGCGCGCGCTCGCCGGCGGCAGCGCGACGCTCGTTCTCTTCGACGACGAGTGTGGCGATCGCTTCGACTTCGCTCTTCGCCATCACGGTGCCGGTCGGATTGAGCGGCGTGCAGACGGCGATGAGTCGCGCGTCGCGCACATGCGGGCGGATCATGTCCGCGGTCGGCATGAAGTTCGTGTCGGCGCCAACGACCAGTTCCACCGGCACGCCGCCGGTCAGGTAGGTGTAGTGATTGTTGTTCCATGACGGCGTCGGATAGATGACCTTGTCGCCCGGATCGACGATCGCCTGATAGGCAGCATAGATAATGGGACGCGAGCCGCCGGCGATGAGCGTCGACTCGATCGGGTAGGTGAGGCCGAGCTCATCGCGAAAGAGATCGATGACGCTGCGCCGAAGCTCGAGCGTGCCATCCGAGGGTGGGTAGTTGGTCTGTCCGTTCGCGAGCGCTTGCGTGATCAGTTCTTCCAGGCGCTGCGGAATCCGGAACTCCGTCGGAGAAAAATCGCCGACCGTCAGATTCGCCACCGACCGTCCCGAAGCGACCAGCGCCCGGACCTCGCCCGCGATCTTCAAAACCTCGGAACCCGTGAGTCCCTGGGCGAGCCGGGAGAGCGAAGCGTCGGTGGTGTGAGTGAGGGTGTCGATCATGGCGCGCATTGTAGTTTCGGACGGACGGAAAGTCGCTCATTCGCGCGCGTTCGTCCCATGTGGCAGGCGATCCGGCACGAGATCCGGCCGCACCTCCGCAGCCGCCACCAGTCGAACAGCGCCGTGTTACGGCGAAGAACCGCGGAAGATCATTGCGGACGAAGGGGCCGTTCGTGAGCACGAGAACCAGAATCAGTACGAGCTCGACGTGATCGTCTGGAGCATTCGTCATTCCCGGCGGTATGCCCGATGAATCCGCCACAGGTCCTTCAACGCGCGCCCGAAGTCCGTCGACTTGACCTTCGATCCCTTCACGTCGTGCCACGCGTTGATCGGCAGTTCATAGATCGCGCGCGAGGCGGCGTCGCGGCCGCGATGGCGGACGAGCCGGGCGATGATCTCGACGTCGAAGATCCAGCGCGAGAGGAACGGGTCGCGAAAGATCGTGCGCATGTCGTCCGTCGCGCGGAAGAGTTTCGCGCCGCACTGCGTGTCGTAGACGGCGAGCCCGAGTGATTGAGAGATGAGCGTCGCGCCGACGCGGCCGAAGTAGTGGCGGGCGGGGTTGCGGCTGATCGAGCGGCCGAGCAGGCGAACGCGGGCGGCGAACACCATGTCGATCTCGGGACGCGTCGCGAAGACGTCGAGGAAGCCAGGGATCTCGCTGAGCGGCGTCGCGAGGTCGGCGTCCCAGAAGCCGACGAGGTCGGGATTGCGGTCGATGGCGGCGACGATGCCGCGGCGGACCCCTTCCGCTTTGCCGCTGTTCTGTTCGAGCGCGAGGACGGAGAAGCGTTCGGGATCCTGCGCGCTGAGCGACTCGAGGAGGCGCAACGTGCCGTCCGAACTGCCGTCGTCGACGAGCAGGATTTCGAGACGCACCCCGTCGATCCGGAAGTTGCGAAGCTCGTCGACCGGCAGCCTCTGTTCTTCATTGAAACAGGGGACGACGAGGATCAGGCGAGGGTCGGATTCCACGGCGCGCATTCTCCAGTGACCTCGCTGAATACGCAACCCGGCGATACAATGACCGGGCCGCTGACTCGTCAACATGTTGACCAGTCAGCCCACTGAATGATCGCGCGTACCCTCGAAACCTCCATCCACGGACGATTCCTGTTCGAAGACCGCGGCACGGATCGGCTGCTGGTCGGCTTCCACGGCTACGCCGAATCGGCGGAAACGCACATGGCGGAGCTCGAGAAGTTGCCCGGAATCGGGCGCTGGTCCGTGGCGTCAGTGCAGGCGCTGCATCCGTTCTACACACGGTCGGGGAGCATCGTCGCGAACTGGATGACCAGTCAGGATCGCGACCTCGCCATCGCCGACAACCTCGCGTATATCCGCAGAGTTCTAGCCTCGCTGCCGACTCCGGAAACGCTCGTGTTCATCGGCTTCTCGCAGGGTGCAACGATGGCTGCCCGAGCCGCCGCGTACGTTGGTCCTGCCACCGGTCTCATCCTTCTCGGCGGCGACATTCCTTCCGAGATCCATGACGATCCGGGCGTCGTCCTCCCGCCGGCGCTCGTCGCCCGAGGCTTGACTGACGACTGGTACACCGAGGAGAAGCTCAACAAAGACTTGAAGTTTCTCGAAGGGCGAGTCGGGGTCAGGTCTCTCGTTTTCGAGGGTGGGCACGAATGGACGGACGAGTTTCGGAGCGCGGCCGGAGAGTTTCTGCGCGCGCTATGAAAGCGCGCGTTGCTGGTTGCCGGTTACTGGTTCAAGGTGCCTCAGGGCGGGAGCAGTGATTCTGCCGATGCGTCACCTCGAACCAGCAACCAGTCACCAGCAACATCCTCGGGATGACAGCGCCCTGCACTTCCTGTTGTAGCCCCGTCTGATGTCCGACCGTTCCGAGCGCCTCAAAGCGCGCCTCAAAGAAATCCCCGAGAGACCCGGCGTCTACCTGCACAAGAACGCAGCAGGCGAGGTGATCTACATCGGGAAGGCGCGCAACCTCCGCAACCGGGTCACGACCTACGTCGTCGGCCGCGGAGCGCGCGACACGAAAACGATGACGCTCGTCCTCGAGATCGACTCGATCGACTTCGTCACGACGAACAACGAGCTCGAAGCGATCCTCCTCGAGAACAACCTCATCAAGGCGCATCAGCCGCGCTACAACATCCTTCTTCGCGACGACAAGAGCTATCCGTATCTGAAAGTCACGATGTCCGAGGACTATCCGCGCGTGGTTTTTACCCGGCGGGTGGATCGGAAAAAAGGGGATCTCTTCTTCGGCCCGTTCTTCGCCGGCACCGCGCGAAGAATCCTCAAGCTCGTCGCCGATCAGTTCAAGCTGCGCAGCTGCGATCTCGAGATCAAGGTCGGCAAGAGCGCGCTGCCGCGTCCGTGTCTCTACTACGACATGCACCAGTGTCTCGGACCGTGTGTCGTCGGGCTCACCACCCCCGACGCCTACCGCGAGATGGTCGACGACGTGGTCCTCTTCCTTGGCGGCAAGTCACGCGAGCTGCAGGAACGCTTGCGCGCACGGATGTACCAGGCCGCGGAGAGCGAGAGCTTCGAGCTCGCGACGTACTACCGCGATCTCATCCGTACCGTCGAGCGCATTCAGGCAGAGCAGCAGGTCGCGTCATCATCGGAAGATGAGGACATGGATGTCTGGGGCCTCTACGAAGAGGGGACAGACGTGGCCGTGCAGCTCTTCGTCATCCGCGGCGGCAACGTCGTCGATCGCCGCGAGCTGTTCTGGGAGAAAGTCGCGGAGTACAAGCCCGGCTACTTCCTCAGCGAGATCCTGCAGCGCTACTACCAGGACAACCTCTTCATTCCACAGGACATCCTGATTCCGTTCGAGGTCGACGACAACGAGCTGCTGGCCGACTGGATGGGCACGCAGTCGCGGCGCAAAGTGCAGGTGCGAGTTCCGCAGCGCGGCCGCGGCGTCGATCGCGTAGAGCTCGCGAATCGCAACGCGCGGCTTTCGCACGAATCACGTTTCCGCAAGTCGACGCAGGACCGCCTCCAGATCGCCGCCTCGCGCCTCGGCGAGATCCTCGGCTATGGCGACCGCGATCTGCAGAAGATCGAATCGTTCGACATCTCGAACATCCAGGGCACGGATTCCGTCGCCGGGATGGTCGTGCTCGACCGCGGGAAGTTCGACAAGAACCAGTACCGCGTCTTCAACATCAAGACCGTGATCGGAGCGGATGACTTCCGCTCGATGGCCGAGGCGGTGGATCGCCGCTATCGACGCCTGCTCGATGAGAAGAAGCCGCTGCCCGACATGATTCTCATCGACGGCGGACGCGGACAGCTCAACGCGGCGCTCGCGGCATTGAACAAGCTCGGCATCGAAGAGATCCCGATCGCCGGACTCGCAAAGCGCGAAGAGGAAATCTACGTCCCGGATCGCGCCGAGCCGATTCGCCTCGAGAAACGCGATCCCGCGCTGCAGCTGCTCCAGATGGTGCGCGACGAAACGCACCGTTACTCCGTCTCCTCGCATCGCCGACGCCGCCGCAAACGGACGCTGCACAGTGAGCTTGACGACCTCCCGGGCATCGGCGGCAAACGCAAGCGCCTGTTGCTCGAGCGCTTCGGCAGCGTGTCCGCCATCAAGCAGGCCAGCGCGCAGGATCTGATGAATGTGCTGGGGAGGAAGGTGGGGCAGTCGTTGTATGAGGAGTTGCACGCATAGTTCAAGAACGAGTCTCAAAGTCTCACAGTCGCAGAGTCTCAGAGTGTGTGGCAGGCAAAGTCTCTGAGACTCTGAGACTGTGCGAGTCTGAGACTCTCCCCGCGAAGCGCGTGCGATAATCCCCGCCGTTCACCGAAGTATGTTAGAGGGGGCGGGTGCACATGCTTGAAGGCGAAATCAACCAGATCAATCTCATTGAACGGCTCGTGGAGCTGTGGCGGGAGCAGTTCACTGGCGCGATCCGGTTCGAGAACGACGGAATCATCAAGATCATCTACTTCAAGACGGGCGACATCCTGTCGGCGAGCACGAACGATCGCTCGGACAGCATCGATGAGATCCTGATGCGCGCGGGCAAGGTTTCACGTGAGCACGTGAAGCAGGCCCTCGCCAAGCGCAAAGAGAGCGAAACCCTCGGCGATGCGCTGCTGAACCTCGGATTCATCACGCGCAAGGAGCTGACGTGGGCTCGTCGCGTTCAGGTCGTGGGTGTGATTCGCTCGATCGCGGCGTGGGCCGAGGGGTCGTTCACGATCGTGGCGGACTACCTGCCGAAGCGCGATGAGGGGACTCTGTTTCCGCTGCCGCAGGTGCTCGTCGAGTTGATCGTGACGGAACAGGATCGCGCACGCTTCGAGCGCTCGCTCGATGGCGGCAACGTCGTCTTCACGAAGACCGCCGATTTCGACGAAGTGTGGCGTCGCCTCGGACTCAACGAAGATGCGGAAGCGATCGCGGTCGAGATCGACGGCGAGAAGAACGCGACCGCAGTCGCCACGGCTTCGGGACGCGACACGTTCAACGTCTACAAACTGCTCCACGCGCTGGCGACGCTCGGCGTTCTCGCGCCTGCCGGAAAACCTCAAGTAAATTCTCAGTACGCGCTGGATGACTTCGCATCGGCCGGTGTGGCGGATGCGGCGGATGTCTGGAACAACCCGGAGCCGGAGCTGACGGACGCGGATTTTGCGCCGCCGACGGAGCCGCAATATACGTTGGACGCGGAGCCCGCGTTCGAGCCATC
>DASYLL010000220.1:0-7492 GCA_036009605.1 Thermoanaerobaculia bacterium | reverse complement strand
ACACAGCATACGGTTCATCACCTCTTCAACGGCAGTCCCCTGCCGGTCTCACGCTCGGGATGACAGCACTATTTCAATTTGAAGTTGATCGTCAGATTGAACAACACCGCCACCGGCTTGCCGTCCTTCGTCGCCGGCTTGAACTTCCACTGACGGACCGCATTCACCGCGGACATGTCCAGTCCCGGTCCGAGGCTTTTGAGCACGCCAACATGCTCGACCGCGCCCGTTTCGGAGATCGCGGCTTCGAGAATCACGAGGCCGGCAATGCGCGCGCGGCGGTAGTCATCCGGGTAGGCAGGCTCCACGCGGGTCTCGACGACCGGCGCCACGATCGGCGGCTCGATGCGCACCCAGCGGCCCTGGCCGAAGAGTGTCGCGTCCGGCGGCTGTGGCACGGCGGAACCGGCGAGGTTCGCGGCCTTCAGCGCGCTCTCCTGATTGACGTAACGAATGAGCGTCCCGTTCTCGAAGATGAAGTCTTCGGCGAAATCGGGATTCGCCGGACGCGTCCAGCTGGTCTCATCGAACGTGCGATCGGCGGCTGCGCTCACGATGCGATACGTGCCGTCTTCATTGATCGTCACGCGAAACGGCGTGCCCCACGCGTCGTACGAAAACTCCACCGGCGGCGCGACTTTCTTCTCCTGTACGTACACGCCCGCGGCCTTCATGGTGTTCACCGTCGCTTTCGCGCCGACGAGCGACTGCATGATCGGCGCGCGCATCATCACGAAATCGATCTCGGTCTGATCGAGCTCTTTCAACGCATCCGCGGCCGGACCAGTCTTCGCGGTCTGCGAGTAGAGCCAGTTGCGGTTCGAACGGATGACGTGCCCGTCCTCGAACACGACATCGCCTTCGAGACCCGTGAACTGCTGGCGCGAGAGCGCGACCGTCTCCTCGAACTTCGCATCGCTGCCCGCGGACACGATGCGGTATCCGACCGGCGTCTCGTTGACACGGTATTTCGTGCCCCACGGATCGATGGGCACCTGCACGGGCAGACTGTGCGCGAGCGTGCGTCGCAGCTCGAGCACGTTGGCGATGCGATAAACATTCGAAAGGTTCTGCAGTCCTTTCACGATCTCCGCATCGTCCGCAACCATCACCGGAGCAACCGACAACGACAGCGTCAACACAACCGCAGCGTGTTTCATCATGCCCATCCTCTGATCCGCTCCGCCACTTGCTCCGGCGTGAATCCAAACTCCTCGGCAATGCGCTCGTAAGGAGCGCTGGCGCCGAAGCGGTCGATGCCGATGATCAGTGCGTCGCGGTTCACGTATTTGTACCAGCCATCGCTGCGGCCTGCTTCGATGCAGACCACACGGCTGCGATCGCCGAGGACTTCATTCTGATACTCCACGGGCTGACGATCGAACAGATCGAGTGACGGTGCGGAAACAACTCGTACGTTTTTCCCCTCGCCGCGCAGCAGCTCGGCCGTTTTCACGGCGAGCGCAACCTCGGAACCGGTGGCGATGATCGTCACGTCGCCTTCGCGATACGCGTCGAGCACATACGCGCCGCGCAGCACGCGCTGCACATCGAAGTCCGCCGGATGCGGAGTCGGCTCGACTTTCTGTCGCGTCAGCACGATGAGCGTCGGACCATCCGTCGACCGCACCGCGTGCGACCACGCCATCGCCACCTCGGCACTATCGGCCGGACGGAAGAGCGTCATGTTCGGGATGAGGCGCAGCGACCAGAGCTGCTCGACGGGCTGGTGCGTGGGACCGTCTTCGCCGAGGAAGACGGAGTCGTGCGTGTAGACGAAGATCGAGGGGATGCCCATCAGCGCGGAGAGCCGCACGGACGGGCGCATGTAGTCGGAGAAGATGAGGAACGTTGCGCCGTACGCGCGCCACGATCCGTACAGAGTGAGGCCGTTCACGATCGCGCCCATGGCGTGCTCGCGAATGCCGAAGTGGAGATTGCGGCCCTTGAAGATTTCCGTCGAGGGCGAATGCTTCTCCTCCCCTTTCGGACGCTCGATGCTGCCGGCATCTTTGATCAGCGTGTTCGTCGACGGCGCGAGATCGGCGGAGCCGCCAATGAGGAACGGCGCGACGCTCGCGAGTTTCTGGATCACCTGACCGGAGATCGCGCGCGTTGCGATCGCCTTCTCGCTCTTTGCTGCTTCGACGAGCTGCGCGTCGAGATCATCGGGCAGTGAATGCGACCAGTAGCGATCCCATTCTTCCGCAAGCTCGGGATGGCGCGCGCGCCAGGCAGCCATCTCTTTTTCCCAGAGCTTGTGCTGCCGCGCGAGTTTCTTCGTCTTGCGCGAGAAGTCTTCGCGCACTTCGGAGGGAACGTAGAACGTCGGCTCCTGCGGCCAGCCGAGCGCTTCTTTCGTCGCCTTCACTTCATCGGCGCCGAGCGGCTCACCGTGCGCGCGTGCGGTGCCGTGGAACTTCGGGCTTCCCCACCCGATGATCGTCCTGGCGACGATGATCGAAGGACGCGTCGTCTCTTTTTGCGCGCGCTTGATCACTTTGCGGATCGCGGCGCGATCGTGACCATCGATCGTCAGCACGTGCCATCCGCACGACTCGAAGCGCTTTCTCACTTCCTCGGAGAACGCGAGACGCGTTTCGCCTTCGATCGAGATGTTGTTGTCGTCGTAGAAGTAGATGAGATTGCCGAGGCCGAGGTGGCCGGCGATCGAAGCCGCTTCGGAGCTGATGCCTTCCATCAGATCGCCGTCGGAGCAGATCGCGTAGATGTAGTGATCGACCGGCTTGAACGGGTCCTCGCCGTTGAAGCGCGCGGCGAGCATCTTCTCGCCGAGAGCCATGCCGACGCCGTTCGCGAAGCCCTGGCCGAGAGGGCCGGTGGTGACTTCGACGCCGGCGGCGTGGCCGAATTCGGGATGACCCGCGGTGCGCGATCCCCATTGGCGGAACGCGCGAAGCTCGTCGAGCGTCATCTCCGGATAGCCCGTGAGATGCAGCAGCGAGTAGATGAGCATCGACGCGTGACCGGCGGAGAGGATGAAGCGGTCGCGGTTTTTCCAGTGCGGGTCGAGCGGATCGTGGCGCAGGAACTCGGTCCAGAGCACGTACGCCATGTCGGCCATGCCCATCGGCGTGCCGGGGTGACCCGACTTCGCCTTCTCGACTCCATCCACTGCGAGGAAGCGGATCGTGTTGACGGAAAGCTCTTCGAGCTTGTCCTTCTTACCGATCAGCGGGCGGTTGCTATCTTCTGCGACGGAGATCGCCGCGGCACCTTCGGCTGCGGTGCTGCCGGGTGTCGGGTCCTGCATGAGTGTTCCTCCTGCGATGGCGCCTCGGGCGAGGCGCACGAAGGAAGCGGATTATACTCGTGACCCGGCCGACAACTTCGCGAGGTGACGTTGGAGGTGACGATGTTCGACGAGAGCGTCACGGTCAAAGGTTCCCCGGTACGCAGCCTTCAGAAGTTCATCGAGGCGGAGCTGTCCGCGGAGCAGCGCGAGACGACGTTTCGGAATCTCCCTCCCGAGTTCGCCACGCGGTTTCGCACGCCGATCCTCGCCACGGAAACCGTGCCCGTACACATGATGAACCTCTTCACGGAAGAGGCTGCGAAAGCGAAGGGTGAGCCGCTCGAAGAGTTCGCCTTACGCGCGGGACGCGAAGCCGCGCGCGATGCGGTGCGCGGCATCTATCGCTTCTTTGCGATGGTGCTGACGCCGCCCGCGCTGCTCGGCAAGGCGTCGCAGATGTGGAGCTCGCTCTACAACCACGGAGTAATGCGCGTCGAAGATCAGCAGGAGCACAGCGCGCGCATTCACGTGCGCGACTTTCCGTCCGAGATCGCGAGCTGTTCTCGCGCGACGGGATGGATCGAAGGACTGGCGGAGCTGACGGGCGTGAAGGATGTGAAGGTCGAGCACACGCGTTGCTTTGCGAAGGGTGGTGGGTGGTGTGAGTGGACGCTATCGTGGCGTTGACTTCACTGATCTTCATCGACATGGAAATGATGAAGAAGACGGTGCGCGAACGGAGCGATGATCAGGCCGGCAACACCGATGAACACGACTCCTGAAAACAGCGCGTAGAGTCCGGCGAACACCTTCGCTGATACCGTGTTCAGAGGATTGACCGGACCCATCCCGCCCAGAATCATCGCGGCGTTCAGGAACGAATCGACCCAGGGCAGGGAACCGAAGTAGTGATAGCCAGCAATCCCGATCAGGAGTGCGGTCGCCATCGCCGTGAATGCCGTGACGAAATGAAACACCACGCGCTTCTTGAAGTGCTTCCGAGGAAGCAATTTCTCATGTTTGTGCTCGTACACGACACGAGTTTACGCTTGCGATGAATCCGCACCTGGTCTCGACGACGATCCTCGTGACTCACTGGCTGATCGTCGTGGGGCTGACCCTGCGTGTGATCACCCGACGCGCGCCTGTGGGTGTTTCGGTGGCGTGGATTGCGGTGATGTTCAGCGTGCCCTTCATCGGAGCAGCGGTCTATCTGCTCTTTGGAGAGAAGCGCCTCGGTCGGCGTCGCGGTGCACGAACTGCGTCAACCATGGACGCGGTGATGCGATGGCAAGCGAGCTTGCGGCAAGTGCGCAACGAAACTGCGGCACCTCTCGATCTTCTGGCGGAGCGAGTTCTCGGGTTTCCGGTCCAGACCGGCAACGACATCGAGTTGCTCGATGACTTCAACGCGATCTTCGATGCGATCGTGGCCGACATCGACAGTGCCCGCGAGACGTGCCATCTCTCGTTCTACATCTGGCACGAACGCGGGCGGACGATCGATGTCGCGGATGCACTCGTGCGAGCGGCCCGGCGCGGGGTGCAGTGCAGAGCGCTTGCTGACGCAATGGGGAGCAAGCAGTTTCTGAAAGGCGATCTCGTTCGACGACTGCGACAAGAAGGCGTCCAGTTTCGCGCTGCACTTCCCACGGGATCGCTGCCGACGCTGTTCTCACGCGTCGATCTTCGCAATCACCGCAAGATTGTCGTCGTCGATGACCGCGTCGCGTATACCGGCAGTCAGAATCTCGCGGACCCGCGATTTTTCATGCAGGACTCCGGTGCGGGCGAGTGGGTCGACGCCATGATCCGCGTTACTGGTCCAGCCGTCGCCGCACTGGATGGTGTATTCGCGTTCGACTGGTCCGTAGAGACGGGCGACGCGTTCGACCCGCCAACCGGGAGCGCGTGTGCGGCCTCGACGCGTGGGACCGCGGTTCAAGTCGCACCCTCCGGACCGGGCTCGCGGCCGGAAGCGATTCATCAATTGCTGCTCACGGCGATTTACGCCGCACGGCACGAGCTCATCATGACGACACCCTATTTCGTCCCTGACGAGTCGACCCTCACTGCGCTGCTCTCGGCCGCCCTGCGAGGCGTGAATGTGACGTTAATTGTGCCCGCGTACAACAACTCCCTTCTGGTCCGCTATGCGAGTGCCGCGCAGTATGACGACCTTCTTTCGGCGGGTGCTCACGTGGCGCTGTTCAAAGGCGGACTGCTTCATACCAAGAGCCTCGCCATCGATGGCGAGACGAGTATTTTCGGCTCGGTCAATCTCGATATGCGCAGCCTCTGGTTGAACTCCGAGATTTCGCTGTTCGTTTATGACTCCGGCTTCACCGGCCGTCTGCGTTCGCTCCAGAAAAAGTATCTGGACAACTCCGAGTACATCGATCTCGATTCATGGCGACAGCGCCCCCGCTGGCGTCAACTCACGGAGAACAGTTTCAGGCTACTTGGACCGCTGCTTTAGTCCGGCCTTCAAGGTCTTCACGTCCGTGATCGGTAGCTTGCACATGTAGTTCGTGCAGACGTACGCGGTCGCTTTGCCGGAGATCGCGCGTTGCTCGCGCGTGTACGGCGCAGTCGCGACGATCGGCGGCGATTCGCCGGACGGGCGGTGGATGACGACTTTGTTCGGCATGAAGCAGGCGAAAACCGCGCGATGCATCGCGTGGACGTCATCGCCGGAGAGCACGATCTCCTGTGAGGGACCGAGCGCGAATGCGAGTCCGCTGAGCAGGTGCGTGGCGGTGCTCGGTGCGAGGCTCACTTCATCGGCAACGGCTCGGAGCAGCGCGCTTGCGTGTTTCTCGTATTGCGGGTTCGCGGTGATGCGGCCGAGGCGGATGAGATTGAGGAGTTGGACGGAGTTGCCGGAGGGGATGGCGCCGTCGCCGATCTCGCGCGGACGGACGAGGAGCGATTCGGCATCGGACGCGGTGATGTAGAAGCGGCCGGCTTCGTCGCGGAAGCGTGCGAGCGTTTCATCTTCGATCGCGATGGCGGATTGCAGGTAGCGCAGCTCGAATGTGGCTTCGTAGAGATTGAGGAGGCCCCAGACGAGGAAGGCGTGATCGTCGAGAAAGCGTCGCGGTCGCGCGATGACGATGTCGGCGGCGCGCTTCGCGGCATCGGCGTATGCAGGCTCGTCGAGAACGATCGCTCCGTATGCGAGCGCCGCGATCATCAGACCGTTCCAGTCCGTCAGGATTTTTTCATCGCGCGCGGGACGCGCGAGTTTCGTGCGGTCTTCGGCGAGGTAGTAACGCTCCTCCGCATCCTGCGCGGCGAAGAACGCGCCGTTCGCGGCGCGAAGATCGCGCAGCACGTACGTGATGATACCGCGGGCGGTATCCGCGTACTCGGGCTTGCCCGTGGCCTGATGCGCTTCAAGATATGCGAGCGCGAGCATGGCCTGGTCGTAAAGCATCTTTTCGTAATGCGGCTCGCCCCAGTCGGCTTTGCCTGCGTAGCGATGGAAGCCGAGATCGCGACCATCCCACAACGGGCTGCGTCGCATCGCGCGCAACGTCGACTCGACCATCTTCAGCGCGTGCTCATCGCCGGTGCGTTGCCAGTAACGCAGCAGGAACATGAGTTGATGCGGCATCGGGAACTTCGGCTCGGGGAGAAAGCCGGCATGCTTCGCATCGAAGCGCGATGCAAGTTGGCGATAGCCTTTCTCGAGGACGTCTGCGCCGAGGGTGTCGCCGAGAACGGCGGGGGCTCGGAGCGTGCGCATGATCGTTTCCGCGGATGCGACGATCTGCTTTCGTTGCTCGCGCCAACGCGTACCGATCGCGGGGATCAACGTGCGGAAACGTTCCTTCGGGATGTACGACGCTGCGAAGAACGGCTGGCCGTCGGGCGTGAGGATGACGTTGTTCGGCCAGCCCGCGTCGCCCGTGAGCGTGCGCGTAACCGCGAGATAGACGCTGTCGAGATCGGGACGTTCCTCGCGATCGACTTTGATCGAGATGAACGCGTCGTTCATGAGTTTCGCGATCTCGGGATCGGCGAACGATTCCTCCTCCATGACGTGACACCAGTGGCAGGTCGAATAGCCGATCGAGAGGAAGATCGGTTTGTCTTCGGCCTTCGCTTTCGCGAACGCCTCGTCGCTCCACGGGTACCAGTCGACGGGGTTGGTGGCGTGTTGGAGAAGGTACCGGGAGGTGGACGTTGCGAGGCGATTTTCGCCGAACAGCGGGAAGGCTGCCGCAAGCA
>DASYLL010000219.1:0-3089 GCA_036009605.1 Thermoanaerobaculia bacterium | reverse complement strand
ACGTGTTGCGATACAGGAAGTGATATTCGAGCGGCGTCGCGCCGCCCGTCGCTTCAGCCGTGAACGTCACGCCTGTCTCGGCCCTCTGCGGCGAAGCCTTGTCTGTGCTGATCGCACTCAGCGTGACCGCCGGCCATGGCTCCCATACAAATGTCACCGTCTGCGTCGCATCGGTTATCTGGTGCCCTACGCTCCGCACTGACACTTTGATCTCGAATGTACCGCCGGCCTGGCCCGCCCACGCCCAGCTCGGGTCCGCACTCCACCCGCGCGGCTCCATCCAATTCGGTCCTGACGTGTTGCGATACAGGAAGTGATATTCGAGCGGCGTCGCGCCGCCCGTCGCTTCAGCCGTGAACGTCACGCCTGTCTCGGCCCTCTGCGGCGAAGCCTTGTCTGTGCTGATCGCACTCAGGGTGACCGCTTGGGCATAGGACGGTACCGCTGCGATCATCGCGACGACAGCAAGAACCAAAGCAATCGCACTGCGCCGCAGGATGAAAGTCATGCAGTCCTCACCGCTGATGGATTAACTTCGAATTGGATCCGAACCGGAGAATGTATAGCACGAAAGGAACAATGATGCCGTCCGATACTATGATTTTCGCCGATATCACAGGACGGCCGCCAAACCACGACTCAACTCCTAGAGAACCTCCGAACAAGTCCGTTTCACGATGCGTGATGCATTGATAACAAGGAAGTATGGCGACAAAAGGGTCTGATCGATCGAGGTTTACCCGAGATCGTTCGTCACAAACGTTGCGTTCCGGGCTTTGCCGAGGCTCAGCAAAGACCATTTCCCGATTCGGAACAATGAACCTACGGACCAAGTAGAGATTTGCCAGTGCTAAGGTTGCAAATGCGCGGGCTGTGTTTTTCATCAGTCCTCGATATCGAACCTTAGCGATCCGATAGCCTCTTCACGATTCGAAACGCATGTTCACCTCGCGCTCGCGTTCGTGATCGGCTCTGATTGCTCTTTTCTGATGCTCAGTGAGGGGGCGATGGTGTGTTCCGCGCCGGTTGACCAGGTACCTCACGCCTTAGTTCGACTTTGTCAGATTGGTAGATCGCTTGCGATGAGAGGCCGTAGCGCGTTGTCGTCGATCGTGACTCTCCTGCAGCAACCGGAAGAGCTCTTTCTCCGTGGCATCGCGGCGCGGCAGATAGTGCTTGAGAACTCTCTCGATATCAGCGGTGCTGAGCATAGGCGCGGTGACGCCATGGCGCATCCGCTCTTCAAGCATAAACAGCGTGGCCATGAGCACGATGGCCATGTGATGGTGCCATCCCAACCAGCCCCGGACCTGATAGTCGCCCAGACCTGAGTGGCTCTTGGCATCCTGGAGTGCACGTTCGACCCAGTAGCGCTGCCCTTGGATGTACGCCAACTGCTCAAGCGGCATGTCTGCCGGAGCGTTGCTCAGCGTGTACTTGATCTTCCGTGGAGTATCGATCTCCCGCCGCACGAGCAGATGCCAGTACCGCGGTGACTCGTTCCGTCCCGCATCGATCCATACATGAGCGTGGAGCACTTCGTAGCGGATAGTTCCGCGCGAGCCCTCTCGTGTAGTGACCTCCTGCCAGGCGCTGACCGGCTGCTCGGCCACCCATTCATCCACCCGCTGCCGGTCTCCCTCAGCGGTGGGCGACTCGAACCAGACAAGGTGATCGCAATGCACATCCACCATGAACCGCAGTCCGGCTCTGTCCAGCGGCAGCAGAAATGCGTTCTCCCCGTAGGCTCCGTCGGCCGAGACCCACTGGAACCGGATCCCTTCCTCAACCGCCTGGACCACGATCTCGAGCGCCAAATCGAACTTCGTTTGTGGCGTTTTCCAGATCTCTTCGGGAATCCCCGCTCGCCGGCACCGCTCCGGATCGTTCGTCCACTCTCGCGGGACGAATAGGCGCGCGTCGGTCAAAGTCACCTTGTCGCGACGAGCCAGTGCGCCATACACGCCGACCTGACAGTTCTCCACTTTGCCCAGTTGGCCGCAATACTGTCGGGCCACTCCAGCTGAGTGCTTGCCTTTCTTCGGAATCCCGCTCTCGTCGATCACCAGCAGCGTATCGTCATGCCCACCGAGCAGAGCATCCGCACCTTGCGCTACCTGACGCATCACCGCTTCGGCATCCCATGGAGAGTTGGAAATGAAATGCTGGAGGGCCTGCTCGTTCGAGCCGGGAACGGCCTGCTCCATCCGCTCCATGTTCCGCCGGGTCGTCTGAAAGAGACCGCGCAAATACTGCCGGGCGGTCGTGGTCGACGGGCGAGTCCTGCTCATGAAGAACCGATCGAAACGACGCGTAAAGGAAGATAGCCTACGACTTATCGCTCGTAGCGAGCGCTTGGCATTGGCGATCCTCCCTTTCGATTTACGTTCGTGGCGGGCCGCAGCCCTTTGTCATTCCTCGATCGCCATTCTAAACGGCACTACTCGCTTTTGAATCTGACAAAGTCGAATTAGGCGCGGAAGCGCTGTCGGTCCGCTTCCTTCCAGTAAGCCTGATCGCCGAAAACCTCGCGCTCCTCACCCACCGGTGGCTGATGCTGAGAGGCACGCCGATACTTCTTGCAGGAGCCGCCGAGTTCGTACACTCTTGGACATCTTCGTCTGTCGCACGCTTGGTCGCGTTCGGCAAGCTTGGAGCTTCAGGAAGAGCCTGCCCTGCATGAACAGCTCTCAAGGAGAGATATTTTGGATACCTCGCACCAACGCTTGCTACCAACACACACTGTGGAAAAGCGACGCATTGCGGTCTTCTTTCTTCTATCGACCGTCGTGATCGTGGCCGTCGGGCTCATCACGGTGCAGCACTACGCTCGCTCGCCGTTCGCGAGTCTGAGCTTTGATTCGATCCGGTACTACGCCGGCGCCGAATCGATCTTGGCGAACGGCCGCTATCTCGGTCTCGACGGACACCCTCAGCAGCATTGGCCGCCCGGTATGGCTATCCTTTATGCGGCAGCATCGCGAGTGGCCGGCCGTGATGCGTTGACCTTGGTGTCAGCCGTCAACACAAGCGCCTACGTTCTGACCATCACAGCACTCGCGTTGCTCCTCTACAGAACGAACGTCCGT
>DASYLL010000218.1:0-11790 GCA_036009605.1 Thermoanaerobaculia bacterium | reverse complement strand
CCACACCAGGGTCTCGTTGACGACCGGCTTCTGGCCGCGCTTGGTGAGGAACATGACCTTGCCGTTCACGGCCGTCGCGTGCAGGGGCGCCGTTGCCGCCGCAGAGGAGAGAGCGCACACGACGATGGCGAAGAGGAAGCGTTTCATAGGTTTGGCTCCGGGGGGCAAAAAGTGTAGCACAAGGATTTGTGCGCAGACATCGCGTCGGAGATAGAAATATCGTGCAAGTTTTTGATTGCGATTAGGAACGAAAGCCGTATCATGATGTGCATGCAACACAAGGGTAACGGGCGGGCAGCGGGTGCAATAAACCCGGCGACGTAGTGTTTCCCTTTCAGTACGATCGAGTGCAGCCTTCGGTCGCGTGATCTTTGAAACCGATACAAAGCTCCCGCTCCTCCCCTCCACCACGGGGTGTGTGAGCGGTCGATCCGGTCCGCAACACCGGCGAGGTGGGTCACGGTACGTAACGTGACGCTCGTTGCGGGACCGCCGGAAATTCATGGGGAGGAGGTACAAATTTTCACATGGATTGTTCTAATACACTCAAGGGGGTTGCTTCGTAGCTAACACTACGCAGTGACGCTCCACCCCGGAAGGGCGCCCGTCAAACGGCGCCCTTTTTGTTTTTGTTTGAGAGGCGTTGCTGGTTGCTGGTTCAAGGTGCCTCACAGCGAACGCCGCGACTCTCGCGCTGAATCACCTTGAACTGACAACCAGTAACCAGCAACAAACGATTTACACTGCGTCGGTGCACAACTTCGCACTCATCGGCGCCGGCGGTTTCGTCGCGCCGCGCCACCTGGACGCGATCCGCGACACCGGCAGCCACCTCCTCGCCGCGGTCGATCCGAACGATTCCGTCGGCGTGCTCGACCGTTACTCCTTCGACGTCAAGTTCTTCCGCGAGATCGAGCGGTTTGATCGTTTCCTCGAGAAGGCACGTCGCGGTCCGGAATCGGGCCGTGTCGATTACGTCACGATCTGTTCGCCGAACTACCTCCATGACGCGCACGTGCGGCTTGCGCTGCGCGTCGGCGCTCACGCGATCTGCGAGAAGCCGCTGGTCATCAATCCGTGGAACCTCGACGCGCTCGAAGAGCTGGAGCGCGAGAGCGGCCGTCGCGTTTTCACCGTTCTGCAACTGCGGCATCATCCGAGCCTGCTGCGTCTGCGCGATGAGCTTGCGCTGACAACCGGCCGCCGTCATCAGGTCGAGCTCACGTACGTCACCTCACGCGGCGCGTGGTACGACGTTTCGTGGAAAGGCTCGGAAGAACGCGCGGGCGGCGTGGCGATGAACATCGGCATTCACTTCTTCGACATGCTGCTCTGGCTCTTCGGCGGCGTGCGTCGTTGCGAGGTACATCTCTCGGAGCGACGTCGCATGTCGGGCTTTCTGGAACTGCAGAACGCGGACGTGCGCTGGTTCCTCTCCGTCGATCCGGGCGACCTCCCCTTCTCCGCCGTTCCCGGATCGCGCACGACGTTCCGCTCGATCACCGTCGACGGCTCCGAGCTCGAGTTCACGGAATCGTTCGGCAATCTGCACACCGCCGTCTATCGCGACGTGCTCGCAGGCGGCGGCTTCGGCATCGCCGACGCGCGTCCGTCGATCGAGCTCGTGCATTCGATCCGCGAGACCACACCGGTCCCGAATGAAGCGGCCGCACATCCATTCATGGCCGAGGGGCGGGTCATCCGATGAAGGCGTTCGTTCATGAGTCGGCGTACGTCGACGACGGCGCGAGCATCGGCGACGGCACGAAGGTCTGGCATTTCTCCCATATCAGCACCGACGCCCGCATCGGCATCAACTGCTCCCTCGGCCAGAATGTCTTCGTCGCGCGCGGCGTGACGATCGGCGATGGCGTGAAGATCCAGAACAACGTCTCGCTCTACGAAGGCGTCGTGCTCGAAGACTACGTGTTCTGCGGACCGAGCATGGTTTTCACGAACGTGCGCACGCCGCGCTCCGCATTTCCGCGCAATACCAGCGCCGACTATCTCGAGACACGCGTGAAGTACGGCGCGAGCATCGGCGCGAATGCGACGGTCGTCTGCGGCGTCACGATCAACGAGTGGGCGTTCATCGCCGCGGGTGCAGTCGTGACAAAAGACGTTCCCGCGTACGCGCTGCTGGCGGGAGTGCCGGGTCGCATCATCGGGTGGGTCTGCCAATGCGGCGTCACGCTGCGTTTCGATGGCGATGACGCGACCTGCGTCGAATGCGGCCGCCGCTATCACCGCGCGGACGATCGCGTCACGTTGTCATGACCAGGCTCATCGAAGCGACGCTCGACGACGCCGAAGAGATTGCAGCGCTGCACACCGCCGTCGCGAAAGATCTGACCGTGCGTCACGGCCGCGGACCCTGGTCCTCGATCACGACCGCCAAAGGCGTCCTGTTCGGGATGAAACGCGCGAAGGTGTTCATCACGAAAAAGCGCCAGCACATCGTGGCCACGCTCTCGCTGTCGACGAGAAAACCGTGGGCGATCGACAAAGCGTACTTTGCGCATGTCGCGCGGCCGCTCTATCTCACCGGCATGGCCGTCGCCGCCGCGCATCAGGGCAAAGGCCTGGGTAGCCGTTGCGTCGCAGAAGCGCTCCGCATTGCGAAAGCGTGGCCGGCCGATGTCGTGCGCCTCGATGCATACGACTCTCCCGGAGGCGCGGGCGAGTTCTACGCGAAGTGTGGGTTCACGGAGGTTGCGCGGGTCGTGTATCGCAATGTGCCGCTGGTGTACTTCGAGTCTATTTCGAGAGTTTGAAGGCGATCGTCAACTCGAACAGCGACTGTACAGGCCGCCCGTCGACCTCCGCCGGACGAAACGTCCACTGCATCGCAGACTCCTGTGCGGCAATGCCGAGGCTTGTTGAAGGCGCGCTGAGAATCGTGGTGTGAATGATGTTGCCCGATTCGCCGATGACGGTATCCAGTTTCACTTCACCCTGGATCCACGATTCCCGGTCGGCGTTGGGATATCGCGGCTCCGCGCGCTTGATCACGACGGGCGCCTTCACGCCGGGGCCGACGCGCACGGCCTTTCCAACCGGTGTGTCGACCCACTCCGCCGTGCCCGGCTGCTGCACTTGTTCGGAAGGCGCTGGAGCGGTGGCGCACGCAAACGCCAACGCTGCGCACAACAATGCGAGCACGGCTCTGGAAGGCATGCTGGAAGTATAGATGGAATCACCAGCCTTACGGCACCACTCTGTCAACCGCCGCCCGGATCTCCTGCATCAGATCGTCGACGGGCACGGGCCAGAAGGCAGGATCCGTGGGATCTTCCGCGAGTGCGCGCGTCGGGCGTCGCGGATCGTACGGCGCGGTCGATTCGAGATCGAGCGGCTGTCGCCACCAGACGTGACGGTAGATGCGCGTCCAGACTTCGGCGAGCGCGGCGAACGACTGATAGCGCTCGACGCTGGCCCGCGATGCGAGGCCGATCCGGCGGCGCAATTCAGGGACCGCGTGCAGCACCGCGAGAACGCGCGTCATGTTCTCGAGGGTCGTGTTGACCAGCGGATGACTGTAGGTCGAGTCCTGCAGGTGCGGTTCGTCGAGATACGTCAGCACCGGTTTGCCCAACGCCATCCCTTCCAGCGCGAAGATGCCGAAGGCGCCCATGATGAACTGGTCGGCGATGATGTCCGCGTCGCCGTACATCTGCAGTGCTTCGTGGCGCGGCACTCCTTCGATCAGACGCAGCTCGAACGGAAAGCCTCGTTCCTTCAGATACTCCAATGCCGCCAGCAGCTCCGCGGTGCCTTTGATGTTGCGGTGATTCGGCGCGTGAATGATCACCGGAACGGCGCGCATCGGCGCGTCGGCGGGCACGAGCTGTTGGGTGTCCACCGGAACGGTGTGGAACGAGAGGTCGAATCGCGGGAAGAGCGGTTCGTACAGCTTGTCGCCGGCGAGGATGAAACTGGCGAAGCGATCGAAGAGGGCGATCCGCGATTCGACCACCTCCCGATACGCCGCCAGATCCCAGTTCGGATAGTCGAGCTGCGCGCGCTCGGTCCAGCGATAGCGGCTGCGGTCATTGCCGGTGTACATCAGGTCGCTGCCGTGCGGTTGCACCACGATGCGGATGCCGGCCAGCCGGATCAGACGGAAGACGACTTTGTTCTTCCAGTGCTCGTTCTGTTTGAAGAAGAGGCAGTCGAAGTAGGCGTTCCAGATGTCGGCGTTGCGCAACAGGTGGATGAGCGTGAGCCAGTGCACGTCGTCCCAGCGATCGGCTTCGTTCTCGAAGACGACGTCGAAGTCTTCCCGCCGCACGAGCGCGTAC
Organism: Thermoanaerobaculia bacterium; assembly: GCA_036009605.1. GTDB lineage: Bacteria > Acidobacteriota > Thermoanaerobaculia > Gp7-AA8 > Gp7-AA8 > QHVT01. The sequence goes on along the minus strand of DASYLL010000218.1, from coordinate 7,489 downwards.
CGCGTTGCTCGCGTGTTGATCGTGACGGAGATACTCGGGAAGCCTGCCTTCCGCTCGGCCTGCACCATCCACGCGGTGGCGTGCAGCGGGGTGAAGCCATGCCAGATGCGTGGCGTGCACCGCAGCAGACGGCGGACGATGCGAACGACCGCGCCGGCGAATGCCGCGCCGAGAACCAGCGTGACCCAGCGAACGTGGCGCAGCATCGGGGCAGCTACTCCTGGCCGGGACGGTACGGACGCTGATCGGGAGGTGCCAGGAACTCGTCCATGGAGACCGGCATGCGCACGTGATATCCGAGGAACTGCTGGACGTCTTCGGAGAGTTTGGCGCTGATGTCCGCCGGAATCATCCGCGGAAAATCGAACTGCTGACGCATGTACGCGCGGCAGAGGTTGAGCGTGGCCGCATGACGCCACGCGGCCGTCGTATTGATGCCGCTCTTGTGAAAGCAGCGCGCGTTGAAGCAGACGGCATCGCCGGGAAGCAGTCCCGCCAGCACGACCTTGTTCGCTTCGAACTCCTGATCGGACGGCGTCTCCGACATCCCGAAGGATTGCGGCCAGATTTCCATCGCCCCGTTCTCGATCGTGAAGGCGTCAAGCGGCATGGCGATGCCGATGTTGGTCGCATAGCCGGGCACGTGGCGCGGGCTGTCGACGTGCACGCGGCCGGCATAGTTCGTGGCGTTTGGCGGAAGGCACGACGAGTTGAACGCATGCACGATCGCCCCGTGTCCAAGGATCGCCCGACCGACCGCGCGAATCGCATCCTGCGACAGCAGTTCGAGGAACGACGGACCGCGGAGCATCAGGGCGTGAACCATTCCGGGGAACACATGGGCAGGACCAAAGCGCGCCAGGTCTTCGTCCATCGCGCGCGTCAGCTCGTCACGCAGGCGACCTGCGAGGTCGGCAGAGATGATCCCGCGCAGCACGACGGCGCCGTTCTCCCTCACCTCTTCGGCGGCTTCGGCGACAGCGCCGGCGCTGGACATCTCGATCGAACGGATCGTGTTCATAGCTTCTCGGCAGTCCAGCCGGTTTCGGTGATGCGATGGACGCGCATCGGCACCTGCATGGCGCGCAGCCGTTCGAGCACGCGATCGTGATAGATGGCGTTGAGCGCGAGAACGACGTCGCGTCCTTCGAGCAGTTCCGGCGACGGCTTCGCGATCGGAAGGTCGTAGCCGGAAACGCCCTTGCCGTGATAGCCGGTGTTGTCGTCCACGACCGTCGCCTCCAAAGCTAGTTCAGGATCGTTTGCCAGCAGCCAGTACAACGTCAGGCCGACGCCATAGAGCACCGGTCGCGGCGGAAGGACCGGTGTGTCGAGCGCCAGAGCACGCAAAGTCTTCGCATCGGCGAGCGGATCCGCGATCGCGACTGGATCGACGTTACCGGCGACACGCCGCGCGGCGCAGAGAATGCTCGCGCCTTCTTCGCCCCAGCGCTCGACGGCAAAGCCATGCCGCGCCAGGAGCATCTCCAGCTGTGCGCGCCGGAAGTACTGCACATGTTCGTGGGCAACAAAGTTCGGCTGTGCGGTGCGGAGGTAGTAGCCGGCATCCGGCACCTGCGCCAGCACGAGCCCCCCCTCGCGGACGATGGCGGCAAGGGAGCGAACGAATCCTGCCGCATCCTCGATGTGCTCGAGATTGAACTGCGTCACGGCGACGTCGAACGGCCCCCGCACTTCCTCGGAAGGAAAGTACGCGTGGACGAACGTGTGCGAGGGATGCGCTGCACGAGCGAGCTCGATTCGTTCGGAAGGATCGACGCCGGTGTACTCGTCGCAGAAGGCGCTCAGAAACGGGACCATCGCGCCGGAACTGCATCCGATCTCGAGAAGCCGGCCCTTCGGCAGCAGGCCATCGGCAGCCAGCGACTGCACCAATCGGTTGAACGGATCGCGATAGGCCGGCACCATCGTTTCCATCGTGTCGACCTGATAGTGCGTGTAGTAGACCTCGTACAGGAGCCGCTGCACGCGCGGATCGACCTCGGGCACCTGAAAATGACCGCAGCGGAGGCAGGCCACGAGAGTGAGCGGCGCCAGCTCGACATTGCGCGCCAGCTCCATCGGCAACGGGACGAGAAACGCCGGATAGCCCTCGTACGACAGCACTTCGAACGCTTCGCCGTGCGCGCAGACCGCGCAGATCATCGCAGCCTCCGAACGACGCGCGCGGGGATTCCGGCGACGACGGTGTACGGTTCGACGTCCTTCGTGACCACCGCTCCGGCACCGACGATCGCCCCTTCGCCGATCGACACACCAGGCAGAATCGTCACGCCGGCACCCAGCCAGGCGTCGTCGCCGATCGAGACGCGATCGAGCTGGATCAGATGGTCGCGCACGTAGTCGAGCTTCTGCAGTTCCGAGTTGTTCGGGTTCGACGAGGCGATGATCGTGACGTTCGTGGCCACCGCCACCCGTTTGCCGAAGGTGACGCGCGTTTCGTACTCGTCGTAGATCGTCAGTCCTTCATTGAGCACGGTTCCTTCTCCGATGACGACTCCGGTCAGGGTGAAGAAAAGGAGACGCGTGCGGTTGTCGGGATGATGGATGGCGATCCAGCGAACCAGCTTGGGCGGCAGTTTCGCCGCCAGCGTTCTCATTTCGTCCTGCGTGAGCTGGCCGTAGTCAAAGAGAAGGCGCGGGACGATGAGGCTGGGAAGATCGTCCGTCATGGGCTGGCGATTGTACTCAAGGAGTCCACGCCGAGAACGGAAGAACAAAGCGCAGAGGAAAGAGACGCTGCACTTCGCTGGTCGAAAGCTCGAACAACCGTGTGTCGGGCCGGAGGAGCGCGGCGAGATAGAAGTGGCGGTGCGCGCGCGCGCCCCAGCGCTGTTTGTAGGCATGTACGCCGCCACCGCTCGGGCTGGAATGCCAGTTGAGCATCTCCACGCCGCGGGCTCCGAACGCACGAAAGGCGTCATCGAGAAGGAACGTCGTGGCGTACAGGTTCCGCACCTCGGAGAGAAACGCGGACGAAAAATAGGTGACTTCGCGCTGCGAGACGAGAAACACGATCCCGCCGAGAAGGCGACCGCTCGCTCCGTCGATGACTCCTCGGAACTCGGCGATGCCCGCCGGCACGCCCCTCCGATGGAGCTCGCGATGAAACGCGTCGGGATACGGCGTGGCGCCGATCTCCGCGTAGCGTTCGCGATAGATGGTCAGCCACTCGTCGAGCTGACCATCCGTCAGCCGGTCGATAGCCACGAATCCAGCGCGTGCGCCGCGGCGGATTTCCGACTGGATGCTGTCGCGACGTTTCTTCGGCAACTGTTCGAGCGGATGCGTTGCCAGCGATTGCAGTTGCACCGAGTTTTGAAACGTGTGAGTCGGCACAAGGGCCGAAACAAACACGCGCTCCTCTTCCTCGGACAGGAGCGGCGACGTGCCGACGCTCAGCACGTCCGCGCCGAGGTCGAGGGCGACCTCGCGGAGTCGATGCAACAGCGCGTCTGTGGTTGCAGGAACGCCGATGGAAGGGCCGCCGTAAGCGATGTACGGCAACGAGTTGACGACCGTGACGTCCCTTCGGCGCGTGACCGTGTAGAGCAGCCAGCCGCGGACCTGACCCTCTTCGATCGCGGCGATTCCGCGCGCATCCTCACCCAGCGCGGCCAGGATCTCCAGCCAGACCGGATGGTGGACCGGCAACAGTTCCGGCGGCGGATTGCCGGCAATCGACTCGCACAGCGCCGGAGTGAGGTCGTGGAGCTCCATCAGCGCCTCAGCCGAGACGGTAGTACTCCCCTGTCCGCCGCAGCCCTTCTTCGAGATCGACCTGCGCCTCGAAACCGATCAGATCGCGCGCCTTGTCGACGTTCGGCACGCGCAGCTCGACGTCCGCGTAGTCCTTTCGAATGAAGCGGATCTGCGATTTCGATCCGAGGACGCGGACGATGGTGTTGGCGAGGCCGTAGATCGTGACGACGGCGCGGGCGTTGCCGATGTTGAACGACTGCCCGACCGCGTTCGGATGATCCATCGCCAGGAGGATGCCTTCGACCATGTCGTCGACGTAGCACCAGGCGCGGATCTGCGTGCCGTCGCCGTGGATCTCGATATCGTGATCCTGCAACGCGTTCACGACGAAGCGGTGAATCGCGCCTTCGCCGACCTGTCCTGGTCCGTAGACGTTGAACGGGCGCAGCGTGACGGTGGGCATGTCGAACTCGCGGTGGTAGGCGTGGACGAGATGCTCGCCGGCGAGCTTGCTGACGGCGTAGATCCAGCGCGCTTCCCCGACGGCGCCGACGGAAGTGATCTGCGTTTCTTCCGCTCGAAACGCGTACGAGCCGAAGACTTCGCTCGTCGAGAAGTCGACGAAGCGCTCGAGGTTCGGGACCTGACGCGCGGCGTCGAGCGTGTTGATCGTCCCGACGAGGTTCACGCGCATGGTCGTGGTCGGGCTCTTGATGACCGTGTCGACGCCGGCGATCGCCGCGAGGTGGACGACGATGTTCGGCTGCGCATCGATCATCGCTTTCGAGACGGCCGCGGCATCGGTGACGTCGCCGCGGATGATCGTCACGTTCGGATGCGTCGCCCACGCGCGCCCGGTGAGTGAGTCGCGGTTGAAGTTGTCGAAGATGACGATGCGGTTCGCCTCGTGGAGGCGGCCGGTGAGCGTCGCCCCGATGAAACCGGCACCGCCGGTCAGAAAAATGATTTTGTCCTTCAGCAAGGGCCGATCTCCCGGAGCGCGTCGATCACGCGCGCCTGCTCTTCGTCAGTCATCTGTGGATAGAGCGGCAACGCGAAGCTGAGCTTCTCCGCGAGTGCCGCATTGGGGAACTGCGTCGGGTCGACGTTGAACTTCTCGCGATAGAACCTGCGCAGCACGGGCGCGTGCGTCCCCTGCCGTGTGGTGATGCCGCGTTCGTCGAGTTTGGTCATGAGCGCGTTGCGCCGCGTTTCGAGGGCGTCGACGTTCTCGATCGACGGCTCTTCGGGCGCGAAGAGGCAGACGTACGCCTGATAGCTGTGCTCCATGTGGCGCGGCACATGCGGCGTGCGCAGCCACGCGAGCGCCGCGAGCTGTTCGTCGTAGATGCGAGCACGATGGCGACGCTGTTCCATGATGTATTCGGCACGATCGAGTTGCGCGCAGCCGATCGCGGCCTGAATGTCGGTGAGCCGGTAGTTGAAGCCGAGCTCGTCATAGTCGGGCAGGAGAAACGGCGGCTCATCGTGACGAGTGGCCACGCCATGATCGCGCTGCGACCGCACGAGCGCCGCCACCTCGGCACGCGAGGTCGTGACCATCCCACCCTCGCCTGTGGTGATCGATTTGCGCGGATGAAAACTGAACGTCGCGGTCTCTGCGAGCGTGCCGGCCTGCTGACCGTAGTACGTCGCGCCGAAACCGCACGCGGCGTCTTCGACAACCCACAGCCCGTGCTTCTTCGCGATCTCGAGAATCGGCGTCATCTCCGCGCAGAGTCCGAAGAGATGCACCGGCACGATCCCTTTCGTGCGCGGTGTGATGCACGCCTCGATCGCCGCGGGATCGATGTTGAACGTCGCCAGGTCGATGTCGCAGAACACCGGTCGCGCGCCGCAGTAGACGACGGCATTCGCGGTCGCAACCCAGGTGAACGACGGGACGATCACCTCGTCCCCTTCTCCGAGCCGCATCGCCGCGTACGCGAGGTGCAAAGCCGTCGTGCCGTTCGAGCACGCCAGCGCATGCGGCGTCCCGATGAACGCGCCGAAGCGCTTCTCGAACTCCGCGACATACGGCCCCTGCACGACCCAACCGCTCTCCAGCGTCTTCGCCACCGCGGCGAGCTCCTCCGCCCCGAAGAGCGGCTTTGCAATCGGAATGTTTGCCATCAGCTTCCTTTCGCCAACTTCGCCGCCGCCGCGAGAAACCGTTTCTGCTCTTCCGCAGGCCGGGCCGGCGCACCCATCACAGTCTCCCCCTCGGCTACCTCTTTCACGACGAGCGCGCCGAGGCCGATGACCGCGTTCGCCCCGATCTTCAGGCCGTCGCGCACGCACGCCGATGGAGCGATCCATGCGCCGTCGCCGATCGTGGTGCTGCCGCCGATCATCGCGTTTGCGATCACCGCCGCATGCCGTCCCACGATCACGTTGTGCGCGATGTGTACCTGGTTGTCGATCCGCGAGCCTTCCCGGAGGATCGTGTCCCCCAGCGTGCCACGGTCGATGCTCGTGTTCGAGCCGATCTCGACGCCGTCTTCGATCACCACGCCGCCGATGTGCGGAAACTTCTCCAGCTGGCCACGCTCGTTGCGCTGGTAGCCGTAGCCATCGGCGCCGATCACGGTTCCCGCGTGGACGGTCACGTTGCTGCCGATGCGCGTCTTCGGATAGAGGCTCACGTGCGCGTGAATGACGCTGCCTTCGCCGACGGAGCAACCGGCGCCGATCCAGACGAACGGTCCGATATGCGCGCTCGGAGCGATCGAAGCGCCTTCGTCGATGACCGCAGTCGGGTGAATCCTCCCCGGTTCCGGCTTTTCGGCGAAGAAACGCCGAACGACGCGCAGGAAGGCGAGTCGCGGATCGTCGACGACAATGAAGGTCTTTCCTTCATCGACCGCCGATTCGGACGAACAGATCACGACGCCCGCGCCTGTCTCACGCATGAGTCTGACCCCGGCCTCACCCGCGCGCGAGCAGAACGTCACCGACGCCGCGTCCGCGCGATCGATCGGAGCCGCGCGCTCGACTTCGCGGTCGGCGGAGCCGTAAATCCGGTACGGCACCTCCATCGCCTCGACGAGCGTGCGGACGGCGATGCTCATCGGACGTTCGGCCTTCCCATCGCGGCAATCCCCTCGTCGTAGGCGTGCTCGTTGCGGCTCGCGCGTCCGGCGATCGCGCGCGCGATCCTCGCGCGCGGAGGCATTGCTTCCTCGACCCACCACTCCGGATGCGTGAGCACGTGCAAATGTTGCTGCTCGGCGGACGCGAGCACGTCATGCAGCCGCCGAAAGCGCCAGATCCCGTGCGAGTCGGAAACGTAGGAGAACCGCTCGCGGACCGCGGCGCTGTACGCGTTCGCCATCCCGGCGATCGACGGAGCCGAGAGAGTCTCGATCCAGTTTCCCTGGTTCGGGTTGTGCCACGAGAACGACTCGATCGGCACCTGCAGCGTCGCCTCGAGCATCGTCCGCTCCAGCCGCATCAGCGGCTCGAGATCCTCGCGGTCAGTGTAGTGCGAGGGATCGAAATGGAGGCCGATCCGGTGTCCCAGCGCCGCGATCTCCTCGAAGATCCGCACGACTTCGGTCTCCAGCGCGTTGTACCAGGTCGCATGGAGCAGCACGAAGTACGTCGAGGTCATGCCCTCTTCAGCTTCGATCCGTGCCACCGCCCGTGCGCGGTGCGGCGAAATATCGACGTCATGTCGCCAGAGGATCGTCTTCTCTTCGCGAGACGGTTCGGTGAATCCGACGAACCGATACTGCGCCTTCGCCAGCCGCAGCAACTCACGATA
>DASYLL010000217.1:0-2831 GCA_036009605.1 Thermoanaerobaculia bacterium | reverse complement strand
GAAGCGCGATCATCGATGAACGAGCGCGCTGGGTAGTATCGGAATACGTTCCGGCCGCATCGATGTGGCGAATCACATTGACCGCTCCACTCCTGAACGCCTCGGCCGAGATTCTCTTTCTCGTGTCGGGGAGCGCGAAAGCGGGCGTCCTCGAGCAAGTGCTCGAAGGTCCGCGCAAGCCGCACGAGCTGCCCGCGCAGCTCATTGTGCCGACGCACGGTCGCATTCAATGGTTGGTGGACAGCGCAGCAGCAGCGGAGCTCGAGACAATACCATGATCATCAGCCCCCTCGCGGGACTTCCAGCACCTGCAGAATTGCTCATCGATGTTTCCAAGCTGATCACCGCCTACTATCAGGAACTTCCTGATCCGACGGTGCCATTGGAGCGAGTGTCGTTCGGAACATCCGGACACCGCGGCTCGGCTTTCGACCGAACGTTCAACGAGCGGCACGTGCTCGCGATCAGCGAGGCGATCTGCCGCTATCGAGTCGCTCAGTCGATCGACGGTCCGCTCTTTCTCGGAATCGATACGCACGCGCTCTCCGTGCCCGCGTGTGCGACCGCGCTCGAAGTGCTGGCTGCACATGGTGTCGACGTCATGCTCGCAGAGCACGATGAGTACACGCCGACCCCCGCGGTCTCACATGCCATCGTCAGCTACAACCGCGGTCGCACCACGGGGCTCGCCGACGGCATCGTCATCACGCCTTCGCACAACCCGCCGCGCGATGGAGGATTCAAATACAATCCTCCCAACGGCGGCGGCGCGGACTCGGCTGTCACGAAATGGATCGAAGCAAGCGCAAATGCCTTACTCGAGGATGATCTCAGAGGAGTGCGACGCGTACCCTATGAGAAAGCGCTACGCGCGTCCACCACGCATCGGCACGACTACCTCAATGCCTACGTCGGCGATCTCGCGAATGTGGTCGACATGGATGCGGTACGCGCGTCTGGTCTTCGCATGGGCGTCGATCCACTCGGCGGCGCCGGCGTTCACTATTGGCCGTCTATCGCCGAGCGCTATCGACTCGATCTGACGATCATCAACGACGTCGTCGATCAGACGTTCCGGTTCATGACGGTCGACTGGGACGGACGAATTCGGATGGACCCGTCATCGCCCTATGCGATGCAGCGGTTGGTCAACATCAAGGATCGCTTCGACATCGCGTTTGCGTGCGACACCGATCATGATCGCCACGGCATCGTGACCTGCAGTGCGGGTTTGTTACCGCCGAATTGCTATCTTGCCGTCGCGATCGATCATTTATTCCAGAATCGACCGGAATGGCGGGCGGACGTGGGCGTCGGAAAGTCCGTGGTCTGCAGCACGATGTTCGATCGCGTGAGCACGAACCTCGGCCGGCGTACCTACGAGGTGCCGGTCGGCTTCAAGTGGTTTGCCGAAGGGCTCGCAAGGGGGGAGTTGGGCTTTTGCGGTGAGGAGAGCGCGGGCGCGACGTTCTTGCGTCACAATGGCGAGCCGTGGACCACGGACAAGGATGGCATCGTCGCTGCGCTGCTTTCCGCGGAGATCACGGCACGCGCAGGTAAAGATCCGGGAGAAGTGTACCTCGAGCTCACGCGGCAGTTCGGCACGCCGGTGTACGGGCGAGTGGAAGCACACGCGTCACCCGAGCAAAAAAAAATCCTCGGTGCCCTCTCACCCAAGCAAGTGAAACGTGATACGCTCGGGGGAGAGAAAATTCTGAGCACCATCACGAATGCTCCGGGGAATGGCGCGCCGATTGGCGGAGTGAAGGTCTCGACCGAGACTGGCTGGTTCGCGGCACGGCCGTCCGGAACTGAGGATATCTACAAGATCTACGGGGAAAGTTTCCGCGGAAAAGAACAGCTCGATCGACTTCTGGCAGAAGCGCAAACAATCGTCGACGACGCGCTCGCTGGTACAGAGTTGCGCCATCACGAAGGGAGCATGGCATGAGTAAGTCGAACGGACATCCGCAAAAATCGGATGCATTGGTGCTCTTCGGTGTGACCGGAGACCTCGCTTACAAGCAGATATTCCCCGCCTTGTACGCGATGGTCAAACGTGGAGTGCTCAACGTCCCCGTGATCGGCGTGGCCGCCTCGCCGTGGACCAAGGCTCAGCTGCAAAAGCGCGTGACGCAAAGCCTGAGGCACGCGGACACCGTCGTGAATCGCCGCACGCTTCGAATTCTTCTCTCGCTGATGCAGTACGTCCCTGGCGACTACAACAATCCGGAGACGTTCCAAGCGTTGAAGCTCGCACTCGGTAAAGCGCGCAACCCAGCGTACTATCTGGCCATCCCTCCGTCGCTTTTCGAGACGGTGATTCAGGGACTCGGTACCTCGGGCCTCGCAAAGAACGCTCGCGTCATCGTCGAGAAGCCGTTCGGACGCGATCTCGAATCAGCGCTCGAGCTCAATGCTGTTGCACGCGCGGTGTTCCCGGAGGATTCGATCTTCAGGATCGATCACTATCTGGGGAAGGAAGCGATCATGAACATTCTTTATTTTCGCTTTGCCAATTCCTTCCTGGAGCCGATCTGGAATCGCAATTACGTCTCGAGCGTACAGGTTACACTCGCAGAGGATTTCGGTGTGAACGGTCGCGGCGCATTCTACGAGAGTGCTGGCTGCCTTCGTGATGTGGTGCAGAATCATCTTTTTCAAATCGTCACGCTCCTGGCAATGGAGCCGCCCGCGTATCGCGGCTACGGCGCAGTGCAGACGGAAAAGGCGAAGGTGCTCCAGGCGATGCGTCCGCTCACGCAGAAGGATCTCGTGCGCGGGCAATACACCGGCTACCGCAAGGAGCCGAACGTCGCGCGCAATTCGGA
>DASYLL010000216.1:0-9240 GCA_036009605.1 Thermoanaerobaculia bacterium | reverse complement strand
GAAGGGTGCCGCTGGCAGGACGGTGCGGCTGACGGGCATCCAGCCAGCCACGCCCGGTGTGCGCTACATCCTGGTGATGCATCCCGCGGGCAATGCAGAGATCTTCGACGTTCGCACCCGGCCCGACCTGCTCAGGTATCTCACGTCGCCGGTCAGCGTTTCCCGGCGCGAGGTCGTGGCGATGCTGCAAGACTGGACGCGAGGTGTGAAGAGCGATGATGCCTTTGCCGCCTGGGCGCGCGATCTGGCGCCGGTGGCCGAGGTGGATCACTGGACCATCATCGATGACGACGAGCTGTCGCTCAACCTCTTCGCGATCACGGAGCTCGAATGGGAGAACCCGTGCGAAGTGCGCGCGCTTCGCGAGACGGTCGTTCCTGGGATTCTTGGGTTGCTGGCGAAGCCGAAGCTCACGGAGCAGCAGATGCAGGCGTTCTACGAGCTCGATGTCGATGTCGACGGGTGTGATGAGCTGCTGTGGGACAACGCCCGGTTCTCCATCGTCGATGAGGACGGGCATGCGATTGCCGGTGCGACCGTGCAGTTCGGGACGCGGACGCAATCGACAGACGCGTTCGGGAACGTCGAGTTTCGCGCCATGACCGTCGGCGACAGATACGAAGTCATAGTGACGATGGGGCCGCACTATGAGCGCGTGCAAACGTTGGCGACGGTTGGTCTGGTGGAGCCGGCGACGCGCATCGTCCTGTCGCGAGCGACGGGCAGGTATGTGCGCGTGACCAACAGCGGCGATGCGATTCCGGGAGCGACCGTCGTCATCGAAGACGCTGACGGCACGAAGTTGACGTGGATTACCGACGCGGAAGGGATGGTGCATTTCCACCGGCTGCGCCTGGACGGTGCAGCGACGATCAAGGTTTCCCTGGAGGGATTCACGACGCAGCGAGCGCAGATCGCCGGGGAGCAGAAAAACGGGGCGATCGCGATCGAGTTGCCGTTGACGACGACGAACTGCGCGATGAGGGTTACGGTGCTGCCGTAGCGCTATTTTCGATGGCGCCAGTAACCGGGCCGCCTGCTCTGATGGGCGACGGCTGTGATGTAGATGTGATCGCCACGCACTCGATAGAGGAGCGTGTAAGGGAATCGGTCCAGCAGGAAACGGTGCTCGCCGCGCCAACCTTGCGGGTATCGAAGCGGAGCATCGGCGATGCGGCTCAGAGCATGGTCGCTTTCCATCGCGAATGCCTGCGCGGCAGCTTCGCTTCGCTTCTCATACCAGGCCTGCGCCTCAAAGAGCTCCTCGTCGGCCTCAGGGTGAAACCGGAATTGCATCATCCGCGACGAAAGAGCTTCGCTCGGACTTCCGACCAGGGAATCGTTTCCACTGCGCCGGTTTCAATTTCGCGCCACCGACGTTCGGCCACCTCCGCCCATTCTTCTTCGACGTCGGGGTCCGGTGGCGGCTCGAGACTCTCGATCAACAGTCCTGCAAGCGTCGCGCGGTCATTCTCCGGAAGTTCGAAGGCTTCGTGGAACACTTTCCTGAGATCGCGAGCCATACAGACATTCTAAGGGTGTGATGCCCACTCCCTAATCCCGATACATCAAAAACTCATCCCTGAACCTCGCAAACTCGCGAAGCGGCTCGTCCCACTCGCGCACCCACGCATCGAGATCGCCACCGCTCTCGACGATCTCGCGATATCGCGACGACCCGGCCAGCAGATCGATCGCCAGTCGGTCCGACACGAACTCATACGTCTCCGTCCGCCATTTGAACTCGTCCGGATTCATGTCGCGTGCGACCTTCACGCACCAGAGTCCTGTGCGATAGGGCTCGAACGTGGCGCGATTCGTCACGTGCAGCTCGACGCCGCCGCAGACGTTGTTCGCATGTTTGTGAAACGTCGGCATGAAGAAGTGGGGACGGAAGCGGACGCCGGGGAGTCCGAGCTTGTTCAGTCGATCCGCAAACTTGAATGAATCGAGCCACGGCGCGCCGAAGAATTCGAACGGATGCGTCGTGCCGCGGCCTTCACTGAGATTCGTTCCCTCGACGAGGCACATGCCGGGATAAACCGTCGCGGTGTAGACCGTCGGCATGTTCGGCGAGGGGATGACCCATGGGATGCCGGTGTCGCCCCACCACATCGAGCGCCGCCAGCCCTGCATCGGTACGACTGCGAGGTTGCAATCGAGTTTGTGTACGTCTTTGTAGTAGCGCGCGAACCAGCGCGCGAGCTCGCCCGCGGTCATGCCGTGACGCGTCGGCAGCGGGAACATGCCGACGAAGCTCGAGTACTTGTCCTCGCGGATGTTGCCTTCGAGATGCACTCCGTCGATCGGATTGGGACGGTCGAGCACGATGACCTGCAATCCGATCGGAGCCGCTTCGCGCATGCAGAGCGCCATCGTGTAGATGAAGGTGTAGTAGCGCGAGCCGATGTCCTGCAGGTCGATGACGAGCGCGTCGAGGTTGCGCAGCACTTCGCGCCGCGGCGCAAGGTCCGATTCTTTCTCGCCATACAGCGAGTAAACGGGGAGGCCGGTGAGCGGATCGGTCGAATGATCGACGTGCGCCATGTCCTGCGCCTCGCCCCAGATCCCATGCTCGGGACCGAAGAGCGCCGTGAGCGTCCATCCGCGGCCGGCCTGCAGCAGATGCACGCCGTGGCGCAGATCGCGCGTGACCGCGCTCTGGTTCGTGACGAGGCCAATGCGCTTCCCCTGAATGCGCATCGGTTCCTGGTCGATGAGGACTTCGAGTCCCGGCAGGACGCTCATTTGACTCCTTCAGAGTGTTGCTGGTTGCTGGTTCAAGGTGACGCATCGCAAGGGCTGGCCCTCGCGTCAAGGCACCTCGAACCAGCAACTAGTAACCAGTAACCAATTCAATGTTCCGTTTTTCCCGCGAGCAGTTCCACGGCGTGCGGAATCAGATGCAGCACCGCGGAAAGGTTCTCGACCGCACCGCTCACGCTGCCGGGCAGATTCACGACCAATGCCGTCCCGCGGGTCGCGGCCTGCGCACGCGACAGCGAGGCCATCGGCGTTTTCTGAAGGGACGTCGCGCGCATCAACTCTCCGAACCCCGGCACGAGGCGATCGCACACTTTCATCGTCGCCTCGGGCGTGATGTCGCGCGGCGACACGCCAGTGCCGCCGGTCGTGATGACGAGGTGGTTGCCGGCTTCGGTTCCATCGACGATCGCGGTGGCGATGTACTCGATCGTATCGGCGACGACGACAACTGCATCGACGACGTAGCCTTTCGATTCGAGCAGATCGCGGACGGCGGGGCCGGAGCGGTCTTCGCGCTCGCCGACCGAAGCTGCATCAGAACAGGTGATCACGCGGGCGCGAATCATTTCGCTGTCATTCTAACGGCCTCGCTTTGATAAGGTGGCGAGCGCCGCTTCAATGCTTCGTACCGATTTCTCCTTCGACCTCCCCGAAGACCTCATCGCGCAGGAACCGCGCGAGCGGGGTCGTTCGCGCATGATGGTCGTCACACCGCCGGCGATCGAGCACGATTCGTTCGCGAATTTTCCGGCGCGACTCGGTCCGCGCGACGTGCTCGTGATCAACGACACGCGCGTCATTCCGGCGCGGCTCTTCGCGCGGCCGAAGGGCGCGATGAAGAATCCGATCGAGTTCCTGCTCACGCGCGAGCGCGATCCGAAAACGTGGGAGACGTGGTGCCGTCCCGCAAAGCGTGTGAAGCCGGGCGATGTCGTGACGTTCTCCGACACGCTGTCGGCCGAGGTCATCGAGAAAGAGGAAGGGACAGTTGTGATCCGCTTCCTCGGTGACATGCAGGAGATCGAGCAACTCGGCATCCCGCCGCTGCCGCCATACATCGCGCGCGAACAACCGCGCGAAGGCGACAAAGAGTCGTATCAAACGGTCTACGCCGCCGAACGCGGCGCGATCGCGGCCCCGACCGCGGGACTGCACTTCACTCACGAGATTCTCGGAGAGATCGAACGCCGAGGGATCGAGATCGTGCGTGTGACGCTGCATGTCGGGATCGGCACGTTCAAGCCGGTGAAGGTCGATCGGATCGAAGAGCATCGGATGGATTCCGAGCGCTATGACATCAGCCCCGAGGCAGCAGAACGGTTGAACGCTGCGCTCGTGGAAAAACGACCGATCGTCGCGGTCGGCACGACCAGCGTGCGCACGCTCGAAAGCGCGATCCGGGCAGGCAATGGACGCTTCAATGCAGGACGCGGTGAAACGTCGATCTTCATCACACCCGGCTTCGAGTTCCAGGCAGTCGATCGACTGCTCACGAATTTTCATTTGCCCGAATCGACGCTGCTGATGCTTGTCTCCGCATTCGCGGGCATCGAAATGACACGCGAGATTTACGCGGAGGCGATCCGCCGCCGCTATCTTTTCTATAGCTACGGCGACTGCATGTTCCTGACCGAAAGGAAGAAATGAAACAGACCTTCATCGCGCTCCTCACGATTCTCGCTCTCGCTTTTCCGTCGATCGCACAGACTCCACCGACACCACCAACCGACCAGAAGGTAGAGCCGAAGAAGCCGGAAAAAGCCGAGCAGGAACCGCGTCCGGCCGAGCAGGAACTGCAGAAGCAGGAGTCGCAGAAGAAGGACGCGCCTGCGCCTCCCGCGCCTGTTCCGACGCCCGCCGCTGCGACCGCGCCCGCGACGGAGCCGGAGAAGAAAGAAGAGAAGAAGTGGGACGTGAACAATCCGCCCGGCCCCTCGTTCGACGTGCCGATCGACGTCACGAAGGGCACGTGGATGAGTCTCGACGTCTCGCCCGATGGCAAGGAAATCATCTTCGATCTCCTCGGTGATCTCTACACGATCCCATTCGCAGGCGGCGAAGCGAAAGCGATCAGCACCGGCATCGCCTGGGACATGCAGCCGCGCTATTCGCCAAACGGCAAGTGGATCGCGTTCACGTCCGATCGCGCCGGCGGCGACAACGTCTGGATCGCGAAGCGCGACGGCACGGACGCGAAACAGGTGTCGAAGGAAACGTTCCGTCTGCTCACGCAGCCGGCGTGGTCGCCCGACAGCGAATCGATCGTCGCGCGCAAGCACTTCACCTCCGAGCGTTCCCTCGGCGCCGGCGAGATGTGGCTCTATCACCGCAGCGGCGGCGATGGTCTGCAGATGACGAAGAAACGCACCGATCAGAAGGACACCGGCGAGCCGGTGTTCTCGCCGGATGGCAAGTACCTCTACTTCAGCGATGACGTCACGCCCGGGGCGATCTTCGACTACAACAAAGACCCGAACGGCCAGATCTACGTGATCCAGCGTCTCGACCGCGAGAACGGCGAGACCGAGCGCTACGTCACCGGACCGGGCGGCTCGATTCGTCCGACGCCCTCGCCCGATGGAAAGTCGCTCGCGTTCATTCGCCGCGTTCGCTACAAGTCGACGCTCTTCGTGCGCGATCTCGAGTCGGGACGCGAGACCGCGCTCTACGACGGACTCGATCGCGACATGCAGGAAACGTGGGCCGTCCACGGCGTCTATCCGAGCATGGCCTGGACGCCCGATTCGAAGTCGCTCGTCTTCTGGGCCGGCGGTGGCATTCATCGTATCGACGTCGCTTCGAAGCAGGTCGCGAACATCCCGTTTCACGTGACGGGCACGCGGCGCGTGCAGGAAGCGGTGCGCGTTCCGATCGACGTCGCACCCGCAAACTTCGACGTGAAGATGCTGCGCTGGACCGAAGTGTCGCCGCGCGGCAATCAGGTCGTGTATCAGGCGTTGGGCTATCTCTATGTGCGCGATTTGCCGAACGGCACGCCACGTCGCCTGACGAAGCAATCCGATCACTACGAGTTTTATCCGAGCTGGTCGCGCGACGGCCGTTCGATCGTGTACACCGGCTGGAACGACGAGACCTACGGCACCCTCCGCGTCGTTTCCGCGGCCGGCGGCGAAGGCCGCGTCGTCAACGAGAAGCCGGGCCATTACATCGAACCGTCGTTCTCGCCGGACGGCTCACGCATCGTCTATCGCACAACGAGCGATGGTTTCCTGCGCACAGCGTTGTGGGCCGGAACGCCCGGCATTTACGTCGTTCCCACCGCGGGCGGCAAAGCGACGCTCGTGACGAAACGCGGCGCGCTGCCGTCGTTCGGCGCGTCAAACGATCGCGTGTTCTTCATCAGCTTCGAAGACGAAGGCAAACGCGCGCTGAACTCGATCGACATCGACGGCAGCGATTCACGGCAGCACGCGATCTCGGCGTTCGCGACCGACTTCGCGATCTCGCCCGATGAGAAGTGGCTGGCATGGACGGAGAACTTCGACGCGCACATCACACCGTTCCTCCGTACCGGCAAGAGCATCGAGATCGGACCGAAGATGTCGTCCGTTCCCGTCTCGACGGTCACACGCGACGCCGGCGAGTACATCCACTGGTCCGGTGATTCGACCCGCCTCTACTGGTCCCTCGGACCCGAGTTGTTCTCGCGCGACCTCAAGGATGTGTTCGCATTCCTCGACGGGGCGCCGGAGAAGCTGCCGGAAGCGCCCGAGAAGGGGATCAACATCTCGTTCTCGCGCGCGCAGGATGTGCCGTCGGGCACGATCGCATTGACGAACGCTCGCATCATCACCATGCGCGGCGATGAAGTGATCGAGAACGGAACCGTCGTCATCAACGGCAACAAGATCTCGGCGATCGGCGCGAATGTCAGCGTGCCCGCGGGCGCGAAAGTCATCGACGCCGCGGGCAAGACGATCATGCCCGGCATCATCGACGTGCACTGGCACGGCTCGTTCGGCGCCGATCAGATCATCCCGCAGCAGAACTGGGTCACCTACGCGTCGCTCGCACTCGGTGTGACGACGGTTCACGATCCGTCGAACGACACCGCCGAGACGTTCTCCGCGAGCGAGATGGCGAAGGCGGGACAGATCGTCGCGCCGCGCATTTATTCGACCGGCACGATCCTCTACGGCGCGAAGGCTCCGTTCAAAGCGGAGATCAACTCGCTCGATGACGCGCTCGCGCACCTGCGCCGCATGAAGGCTGCCGGCGCGTTCAGCGTGAAGAGCTACAACCAGCCGCGCCGCGATCAACGTCAGCAGGTCATCGAAGCCGCGCGCCAGCTCGGCATGATGGTCGTGCCGGAAGGCGGATCGCTCTTCGAGCACAACATGACGATGGTCGTCGATGGACACACCGGCATCGAGCATTCGATCCCGGTCGCGAATATCTACGACGACGTCACGCAGCTGTGGGGCAAGACGAAGGTCGGCTACACGCCGACGCTGATCGTCGGCTACGGCGGCAACTGGGGCGAGAACTACTGGTACCAGAACACGAACGTGTGGGAAGACGAGCGGCTGTCGAGCTTCGTCCCGCGCCGCATCCTCGACGCACGCTCGCGCCGTCGCACGATGGTTCCCGAGAACGAAGTCAATCACTTCAACAACGCGCGCATCGCGAAGGAACTGCGCGACGCCGGCGTGTCGATCCAGCTCGGCGCCCACGGCCAGCGTGAAAGCCTCGGCGCACACTGGGAGATCTGGATGTTCCAGCAGGGCGGTATGACCCCGCTGCAATCGCTCCGCGCCGCCACGCTCGACGGAGCGCGTTACCTCGGCTTCGACCGCGAGATCGGCTCCCTCGAACCCGGCAAGCTCGCGGATCTGATCGTCCTCGACGCGAACCCGCTGGAGAACATCCGCAACACGCACGCGGTGCGCTACACCGTCGTGAACGGCCGCATCTACGACGCCGCCACGATGAACGAGATCGGCAACCACCCGCACACACGCAAGCCGTTCTTCTTCCAACAGCCGGGGAATGAGACTTGGGGCGCCGCGACAACGGCGGCAAGCACGCACGACGAGGACTAAGTTTGGAGTGCGGCGGCCGCAGCCGCCGCTGTTGTATGCCACAGGCACGAAATGATCATACAAAAGCGGCAGCTGCGGCTGCCGCCCGCCAACTCACCAATAGGTAGTGGTGACCGAGCAATCCCCGGTCACCACCGCCTGACACGCCATCCGCTCATCCTCCGCGAATCCGCGAGCGCTCCCGAACCGTATCTCGATCGACGTCGCCGGGCTCAGATTTTCAGCGCCGGAGACGACGCGAACCTTGCAGCGGCTGCAAACACCGACCCCGCCGCAGGAGTTGCCGAGAGGGATTGCCGCGCGGCGGGCGACGTCGAGGATGGACTCGTTGTCCCGCGCCTCGGCATTGCGGCCGAGGGGGACGAATGACACGACCTTTGACACGGCGTTCACCGGGCTTTTGCATCCGCGGACAAAACTTTCGTCCGGTTTCGGCGTCTATTACAGCATGAGAACACAGCGCCGGGAGGGCCCCACGATGAGCCAGACATTCGACGAGACCAGGGTTGCGGAGGAGATTGTGAACGTCCTTCCGTCCGGAGTCGCGCGTGAGCTCTCAGCCGAGCGCGATGCGATTCGATACGCGGTACGCGCGGAAGGCATGAAGCTGCGGACGATCGTCCTGAGCCGTTCCTCGCTGCGCCGCCTGAGCGAAGATCCGGCGCGCGATGTGAAAGTCGAATACCTGCGGCGGGATCTGCTCGACGCGGCGACGCACCGCAGCGAGTTCCGCTACCCGCGGCCACTCCTGCACGTCACGCGGAAGGCATTTGCCTGGTCGCAGCAGGTAGCGTGCATCTGAAGCGAGTTGTCGGTTGTCAGTTGTCGGTTATCCGCAACTGACGCCCTGAGCGAGAAAATCACCGATAACCGACAACCGAGAACTGACAACCAACTTCGAATCGTCGGTAGCGCCGACGATTCGCAGTTGGTGGCCTTGCTTTTCCGACGATCCGACGCCATATTGCTCGTATGGCTGTCGAACTGGATGAGTTAGACCTTCGGATCGTCGAGCTCCTTCTCAAGGACGGCCGGACGCCTGCCGCCCAGATCGCGGAGCAGATCGGCCTCTCCCGCCCCGCCGTCGCCGACCGTCTCGACAAGCTCGAGCGTCAGGGCGTCGTGCGTGGGACGACGGCGGTGATCGATCCCGTCGCGCTCGGCAGGAACATCACCGCGTTCGTGGCGGCGCGCGGTCCCACATTGTCGGCTCCGGCCTGGAAGAAGTTTCGCGAGCTCATGGGGCGCGAGGAAGTTCTCGAAGTCCACACGGTCGCCGGCGACGATTGCTATCTGATGAAAGTGCGCGCGGAGTCGATCGGCGCACTCAACACGCTCGTGCAGCAGCTGTCGGCGTCGCCGCTGTCGCTGTCCACGCGCACGACGATCGTGATGCAGACGCATTGCGAGA
>DASYLL010000215.1:0-2405 GCA_036009605.1 Thermoanaerobaculia bacterium | reverse complement strand
TGTGCCACCAAGAAGTTTCGGACGCATCGTTCGCAGCGGTACGAGCACTCTGAGGCATTGCTGGCACCGTTCCCCTTGCAATTATCATCCTTGAAGCGAGACGCTGGAACTAATCGCCCAGTTTCACAATGCGTTCGTGGAGTATAGATGAGCTTGCCCGCCGCCGCCTGCACTTGATTCCGCCGAGCATCTTAGACACGATGAGAACCGACTCGGCGCAATCCCTATGAGCCCAGAGCACCCTGCACACGCCGCTGACTCTCGTCGAACCGGCGCGCCTGAACCGACGGTGGCCGAGCTCGTCGATCGAGAGCTGAAGCGATGCCTCGATCACGCAGCGGAGGGCATTCATTGGGTCGCGCCGGACGGGACAATTCTCTGGGCGAACGAGACTGAGTTGAATCTCCTCGGCTACGCCGCAGACGAGTACATCGGGCGGCATATAGCAGCTTTCCATGTCGATCAACCCGTCATCGTCGATATTCTCGGCCGGCTCACACGGGGCGAAACGATCCTGCAGTACGAAGCGCGTCTGCGCCATAAGGATGGCTCGATTCGGATCGTTCGGATCAACTCCAACGTGTTATGGCGCGACGGCCAGTTTCTCCATACGAGGTGCTTCACCCGCGATGTCACGGACCGCGCCGCCGCCGACGAACTCGCCCTCCGTTTGGCAGACGTGGTTGAGAATTCCGGCGACGCCATCATCAGTCAAGACCTCGCCGGCGTGATCACGTCCTGGAATCCGGCCGCCCAGCGGATGTACGGCTACTCCGCTTTCGAGGCGTTGGGCCAGTCGATCCACGTGATCATTCCCTTCGAGCGCCAGCACGAGGAGATCGATGTGGTTCGACGTGTGGGCACCGGCGAGCGTGTGCCGCCGTTCGATACCGTTCGCCGGCACAAGGACGGCTCGCTGATTGATGTGGCATTGACCGTTTCGCCAGTTCGAGATCGTGAGGGCCGAGTGGTCGGCGCGTCAAAGATGGCTCGCGACATCGGTCAGCGCAAGCGTCTCGAAGCACGCGACCGCTTTCTGGTTGAACTCGACGACACCGTCCGGCCGCTGACGGAAGCGCAAGACATCACGTTCACCGCGGCAAAAGCCTTGGGACAGCACCTTGGCGTCAATCGTTGCGCGTACGCAACGGTCGAAGACGACGAAGACACATTTCTTTTGACCGGGAACTACAACGATGGCGTCCAGAGCATCGTCGGGCGGTACACGTTCCGACAATTCGGAGAGGAGTGCCTCCGGCTGATGCGCCTGGGCGAGCCCTACGTGGTGGGGGACAGCGAGAGTGATTCGCGGATCACGGCGGACGACCGACCCTCCTATGTCATGACGGTAATCCGAGCCGTCATCTGCGTGCCGATCCTGAAGCAGGGACGCTTCGTCGCGGCCATGGCTGTGCACAGCGTTGTTCCACGACGGTGGGAAGCCGATGAAGTCGAGCTGGTCCAGCGAGTCGCGAGTCGATGCTGGGAATCCATCGAGCGAGCGCGCGTGACGCAAGACCTCCGCGACAGCGAGCACCTGTTCCGCGCGCTTGCCAACTCCATCGCGAACCTCGCCTGGATGGCGAAACCTGACGGGTGGATTTATTGGTACAACGATCAGTGGTACGCGTTCACGGGTACGACGCCCGCGGATATGGAAGGCTGGGGTTGGGAACGCGTGCACGACCCGGCTGTCCTGCCGACCGTCATCGAACGGTGGGGGCATTCGATCGAGACTGGGATGCCGTTCGAGATGGTGTTCCCGATCCGCGGCGCCGACGGACGCTTTCGACGTTTCCTGACCCGCGTCAACGCCGTTCGCGATTCGAAGGGTGAAGTTGTCCGTTGGTTCGGTACTAACACCGACGTCGAGGAGGAACGGAGGGCAACCGAAGCCAACGCCGACCTCCGCGACCGGGAGCAGCGGGCACGACAGGAGGCGGAGTTGCAAAAGCGGCTGCTCCATTCCCTGTTCATGCAGGCCCCGACACTAATTGCGGTCCTTCGCGGGCCTGAACATGTCATCGAACTCGCGAATCCTCCCGTGTGCCACGTGTGGGGGCGTACGGAACAGGCGCTGCTAGGACGGTCTCTGTTTGACGCCATGCCGGAACTGCGCGAACAGGCGTTTCGCTCACTTCTCGACGATGTCTACCGGACGGGCGTCCCGTACGTCGGCACAGAGACCGCTGCCACATTCGCACGGCCGGGAGGGATTACGGAGACTGTGTACTTCAACTTCGTGTACTCGCCTTTCCGGAACGTCGAAGGCGTGATTGAAGGCATTTTCCTGATCGCCTCTGACGTGACCGAGCAAGTCGTCGCAAGCAACGAACTCATTGGCTTGCGTGAGGCCGCTGAAGCGGCCAATCGCGCAAAGGATGAATTCCTGGCCATGCTCGGTC
>DASYLL010000214.1:0-7116 GCA_036009605.1 Thermoanaerobaculia bacterium | reverse complement strand
TCACCCCTCATCCGCCTTCGGCACCTTCTCCCCTCTCACGAGGGGCGAAGGCCGGGAGAATCTTGCGCTGCGTGAGTTGGTCCGCCTCAAATCCAGATCAATAGTCCCCGAGCACCGTCTCCATCAACATCGCACACACCTGATACGGATCCATGTTCGCGGCCGGACGACGATCTTCGAAATATCCCTGTCCCGTGTTCGCCGTCGCCATCGGAATGCGGATCGATGCGCCGCGGTCGCTGATGCCCCAGCGGAACTGGTGAATCGGCGCGGTCTCGTGAAGACCGGTCAGGCGTTCTTCGTTGTGCGCGCCGTAGACCTTGATGTGATCTTCGTGGCGCTTCTCGAGCTTGCGCATCGCGTCTTCGATGATCTTCATGCCGCCGTCGGCACGCATGCCTTTCGTCGAGAAGTTCGTGTGCGCGCCGGCGCCGTTCCAGTCGCCTTTGACCGGCTTCGGATAGAGCGTCGCGCTGATGCCGAGATCTTCGCCGATGCGGTAGAGAAGCCAGCGTGCGACCCAGAGCTCGTCGGCGACTTCGAGCGGGCCGAGCGTTCCAATCTGGAACTCCCACTGCGCCGGCATGACCTCGGCGTTCGTGCCGTAGATGCTGATGCCTGCTTCCTGACACGCTGCCGCATGCGCTTCCACGAGCTCGCGACCGAAGACTTCATCGCTGCCGACGCCGCAATAGTAGCCGCCCTGCGGAGCGGGGAATCCGTGATCGGGCCAGCCGAGCGGACGGTTGCCTTCGAAGAGCGTGTACTCCTGCTCGATGCCGAACCAGGTCTCGTGATCTTTGTACTTTTCGGCGAGCTCGCGCAGTTGCGCGCGCGTGTTGCTCCAGTGCACGGAGCCGTCGGGATTGAGAACTTCGCAGAGCACGAGCACGTCGTTCTCGCGATGCAGCGGATCGGGGATCACCTTCACCGGCCGCAGCAGCAGATCGCTGAAATGACCGCTTGCCTGACTCGTGCTGGAGCCGTCGAAACCCCACTCCGGGATGTCTTCGACTTTCTTCACGGGCGCGTCGAGGATCTTCGTCTTCGAGCGCAGTTTTGCGGTCGGTCTTTGTCCATCAATCCAAATGTATTCAGCGGTGATCTTGGCCAAGGGCGTTACCTCCAGAAAGGACTTCGTTGAAGATGGTGGAAGATAGCAAGTTTGGCGGGCGCTGCGAAGATGTAAATGTGTTTCATCCGTGCGTGGCCATGAGGCGCGCGTCCCACACGACGACCTGGTTCTTTCCCAGCGACTTCGCGCGATACATGGCCATGTCCGCGCGGCGCAAAAGCTCGCTGCGCTCGAGGTCCAGCGAGGGCGTGCTGTTCTTGTCCGGGATGTAGCGCGCGACGCCGATCGATGCGGAAAGGATTCCGCGCAGATGCAGCGGCGGCATGCTGAATCCCCACTCGCGCTCGAGGAACGACGTGGTCTCGACGGCATCGCGAATTTCTTCGCAGATGCGCAGTCCTTCTTCCAGCGACGTCTCGGGCAGGATCATCACGAACTCATCGCCGCCGTAGCGCGCGACCGTTGCGTCGCCGCGTTGCACGATGCGCTTGAGCAGGAATCCAACTTCGCGCAGAACCTGACTGCCGGCGAGATGTCCGTGGCAATCGTTGACGACCTTGAAGCGGTCGAGATCCATGAACAGCAGCACCGCTTCTTTCCCGCTCGTCCGCGCCGCGGTCAGCGTTTCGTTGAGACGCACGTGGAACCAGCGGTCGTTGTACAGCCCCGTCAGGTCGTCTTTCTTCGCGAGCTCGTGCGCGCGTTTCGCGTCGAGGGCGTTCTGCAGCGTGAAGGACGTGTAGCCGGCGAAGATCTCCAGCAACGTCATGTCGCGCCGCGTGAAGCTCTTTCCTTCGAGACGATTGATCAGCTCCAGCACACCGCAGACGTGCTTGCCGATGTAGACGGGCACGGCGACGACGGAGTGCGTCTTGTGCCCGATCTGCGTGTCAATGTCCGCGTAGAAGTACTGATCCTTCTCGACGTCGGCGGAAAGATACGGAGTCCCGGTCTGATAGACGCGGCCGACGATGCCGTGCTGCGCGGGCAGACGCGTGCCGACGAGATTGCGGCTCGAATCGCCGAACGTCGCGATGAACACGAGCTCGTTGTCTTTGCGCGATACGACTTTGCGGAACGGATCGTCGAGCAGGATCGATCCCGATTCCGACGGCACGAACTCGAACGCCTTCTGCAGAATCTGCCGCAGCACGAGATCGAGATCGACCTCGTTCTTGAGCGACAAGCCAGCCTTGTGTCGCTCCAGAAAGCGTTCCAGCTGAGGTGTTTCGAGCGAGTGGAAGTGGATCATCGGTGCTCGTCGGTCGTTCGATTATAGGACCGCGCCCTCTTCCGCGGCCACCGCCTCACGCTCGAACGAGATCTTTGCGTAAGCCTCGCTGATGGAACGAACACGCCGGTAATGACGCACGAACTCCGCCAGATACCGCCAGTAGAAGACGAACAGGCCCAGCTCGTTGATCTGACGGACGTGCGCCAACTCGTGCCTGAGCAAGCGTTCCAGCGACGCCGGAGCCGCCTTCGCGTTCAGATAGATGCGGCGGCCGAGGGTGATGCCGATAACGTCACGCATCAGCCAGGGCCGGAGCCACCACGGATAGCCGACGCAGACTTTCGCGCGGCTCTCCGAAATCGCATCTGACGTTGCCTTGGCAAGAGCCTCGGGCAAGTTCATATAATCAACAACATGCGCAGACTGTACCGCTTCATCACTCTATTCGCCGCTCTGCCGCTTCTGGCGCAGGATTTCAGCAAGGTCGAAGTGAAGGCTACCAGGGTCGCGGGCACGGTCTACATGCTCACCGGCGGCGGCGGAAACATCGGCGTCTCGGTCGGTGACGACGGCATCGTGATCGTTGACGATCAGTACGCGCCGCTCGTGCCAAAGATCGAGGCCGCGCTCAAGACGATCTCCGACAAACCGGTACGCTTCATTCTCAACACGCACTATCACCCCGATCACACCGGCGGCAACGAGCAGATGGGCAAATCCGCGCCGATCGTCGCGCAGGAGAACGTTCGCAAGCGTCTCGAGGAAGGTACGACGACGATGTTCGGACCGATGGCCGCACAGCCGAAAGGCGCGTTGCCGATCGTCACGTTCAACGACTCGCTCACGATTCACCTCAACGGTGAAGACGTTCGCGCCGTGCATTTCCCGAACTCGCACACGGACGGCGATTCGGTGATCTGGTTCACTCAGTCGAACGTCGTGCACATGGGCGACAACTTCTTCAACGGCTGGTTTCCCGTCATCGATCTCGACAATGGTGGCGGCGTGAAGGGCATGATCAAAACGGTCGAGAAGGTCGCCTCGATGATCCCCGCCGACACGAAAGTCATCCCCGGCCACGGCCCCCTCGGCGACCGCGACTCTCTCCGCAAATTCGGCGAGATGCTGAAGGGTACGTCCGCCGCGATTCAGGCGGCGCTCGACGCGGGCAAGACGGTCGAGCAGATGAAGAGCGAGAAGGTTCTCGCCGCCTGGGAGGACTGGGGCAAGGGTTTCGTCAAGACGGACCGCTTCGTCGAGTTGCTGCACCGCGACCTGTCGCGGAAGTAGTCAGCTCTTCTTCTTCAGCGAAAGCGTCAGCTCGAACTTCGCCACCGGCTCGTCGCCGAATTTCGACGGGACGGTGGCGATCACGGGCACCGTCGTCTCCTGCCGCTCCCCTGTTTCGAGCGCGCGCTGCAACATCTCCTGAATCATCGTTCCGGAGTTGTTCGTGAAGAACACCGGGCCTTCGGCGCGCTTGAGGAACTCCGCTTTCATGTCCTTGAAAAGGAAATTCACGCGAAGCTTCCGCTCGCGCACGAGCTTGAATGCGATGAGACCCGCGGCGACGTCGGCGCCCATGCAGAGGGTGCCGAGGTACATGGCATGGATGTCGCGACGGCGGGTGCGCCAGTTGAGCGGGATGCGGATCACGCAACGCTCGTCGGTGAGCTCGACGATTTTCGGCGACGCGAGCCAGAGAAAGAAGACGTTCTGCAACGCCCAGAGGCGAACCATCGCGGTAGTCATGACTGGCGAAGTCTATCCCGCGTTCTTCCTCCGCGCGTACGGGACCGTCATCCGCTCGTACAGTGCGTCCGGGATGAGCCGCGTGAATCGCATGAGCATCGACATGCGCAGTGGAAATTCGACGACGCGTTTGCCGCGCTCGATGCCGTCCGCGATGATGCGCGCCGCCTTCGGCGCTTTCATGAGGAACGGCATCCTGAATCGATTCTTCGCCGTCATCTCCGTGACGATGAAGCCCGGATTCACGGTCGTGACGCCGACGCCGTACGGCACGAGCTCGATGCGCGCCGCTTCGAGAAACGCCTGCACCGCGGCCTTGCTCGCGGAGTACGGACCCGCGACCGGCAGCGCGCGCAATCCCGCGACGGACGCGATGCCGACGAAGCGCCCGCTCCTGCGCGCGATCATTCCGTGAATGACTGCGTCGTAGAGATACATCACGCCGAGGACGTTGACGCGGATGACCTGTTCGGCGTCGGCGATGTTGAACTTGGATGCGTGATTGGGGATGCTCACCCCGGCGTTCGCGATCGCGAGATCGAATGGACCACCGAGGGCTTCCTCGCCGCGTTTCACCGCATTGCGCACCGCCGCGGCGTCGGTGACGTCGCAGGTGATGGCGGTGGCGTTCAACTCGCGCGCAATGTCTTCGAGCTTGTCCGTGCGACGCGCAAGGAGCGCGAGGTCATAGCCGCGGCGCGAGAGCTCGCGCGCGAGATCGACGCCGATCCCGCTCGAGGCGCCGGTGAGAATCGCGCGCTTCCGTGTCATGTGAGACGGATCTTAGCAGCGACCTCCGCTACTTCAACTTCGGCAGCTTCACACCCTTCGCGAACACCGGCGCGAACAGATCCCCCACCTTCGCCAGCCGATCCGGCATCGTGCGCAGGTTGAACTTCTTCGGGTCGAGCTTCTTCGTGATCTCGCTCCATTGCAGCGGCGCGGACACGGGCACGCCGTCGATCGCGCGCGGCGAGTACGGCGCGACGACGGTTTTGCCGTAACCGTTCTGCATGCAGTCGAGATACAAGCGCCCGCGTCGCGCGGCGAGGCTGCGCTCGACGGTGATACCCGGCACGCTCGCTGCGACCGCTGCCGAGATCGAGCACGCAAAGTCCGCCGCTTCTTCGTGCGTGTAGCCGGGCGCGAGCGGCACGAAGATGTGAATGCCGCGTTTGCCCGACGTCTTCGGCACGCTCGGAAACTCGAGGTTTTCGAGTAGCCCGCGCATGACTTCCGCGGCTTCAATCGCCTGTTCGAAGCCTTTTCCTTTCGCGGGATCGAGGTCGAAGAGAATCCAGTCCGGTTGTTCGAGTGCCGCGCCGCGCGACGACCACATGTGCACGGTCAGCACGGACATCTGGCCGAGCCAGCGCAGCGCGTCGACGCTGTCCGCGACGAGGTGCGTCACGGTCCCGCTCTTCGTCGTTCGCGTCGGCGTCTCGATGCGCGACAGCCACGCGGCCCCTTCCTTGCCGAGGTTCTGGTGGAACCAGGAAGGCTTGTCGATGCCCTGATTCCAATGCTCGAGCGCGAGTGGCCGATCGGCGAGCGTGCGCAGCATCGGCTCCGCGACCGCTTCGTAGTACGCGATGAGATCGGTCTTCGTGATGCCGTCGCGCGGATAGAGAACGCGATCGGGATTCGTCACCTTCACACGGCTTTCCGCCTGGAGTTTCTGCGGCACTTCGCGCACCACCTCCTTCGCAGTTGGACTCTTGTCTTCACGCAATCCGAGGAACGACGGATGGCGCAGACGATTGTCGGACGTCCACTCGGCGAACGAGACCTGCGCGACGAGGCGCGGCGTTACCCAATGCGCACTCTTCATGCGCGGTGCGTCCTTCACCATCGGCTTCGGGATCTCGTCCTTCGCGAGTTGCTCGCGCAAGGTGCCGCGCAGCTTCGCGGAGAAACCGGTGCCGACTTTGCCGCCGTAGCGCAGTTCGCCGTTCTCGTCGAAGTAACCGAGGTGAAGAGAGCCGATGTCACGCTCGGAGGCGGTGCTCGGCTGCCATCCGACGATCACCATCTCCTGCTCCTGGATCGCTTTGAGCTTCAGCCATTCCTTCGAGCGTCGGGGCTCATAAACAGAGCCGCGCTTTTTCGCGATCACGCCTTCCCATCCGCCCGAGACCGCCTGTGCGAGCGCTTCTTCGCCGGTCATGTCGAGCGTTTGCGCGATGGTGATTCCAGCGGGAGGCTTGAGCTTCTTCAGGATTTTGCGGCGTTCTTCGTATGGCAGGCGACGCAGGTCTTTGCCGTCGAGCCAGAGGATGTCGAAGAGGATCATCCGCTCGCGGCCGTCGGCCTGCTGCAGGAGTTGAAAACGCGGCGCGCCTTTAGCGTCGAGAACGACGATCTCGCCGTCGACCACGATCTCTTTCGCTTTCATCTTCTTCAATGCTTCGAAGACGCGCGGAAAGCGCGGTGCGAGATCGAGCTCGTTGCGACTGATCATCGCCGCTTCCCCGCCGGTGATTGCGGAGATCGCGCGGAAGCCGTCGTACTTCAGCTCGTACAACCAGTTCTTCGAGTCGGGCGGCGGGCCGTCGGCGAGCGTGGCCATCATCGGAGGAAAGACCTTCTTCAACAGCTGCTTCGGATTCATGTCGTCTCGATCGCTCCGATCACGCGTATTTCGTCGAATCCTTCGGTCAACGCCGGCGCCACGATGCGTCGCGCGGTCACGTACATCGCGACGTCGGGCACGCGCGCTCTTCCTTCGCGCAGACGATTGCGCGCGACTGCATCTTTCACAATGGCCTCGAAAAAATACGCGATCACGCGCGCACCGTGTCGTTTTCCGAGCTCGATCAGCGGCGCGCGGATGAGCGGTGTCGGATTGGTATTGTCGACGATGGCTGATTGTCCGGACTGCAACGCGCGCTCGATGATCTGCAGTTGCCGCGCATCACGATCGCGCACGTTCTTCATCAGATCTTTGCTCACATGCACGTGCGTTGCCGCGAGGTTTGCGGCGTAGTACGTCGACTTTCCGGCAGCCTGCATTCCGACGAAAATGATGAGCTCGAGCGCCATCGCCGGACACAGT
>DASYLL010000213.1:0-12975 GCA_036009605.1 Thermoanaerobaculia bacterium | reverse complement strand
GGGGCGGTGGCGATGCGGTATGTACCGAAAAAGTAGGCGCACTGCGCCACGGTATGGCCGTTGGGCGACAAGAGATGGCGAACAATGACCCAATGAAGCCGGTTGCGATCCCTCTGTTCGTGATCAGTGCGCTACTACTTCCCTGGCAGATTCGTGCGGGCACGGTCGATCTGTTCGCTGTCATTTCTCTGATTGGTTCTGCCATCCTGGTCGTTCTCTACCTTCGCAAGTCCGCACACGCAGCCGCGTTCCTCTTCTGGTCGACGGTTCCCATCTATCCGCTGTACTTCCTGTCGATTGCGCTCGGACAGTACGCTGCGCCGAACAACCCAATCGTTTACGTCGTGCTAGCCGCCATCTGGATGGGCGGGATGGTGTCGCTGTGGCGGCTGAAGGCTCAGTACGCGCTGTTTCTCACTACTCGTTGAGGCATTGGGTGATCAATGATGAGCGATCGTGAACAGATCAAGGCTGTCGTTGCCGCAATCACCCAAGCATGGCTCAGTAAGCAATACGAGTTGATCGACGACTATCTCGCAGCTGACGTTGTGATTGCCGCACCGGATTCAGACACCAGAGTCATTGGCCGGGAAGCGTACGTTCAATCATTTCGTGACTATGATTCAGCGGCGGTGACCGATGAGTTCGATGCCGGTAACCCGTTGATCGATGTCATCGGAGATGCAGCCGTGGCCTTGTGCCCATTTCGCATCAGTTACCAATTGAACGGTGTCACTTACCGCGAGACAGGGACGGAGATGCTGGTGCTCAATCGATCGAGCACGGGATGGCTCGTGATCTGGCGCTCTATGCGCTCGAATCCTGCTGCCTGACACAGTACTCAATCTTCCGTATGCTAACGTTCCTGCATGCATGCTCGCCTGCCGGTTAGCGCGAAGCTGCGCGGCTTCGGTCCATCTCCTGCTCCTTCAGAAAAGTACACTCGGCGCGAGGTGGAAGAGAGCCTCTCAGAGTATCCAATCGCACGCTCGCGCCCTTCCGGCGGCGAACTCTGAACTGCAGCTGACGCAATCCGCACCACCTGAGCTCCAGCGCGGTAGACTTCTGCGTGCGGTTGGTCATCCGCATTTCCGGCTCAGGAAGCGCTATAAACATGACAATGACTCTCGAGGCTACGCTCACGCAGCTGGAATCTCTCGGCAACGAGAAGGTCCGGGCGCACAACAAAAAGAATGGCGCTGGGGACGACCAGTTCGGCGTCCGACTCGGTGACATCCGAAAGCTTGCCGAGAAGATCAAGTCGAACGACCAGTTGGCCATCGCGCTATGGGATACCGGGAACATCGATGCCCGCCTTCTGGCGATCCTTCTGATCAAGCCCAAAAGCGTGTCTCGCGACGACATGGATCGGATGGTGCGATCCGTCGACTTCGTGCAAGTTGCAGACTGGCTGAATTCCTATGTCGTCAGGAACCATCCCGAAAAGGAGTCTCTCCGCCAAGCATGGATGGACGAGGAGGACCCCTGGGCTGCCCGCGCCGGATGGAGCCTGACTTCAGAGCGAATCGCTAAAACCCCGGACGGGCTCGATCTGCCAGCACTTCTGGACCGTATCGAGTCTGAAATGGGAAACGCTGCTCCGGAGGTGCAATGGACGATGAATTTCTGTCTTGCAGGAATCGGAATTCACTTCCCCAGGCATCGCAAGCGAGCGCTCGCTATCGGAGAAAAGTTGGGAATCTATCGCGACTATCCGGTTTCCAGGGGTTGCACCTCTCCGTTCGCCCCGATCTGGATCAACGAAATGGTGCGCCGGCAAGGTTGAATCGTCGAGGTATCTCCCACGATTGCGGGGTGACAACCGTTTACAGCAGACGACGCTACGCACCGCTGCTGGTTGGAGCGTTAGACGGCCTGTGTCGCCTGGGGACGCCTGGGACTGACCTGACCTTGACGCCGTCTGCCTCGGCGCTCCAGCCGACACGAAACGTGGCACCGGTGTCATGGCTGCTCATGCGCTCATGACCGTCAGTCTGTCAGCCGTCTGAATGACTGCATCCTGAGAGTGTCCGGAAAGGGTATCCGAAACAATCTCGTGCGACTTCCGTATCGAGCCCTTCATGAGTGTGCGGCGTTCGGTGATTGTCTGTTTGTTCGTGATGTATGCCGGCAATCTGCTGGCGCAGTCTGAATCAGCGACCGCGCGCGCAGGCGATCACCTGCGTGCGTTCATGACCGCGCGGCGGGTACCCGGCCTTTCCATCGCCGTTGGACGTCACGGCAAGGTGATTTGGGCGGAGGGCTTTGGCGTTTCCGATCTCGATACCGGTGCGGCGGTGACGACGCAATCTGTGTTTCCGATCGGCAGCACGACAAAGGCACTTACTTCGTTAGCACTGGGCATCCTCGTCGAGAAGAGGAAGATCGACCTCGATGCTGAAATTCAGACATACGTTTCGTATTTTCCGAGAAAAGAGCATCCTATTACGATTCGTCAACTTGCCGGGCATCAGTCCGGGATTCGCGATTACGACATGGCGAAGGGCGAGTATGCGAATACGCGTCAATTCGATTCCGTAAAAGACGCGGTCGCAGTGTTCAAAGACGATCCCTTGCTGTTCGAGCCGGGAACGAAGTTCGCCTATTCTGCATACAACTTCGTCTTGCTATCGGCGGCAATCGAGAAAGCGTCGGGCCGTGATTTTCTTTCGTTTGTGACAGAGAGTGTGACGAAGCCGATCGGCCTCATGGAAACTCGTGCGTTGCGAGCAGAGGATCCACCATCGAAGCTCGTCACCTGCTATACGGCCGGATTCTTTGGCAAGCCGGAGAAAGCGTCGACGATCAACTTGAGCAATAAGTGGGCGGCGGGCGGTTTCGTATCGACACCGACAGAAATGGTTCGTTTGGGCAACGCGATCCTCGACGGCAAGCTGGTGAAACCGGCGACGTTCACGACATTAACGACGCCGCAGAAACTGAAGAATGGTGCCGATACGGGTGCTGGATACGCAATGGGTTGGCGCAGCGGTTTGTGGAAGGAGCCAGGCAGCGGCCGGGAGTTGCGCGTCGTGCATCACGGCGGCACGGCCAATGGTGCCATGTCGTTCTTCATGCTCATTCCCGAGGAAGGTTTGACGATCTCGCTGCAAAGCAACCTTCTGTTCCAGCCGTTCTCGGAGTTTTCGCAGCATGCCTACGCAGTCGCGGCGATGTTCCTGAGCGACGCTCAGAAGCAGCCTGAGTAGGGCGCTCGAATTGAGCAATTCCGGTCAGGTGCGCAACTCCGCTCGCGGAGTACTGTCTGCCCATGAATCCGGCCGACGCTACCGCGAACGTTTCGCCCGCGTTCTCGAATACATCGAGTGACACCTCGACGAGCGTATCGACCGCTACTTGTTCAGCAACGTCGCGGCGTTTTCGAAATACCACTTCCAGCGTCAGTTTTCGGCCGCGTTCGGACTCGGTGTAAATGAGTACGTGCAGTCCCGAGCGAATGGCCAGAAACCTTTGAAATGGACAAACTGGAACGAATCGTACAAAAGGGTGCGTCGTTCGCGGAACCCTGATCGCATTAAGGTGCAATGGTGGACTGCCGTCAGTCATGCTGTAAGTTAATGTGACTGTGGAGGAGCTTCATCATGACTGTCTACGTCCGCAGCAAATCAGGGTGCGAGTTTTCGGAACCAAATTCGGAGTGGTGTCCCCCTCTCGCCGACAACCTCGGCCCCGCCGACGGCGAGCCGCGGCCGGGGCATTTCGGCACGCCGGAGCGCTACTTCGAGTGGCTTTGTAACATCTGGAAATACAAAGTCGACGCGGCCACGAGTTTTCCTCCCGGTGACTTCACGCCGAACTGTCTCCTGACCGATTCGTTCGCCACGATCTGCGGGGCGGAGCACGGATCGATCTATTTCCGGCTGATCTTCGCCTTCTTCCCGGACCTCAGCGGACCGCACTTCTCCTACGCCGCGAACGACAACACGATCATCACCAACTGGGGCTTTTTCACGACGAAGGGCAAGCAGGAGATTCTCGTTCCGTCGATCGACATCTTCGGCTTCAAGGACGGGCTGGTCAATTACCGGCTGTCGGTCTTCGACGTTCCGACGCTCATCCGTTCGTTGCTCATCGCGTACGGTGGCCAACGCGATCCGATCTTCGAAGGGAATCTGCAGGAGAGGATGTGGCGCTGGCACGTCGACGAGGATTTCGCGAGGGCGGAGCTCGCGTCGGTGACTGCTACAGGGTGAGGCTTCTCGCCGAAGCTCGAGTCAGCTGCGAGTCGGGAACGGCTCGCAGCTCCATTGTGCCGCAGTGAAATCGCGGCTGCCCAGTTGGTCGACGGCGCCCGCGGTGACGACGTGGCTTCCGTCCCGGCGTCAGTGGTGTCGTTTCTCGCCGAATGGGATACTCGGCAAGCTTGCGGCCCATTGAGCGACTGAACGTGCGAATCGTGATCACTTCTCTTGTCACTGCGGTGACCTCGCTTGCGGCAACGCTCGCGGCAGTCTTTGCGTATCTAACGACGGTTCAGCGAGAGCCAGCGAGTGTCGACACGGTGCTCATTGCTCTCGTCCTGGGTTACGGAATTGCGTTGCGAGGATTCTTGTGCGCAGCAGTCGCGGGAGCGCTTCTGTCCGTTGTTGTGGGAGACCAGCGGCGGTCCATTCGCTGTCTGGCGTTCTTCCTGGCGATGGGATCGACAGGGAGTCTCCTGGGCTTGTGGGCCGCGCACGGGTCTCCTCATGTCTCAACCTCATCGGCGGCCCTGCTGTTCGCGACCTCGTGGGGCGCTGCCGGGCTTGTCGCGGTGCTCACGACTGCCTGGTCGCCCAACTCTGTGCTGCGCCGGACGTCAGCTGCGCCGCGGTAGTCCGCTTCTGTCCATGCCGAGACAGCCTTCTACCTGCCCGGTTGATTGCTCGCGGTGAACGAACATTAAACAAGTTCGGAGACGCCGAACCCGAGGCGGTCTGCAATCGTTAATGCACTCGTCGGATGGAACATGAGTGCATGAAAGTAACGGTCGGAACCCATGAAACGGGATACATCGTCGTCACCGACGACGCGATTTTGTCGATCCTCTCGAAAAGCCAGCTCGAAGCGGCGGGACCGGTCGTCGGTGTCATTGGCGCAGCGGTGGGACGCGCGCAGGAAAAGCGAAAGGCAGAGGGCGTGAGGCCGATTGCGCTACCGCCCGGTCTCCGGGATCTCCAGCGCGTGGAAAGTTGCAAATTCTCCGATCTCCCGCGCACGCTTTTGAGCGCAAACGGATTTCCGCGAGTCGAAGGTTTTCGAGCCGTCACCATCTATCCGAAGCGACTCGTGCAAGCCGTGAAGGCTTCGGTATGGCGAGGCGTGGTGATCACGATCGCCGGCCAGGCACATCCGCTTTCTGTTCAGATGTGGCAAATCGGCAAGTTGAAACGACATCTGACGGAGGCGGGCTATCGCCTCACATAGTGAGCTCGATGTCGAGTGGGGAACCTTCTTCTTCCTAGCAGGAGGTGGGTGCCCGGAGTGAAACCTTCCTTCGTCTGGTTGCCAGCGATTGGGTACCGGCTATCTGGTGCCGCGCCGAAAGCCGCTGAAAGTCCGAAACTCTACTCAATCGCGCGAAGCGTGTCTTTCTCCTAAACGGTCGATGAGGTGCTGGTCCTTTCCAGCCAAACCTCGGAATTGATCGCAGGGGGGCAACGATGTCGACGACCGTTGAGTAAGAGGCCGACCGAACGACCGGTTGAGCAGTCTCCTATCTGAGCGCAGCCGATGGGCAGCGCATCACGAAGTCTTCACTGACAAAGGAGTGTTTCATGTCATCAACCAGGAGCTGTGACGTATGCGGAAAAACCAAGCCGTTGTCCGGTGGCAAGAGCTGCCGCGACGGTCATTTCACCTGTAGGGATTGTGCTTACGGCCACGGACACTGCAAGCTTTGCGGGCATACGCTCAAATAGAGGAGCAAGGAATGGGACTCTTTAAGAATGTTTTCGGTGGCTCCGAATTTCCCAGCAATGAACCCGAGGCG
The DNA here is from genome assembly GCA_036009605.1 of Thermoanaerobaculia bacterium. Lineage (GTDB taxonomy): Bacteria > Acidobacteriota > Thermoanaerobaculia > Gp7-AA8 > Gp7-AA8 > QHVT01. The sequence goes on along the minus strand of DASYLL010000213.1, from coordinate 6,983 downwards.
ATTCTGGGCATTCTGATGTCCATCATTGCTGCCGACGGCGACATTTCCCAGGAGGAAGCCGACAGTTTCATGTATCTAGCGAACCGGACAAAGTCTCTGGGCCCGATGCCGGCGCAGCCATTCTGGGCTCACGTCGAAACGTGCAAAGGGATATTGCGGCGCAATGGCCCGCACGTATTGATGGACAAGTGCGCGCCGATGATCTCCCAGGCCAGACGGGAGCCTCTCTTTGTCAATTCGTGTGACCTGATCATGCGGGATGGCAGAGTCGAGCCGGAGGAAGAGGAATTGATCGAGGGACTGCAGGCCCGCCTGTCGATCGATGGCGTGTTCGCGCAGAATACCATCGCCTTCATATTGACGAAATACAGCCTATAGGTGCGCACGATGATCAAAGCAGACAGCGATGAGCAGTTGTCCATAGCCGTGCCGGCAGCCGAAGGACCGGTCGCCGGTTCGGGAGGGTGCAAGGCGTGTGGTTGCAGAGGCTACCGACAGAATTATCCAAAGAACGACTATTGCAAGGATTGCGGCCACTCGTGGTACATGCACGCAAGTGTCGGCTAGTTGTTGTGCCGAGGGCACGCCTGCGAGCCAGAAAGCGGCCCCAGCGGGCCCTCGGCGGCCTCAATGAAAATCGTAGCTGTTCACATGGTCGACTCCCGTCAACGGCCAGAATTTCTCTGCGCGGACGGACGGCTGGCCTTCTTTGTTCTGGACGATTCCTTCGATGACGAGGCCCGAGTTGCCGAGAATCGTTGCGCGTTGATCGGCGAAGAGTTGGGGCGTGACGATGGCTTGTGAGAGTCCGGTCTCATCCTCGAGTGTCAGGAAAACAAATCCTTTGGCAGTTCCGGGACGCTGACGCACGATCACGGCGCCGGCGGTGACGACACGGCTTCCGTCCGGAACCTGTTTGAGCTGGATCGCGGACAGCACGCCGTCCTTGCGGAGCTGCGGACGGAAGTGTTCGAGAAGATGTCGGCCCGTGGTGAGCTCCATGGCGCTGTAGTCGGCCATGGTGTTTTCGGTCGGCGACATTTCGGGCAGGGGTGAAGCTGTGACCCCAGCATCGCGATCGAATAGCTCGCCTGCTTGTTTTCCGGCATATGACGCCTGCCAGAGCGCGGCTCGACGCGTCAGTCCGAAGGACGCCATCGCGCCGGAGTACGCAAGCCGCGTCAATTGGTCGGCGCGGAGTTGTGCGCGTCGCGCGAGGTCATCCGCGGACGCGAATGGCTGCGCCGCTTCAATGCGCATTGCGGCCTCGGCGCGCAGTCCTTTCACGAATCGCATGCCGAGGCGGACGGCGCCTTGTTCCCAGCGACACATCCAGGCGGAGGTGTTGACGTCGACCGGCAGCACTTTCACGGCGTGGCGTTGCGCGTCTTTGATCAGCGTCGCGGGATGGTAGAAGCCCATCGGCCATCCATTGAGCAGTGCGATGTAGAACGCGGCGGGATGGTGCGCTTTGATGTATGCGCTCGCGTATGCGATCAGCGCGAAGCTCGCCGCGTGCGATTCGGGGAAGCCGTAAAGCGCAAACGACGTGATCGATTTGACGATCTGATCCTGCGCCTCGGTCCCGATACCGTTTGTCGTCATGCCTGCGCGCAATCGCTGTTCGATCTCCTGCATCCGTTCCATCGAGCGCTTGAATCCCATCGCGCGCCGCAACTCCTCGGCCTCACCGCCGGTGAAATTCGCGGCGACCATCGCGATGCGCAGCAGTTGCTCCTGAAAGAGCGGGACGCCGAGGGTGCGTTTGAGGATCGGCTCGAGACAGGGGTGCGGATATTCGACCGGAACCTTGCCCTGACGTCGATCGAAGAACGGGCGGATCATGCCGCCGACGATCGGTCCCGGCCGCACGATCGCGACCTGTACGACGATGTCGTAGAAACACTTCGGCGCGTTGCGCGGCAACGTGGCCATTTGCGCGCGGCTTTCGACCTGGAACATGCCGATCGTATCGGCGTCATTGAGCATCTTGTAGACGAGCGGATCGTCCTGCGGCAGGTGCGCGAGGTCGACTTCTTTTCCTTCGCAGTGGCGGATGATCGGGATCGCTTCTTCGAGCGCGGCGAGCATGCCCAGGCCGAGGAGGTCGACTTTGATGAGTCCGAGATCGGCGCAGTCTTCTTTGTCCCATTGAATGACGACGCGGCCGGGCATCGCCGCAGGCTCGAGCGGCACGATCTCGTCGAGGCGGCCTTTGGCGAGCACCATGCCGCCGGAGTGCTGGCCGAGGTGGCGCGGCAGATTCTGGATCTGCAGGTAGAGGCGCATGAAGTGCTGCACGCGCAGGTCGGCGGCGTCGAAGCCGCTTTGCGCGAGCTGCTGCGGAAGGGTGTCGATCTTTTCGCGGATCTCGCCGAAGTGCCACGTGCTGACGGTCTTCGAGAGTTTGTCGGCCTGCTCGAGGGAGAAGCCGAGCGCTTTGCCGACTTCGCGCGCGGCGGAGCGGTCGCGGTAGGTGATGACGTTGGCGGTCATCGCGGCGCCGTGTTTGCCGTACTTCGCGTAGACGTGCTGGATGACTTTCTCGCGTTGATCGCCCGAGGGGAGGTCGAGGTCGATGTCGGGCCACTCGCCGCGCTCTTCGGAGAGGAAGCGCTCGAACAGCAGCTCCATGCGCACGGGATCGACGGCGGTGATGCCGAGCGCGTAGCAGACCGCACTGTTTGCCGCGGAGCCGCGGCCCTGCACGAGAATTTTCTCGCGCTGGCAGAACTGGACGATGTCCCAGACGATGAGGAAGTAGCCCGCGAGCGCGAGCTTCGCGATCATGTTCAGCTCTTTTTCGAGCTGCATTTGTGCTTTCGCGGTGAGCGGGCGGAAGCGCGCCATCGCGGAGTTCCAGGTGATCTTGCGGAGGAAGGTGTCGTTGGTCTCGCCGGGCGGCAGCGGGTAGTCGGGGAACTGGTAGCCGAGGTCGGCGAGGGTGAAGTCGAGGGTGTTTGCGAGCTTCCATGCGCCGTCGATCGCTTCGGGGAGATCGGCGAAGAGGCGCGTCATCTCGGCGGCGGTTTTGATGTGGCGCTCGCGGTTCATGCCGAGGAGGCGGCCGGCGGTGTCGACGTTGCGACCTTCGCGGATGCAGGTGAGGACGTCGTGCAGTTCTTTGTCTTCGGGACGGCCGTAACGAACGCCGTTGGTTGCTACGAGAGGTAGACGCAGCTTTCGGGCGAGATCGACGAGGCGGACGTTGTGATGTTCTTCATCGCGACGGAAATGGCGTTGCAGTTCGATGTGCGTGCGGCCTTTGAAGATGCCACTGATCTTGTGCAGTGTCGGTTCGTCGGCGCGCGTGAGACAGCGCAGTCCTTCTGCGTGTTGTTCGATGAGTTTCCAGTCATAACGCGCTTCGCCTTTGGGATGCGCGAGCGCGCCTGCGGTGAGGAGGCGGCAGAGGTTTCGGTAGCCCGTGCGGTTTTCGACGAGGACAGTGAGGCGCTGGCCCTGATCGTCGAGGACGAGGTCGGCTCCGACGCGTGCCTGTACGCCTGTTTTCTTTGCCGCGCCGTAGAAGCGCGGGGCACCGTAGACGCCGTTTGCGTCGATGAGTGCCATTGCCGGCAGGTCGCATTGGGCGGCGATGTGGATCAGATCCTCGGGCAATGCCGCGCTGTCGAGGAAGGAGAATGCGGAGGACGCGCGCATCTCGGCGTAGGGGCGGGTTTTGTGGTTTGGCGCAGCGCTCGACGAGCGCATGGGACGGTCTTTCGCTTTCTCCTTTTGCGCGCCCGGAGGGTTGTGCGTGATGGAGAGGGCATCGAGATCGCGAGTCGGTGTGCGCCCGTTCAAGAGGAATGATTTTTCCTCGGGACGGGCGGGGAGGCAAAGAATCTACGGAGGGAGGAGAGGAGTACGCTGTGGGGTGTGCCTGGGCAGAAGAAAGTAGTTATTATCGCCGGCCCGAATGGGGCTGGGAAGACGACGTTCGCACGCGAGTTTCTACCGCATGAGGCAGATCTGCCGCTGTTCATCAATGCGGATCTGATCGCGGCAGGTTTGTCTCCGTTTCAACCGGAGACGGTTGCGATTCGGGCGGGACGGTTGATGCTCGAGGAGATCGATCGGAATGCGAGGGAGGGACGCAGCTTCGCGTTCGAGACGACGTTGGCGGGGCATTCGTATGCGAGGCGGATTCCGCGATGGCGGAGAGCGGGATATAGCGTGAAGTTGTACTTTCTTTCGTTGAACACGCCGGAAGATGCGGTGGCGCGAGTGGCGGAACGGGTTCGCCAGGGTGGACATGCCGTGCCGGAGGATGTGATCCATCGACGCTTCGCAAGCGGGGTGAGAAACTTTCTCGAGACTTACCGGCAATTAGTCGACTACTGGCAGTGGTTCAACAACAACGGATCGGTACCGCGACTGATCGAGGAGGGACAGAATGAGCAAAGTAGCAAATGAACAGTTGGTGTCCCATCTTCCTGATGCGGATATGCAGGCGGCTCCGAAAGCACTGCTCCGCGCGGCGCAGCGTGCACGAGAAATCGCCGAACAGACGGGAACGGAATTGATCGTCTCTGATGATGAGAAAGACGAAGTCGCGTCTACTTCCCGTTGAATCTCACTGCCCGTGAGCCCACCACGCCGCCAGTTCCGCGGCGCTTCCCTGGTAGCGCGAGCGGTCGACACTGCCGCTGATGCCCGGCACACTGCCGCTGGCGGTGTACTGCCACAGGGTCCATCCGTTCCAGACCTGCGCCGGGATGCCGGACGGCTCGGCCGCAGATGTGTACTGCGCGACCCATAGCGGACAGGCGGCGAGCGTGGCCTGCATACTGGTCCCGATCTCCCCGAAGAGCAGCGACATGCCGCCATAAACCAGCGGCGGGCGGCCGGTGGCGTTCTGCACGGTCTCGATCCAGGCGGCGAGCTGATCGAGCGACATCTGCGTGCCGGAGGGATTCGGCTCGAAATCGATGGCGCAGAGCGTCTGTGCGTCGGGCTGCACGGTGTCGAGGAAAAACTGTCCCTGCACGCTGCCGTCCTCGTCTCCCGTGCCGAAGTGATACGCACCCCACAACAGCCCGGCCGCCGGAGCCGCGGTGCGCGCCGTCCCGAACGTCGGGTCGACCCATGTTCCGCCCTGTGTCGCCTTATGAATCACGCCGGCGACTCCGGACGCGCGAACGCTTGTCCAGTCGGGTGAGCCGTTGAAATGACTGACGTCGATCACAGTATCGAGCATGGTTCCTCTACGTGCTGCTGCCATTATGGCGCGACCGCGCTCTCTTCACTTCACTCCCGCCCGCACCTCACTCACATGCACAGCCTTCACCTTCGTCACGCCGACGGTGATTGTCGGATCCGTGTAATTCAGCGCGGAGAGTCCGATTGCTGCACGCGCCTGATCGAGCGCCGTGCGTAGTTGCGTGATGTGCAGCGCCTGAATCGTCGTTCCGCCGGTGAAGACCGCAGCAGCGAGGCCGCCGGCGGTGCGCATGGCGTTGACGGCGGTGCGGAGTTGCGTGACATGCGTGTTCCTGATCGGCGTCCCGACAAACAACGGATCGTCCGTGAAGATCGTCGTCGTGGCGGCATCAACTGCACTGAGCGGCGATGTCGCGACTCCGGCGGTTGCGCGTACTTTGTAGAGATAGGTCGTATTCGCGGAAAGTGAGGAGTCGTTGAACGTCGTCGATGCCGAAGTGCCGCGCAGAGTGAAGGGGCCGCTCGCGGAGCTGCGGTGGATTTCGTAGCCGGTCGCGCCGGCGACAGACGACCAGGTCACGGTCGCGGTGGAAGTGCTCGATGCGGTTGCGACCACCGCAGTGGGAGACGCAAGGGCCACGGTCGGAATCACGAGCAGCGTGATGCTTTGTGCGGGCACGCTCAACGATAGCGACGAGCCAGCAAACGACACATTCGCGAGTTGCGTGATCGCGTTGCCGGCATCGAGTTGCCAACGCTGCGCGGGACCCGAGGGTGCGAAGTTCGCGACGTTCACCGTGATTGGCGTCGTGTCCGAGAGCACCTTCGCGACGATCATCACCGTCAGTGCGTTGTCCGACATACGCTGCGCGGCGAAGGTCGAAACGTTGTCGGGATTCGGGCCGCTCGCGCTGACGCTCACGTCGCCGAAGCGCGATTGATTGCCGTCGTAGTTGCGGTACATCCTGAACGCTTTGTACGAAGGCGATTGCGACGGAGGCGTCGTCCAGCGCGTGGCCATGTCGAGGCCTTCACGGCCGAAGATGCCGAGGATGTCGGCCTGGGCGGTGCCGCCGTTGATGTGATTTTCGGCGCCCCAGTTGTACTCGGTGATCGCGATCTGCGTACCGGGGTAATTCGTGTTCGCCCACTCGCGGAGCCGCGGAATCAATCGCACGCGCGCGCCCGGAGGGCCTTCCGTGTTGCCGATCCACGACTCATCCACGTAGTTGGGATCCCACAACGCGCGCGTCGAGCGATTGCGAAACAATTGCATGCTGCTCGATGTGTCGTTGCTGAACTCTCCGTTCTGCGGATAGAAGTGCAGCGCGGCGATGTCCATGATGCGGATGCCGTGCGCCAGTTCGTACGCGCGCGCCTGCTGCAATAGCCATTCGACGTAACCAACGCCGCCGTGCGCATTGCGATCGGCGTTGTTGCCGTTTTCCTGATCGAGGCCGCTCATGAAGTAGCCCGACCAGCCCCATTCCTCGATGCCGGTGATCACTGCACCCGGATCGGTCGCGCGGATCGCGGCGCCGTACTCGGCCATCTTCGCCCACACCTCGTCGTACGAAGCGCCGCTCGGATGCACGTCCCAGTGATCGAAGCTCCAGAGCGATGGCTCGTTGTCGAGCGAGTAGTAACGCACGCCGCCATTCGCCGCCGAGCCCCACGTGTCGACGAGATGCTGTACCCAGGCCGCCTGATGGCTGGCCGGATAGATCGCGCTCGTGTCAGCCGGATCATTCACGAATCGCATGCGCTGAGCGCCCGATTTTCCGTTGCCGCAATCGGGACGCCACATGAAGTCGGCG
>DASYLL010000212.1:0-8958 GCA_036009605.1 Thermoanaerobaculia bacterium | reverse complement strand
CGCATCGCTCATACCATGTGCACCCGAGCAGAAAGCCCCACACCGTATGCGCCGTATGGTCGCGATATTTGGGATACCGCATGTTGCGTCGCAGCTCGCGTTGCGTCACCGCATCGCGCAATACGGCGATCTCCTTCCAGTCGATCAACTCGAAAATCGAGCTCGACACGAAGTCCTGTGCGGCCCGGATTCGATTGATGTCGAGACGCGCGTTCAGAAACGTATCGAGAGCGGTTCGCGCCGCCTCGGTATCCTGAAAGAGAATCACGAAGGGCTTCGACTCTTTTGCGTGGTCACGAATGAAATCCGTCAACGGCTTCTTCATGATTTTCTCCCCGCGATGTCCGCGTGATGTTCGTGATCCCGGATGCGCGTTCCGAACGCAAGATCCGGCGTCGACGGCAATGCCGGCAGAAACAACGTCAATCCATAGGGCGCGTTCTCATCGATGAATGCACGCGCACGGTCGAGCATCCCCAGACGGACCGATCGCCGCGCTGCCGGTCGCACATCGCCGGCGGAGACGATCAACGTCACCGGATGTGTCGGCGGAAACCAGCGCATCAGATGTTCGGCGAGCGCGTCATAGCGGCCTTTGCGGCTCGTACTCTTCGGCGCGCCGATGATCTCTGTACCGAATTTTCCGACCTGAAAGACGAACGTCGCGAGATGCGGACTGAGCGTCATGTTCCATTCGACGAGCTGGTTTGCTTCCACGATCTGGCTGCCGTTGCCGAGGTCGACCCACAGGTCGATGACCATTGTGTCGAGGCAGGAAACGCCGGGCAGCGCGACGACATTGAGTCCGCGCTTCTTTCCGCGGCGGCGAATGGCCCAGCAGACGTCGTCGAACACCATTGGATGTCCGTCGGTGACGAGACCGACGGTCGGTCCGCGCGCGCCTTCGGCGAGCACTTTCCGCGTCAGGCGCTCATAGATGTTGGCGTTGAGATCGGAGTGCCCCCAATAGTCGTCCGAGAGATCGACGACATTGCGGTTGACGCGACGAATGGCCGCGGCGTCGCCCGACAGATCGAAGACGAGCCGGCACGACCGCAGTGCTTCTCGCGCTTCCGCCGTCAGTTGACGAAGGCCGAGAATGCCTCGCCCGATGAGATAGATATCGACCGCTCGCTCGCGCGGCGCAGGAGCCATCCATGACCTCCCATGCTGATTGCCGATTCAGCTATGGAGAGTCGTCAGAGCGGCCGTTCCCTACCCGGCGACCACGGCACGATCGTCCGCGTCATCGCGTCCGGATTGAGAATCCCCTGCTCGTTCATCCACGCGGTGCCGGCGCTGAACAACGCCGCGCCTTCGTCGCCACCGAGGATCTGGCCGAGGCGGCGGCGGGCGCAGGCGACGTGCAGAAACATCTCCTGTTCTTCGCCGATCGTTTCGACAAAGCGCAACAGTTTCACTGCTTGCTCATCGCGGCCGCGCAAAAACGCGGTGCCGGCACGCAGCAGTTGCGAGAACACGCGCCCCCAGTCGGTGCGCTCTTTCTCGATTCGTTTTGCGGCGCGATCGGCGATGTCGACGAGTCGCGTCCGCTCGCGCGGCGATGTCGCCTCCATTGCGGCGGCGAGTGCGGCGCGCCCGCGTAACTCTTCGAGCACGATGCCGGTGAACTGGACTCGCGCGACCAGAGAACCGCGCGCCGCGCGCCAGCTCTGCGCGACTTTCGTCCACGCCAGCATGCCGCGCCCTTCGTAGATCGCGTTCTCGACCCCGGCACGCAGGTGCCACATGTGCTGCACGTGAAATCCCGCGTGCGACCAACCCGAGATTGCCGCCTCGATCTCTTCCGTCATCTTCTGCGGATCGTCGGCCGCGAGATTCACGTAGTGCGAGAACAACACGATGTTCGTCGCGAAATAGCGGTCGCCGCGTTCCTGCGCGTCGCGCACGAGCGGCGGGAAACGCTCCGTCATCACGCGAATGTCGCCGCGGAACTGATGGCATCGCAGACCGAACGAGCGCGATGTGCCGAGCTCCCACGTCACGCCGGTGCAATGCTCGAGGAACTGCTGCTCAGCGTGCATCAGCAGCTCGGCCCCTTTGTGCCAGTGCCCTTCCAGCGATGCCGCCACACCTTCAATGAGGTCGGCGTTTGCGTTCGCGATCGGCGTCTGCACGCTGCGCGCAACGCGGCGCATTTCCGTGGTCAACATCTGCGTGCGCCGGCGCGTGCGCGAGCCGCCGACCGACGAGTAGCCGCACTCCATCGCCAGCGCGTGCGCGATGCGATGCGGATCGCCCGCGGCCAGCGCCAGCAGCAGATACCGCGTCTGAAACACGGCGCCGCGGATCGTATCGACGGAGCTGAGTCCGATCGCCACCGCACGACACGTATCGACGCGCAGCAGCTCGTTCACCGGAATCTCGTCGATGCCTCGCTCGCGGAATCGCAGGCCGCGGAACTTCAACTTCAGACGCACTTTCAACAGCGCGATGATCGTGTCGCGCCGGGATTCGGGGAACGGCACACCCGTCAACGCGAGAATGGTGCGAACGACCGCCAGGCCTTCATCGACATGCCCGCTGAACAGCAACTGCTGCCCGGCCTTGCGTTTCAATTCGAGATCGTCCGAGAAGTTCTCGCTCTTCACCGCCAGGTACTCCATCGCCGCTTCTCGACCGCGACCCGCGTTCGACAACACATCGCCGAGCTTGCGTCGGATCGAATCGGCGCCTTCGCCCGAGTTGAGCGACAGCGCAAAGCGGTAGAGCCGCGCCGCACGATCGAATGCCAGCGCTTTCGCCGCTGTGTCGGCCGCGCGAATGATGTACGTGACGCCACGATCGCGCGCACCCGCCGCAATCAAATGGTCCGCCAGCACCTCATCATCCGCATCCTCGGAACCTTCGAGCGCCGCCGCAAGAACGGCGTGCAACCGCCGCTGTTCGTCATCATCAATGAGCGTGACGACCGCATCCGCAAGTCGGTCGTGATAGATCTCGAGCTCTTCGCCCTGCGGCGTTTCGCGCGTGCGCACGAGATGCTCGGACAGCAGTTTCGCGACCGCAGATTCGTAGTCGACCGCCGTCGCCGCGCGACGCAGCACCGCGGCCGAGGTCGGACGACGATTCACCGCGACGAGTTGCAGCACGATGTGACTCTCGGAATCGAGACGCGCGAGGCGCAAGCGCAGCAGATCGCGGACGTTCAACTCGCGCGCATCACTGTCGCCGGAACCACGACGCGCGGCTTCGCGCACCGTCGATTCATCCGCGAGACGCAGCGTGCGCACCAGCTCATCGATGAAGAACGGGCTGCCGCCCGATTCATCCGCGATGAGATTGGCCATGTCCGTCGTCGCGGTCGGCACCGACTCGAGCAGCTCCGCGACGAGCTGGCGCGACTCGTCATTCGTCAGATGTCCGAGGCGCAACTCGCGCATCGTGTGACGTCCGTCGAGGAAGGCGCGGAGGAACGGACTGCTGCTCTCTTCGTCCGCACGGTACGACGCGAGGAACAACAACGCCGGCGCGTCGGGTGCGCGCAGAATTTCCTTCAGCAGCTCGGCGCTGTCGACGTCGCCCCATTGCAGATCATCGATAGCGATGATGAGCGGCGCGCGATCGACGAGGCGAAGGAACAGCTCGCGCATTGCGGCGAACGCGCGGCGGCGCAGCTCCTGCTGATCGGGGACGACCGCGATGCGGCGGCGCGCGCGGACTGCGTCGCCGAGGTCGCTGAGGACGGGGAAGAGCTGCTCGGCGGCGAGGATGTCGCGCGGCAGCAGCGCTTCGAGCTCGTGCGGCGCCAGACGCGAGAGCACGCTATGCAACGCATCGACGAGACTGTCGACACCTTTGTACGGCACCGACTCGCGCTGGTAGCAGCGGCCGGTGAGGATGATCGTTTCCGGCAGTTCGTCGCGCAGCCGCTCGAGGAACGTGCGCATCAGCGATGTCTTGCCGATGCCCGATGTGCCGGCGATGCAAACCGTGGTCTGCGCGCCATCGAGCGTCGCGTCGAATGCTTCGCGCAACGAGCGGAGATGGCGTTGGCGTCCGACGAACGGCGAGGACGACGACGGTTTCGGACGCGTGGCCGGCGGCGCGATTGCCGTGCCACCGAGGCGTTGGAGGATCTCGGGACCGGTGGGGCGTTTCTTCGGATCGCGGCGGAGCAGATCGACGCAGAGGTCGTTCAAAACCGGCGGGATGCCGGGGATCAGCGAGCCTGGCGCCGGTGGCTCGGTGTTCTGTTTCTGCGTGAGGACCTGCAGATACGGGCCCTGGAACGGCACGTCGCCGGTCAGCGCTTCGAAGAGCATCACGCCGACGCTGTACCAGTCGCTCGCGGGCGTGAGCGGCAAGCCGGCTGCCTGTTCCGGCGACATGTACGCGGGCGTGCCGGCGACGCGGATGCTTTCGAATGTGCGATCGCCTTCGGTGTCGGTGACGAGTCCGAAGTCGAGGAGCACGACACGCGGCTCCGCGGTGACGAGCACGTTCGACGGTTTGATGTCGCGATGAAGTTTGCCCGACGCGTGCAACGCGATCACGCCCTGCACGAGCTGCGGCAATGCTTCGGCAAGCAACGCGAGATCCGCTGGTGTCGCATCGAGCGCTCGCGCGAAACTGTCGCGCGCATGCGTCGCCTGTCCCTCCGCCGCATCCTCGGCCGGAGCTTCCGCGTGGCCATCCGCGCTGATCTCGGTCGGCTCATCGCCTGTGCCGAAGAAGCGGAACGGGCCTTGTCCCCAGACATATTCGACGAAGCTCTTGCCCTTGATGAGCTCCATCGTGACGAGCCATTCGTCGCCTTCGGCGATGAGCTCGTAGAGTTGCACGAGGTTGCGATGGGCGATGTCAGTGAGGGAACGGAACTCGCGTTTGAAGCGGAGCAACGCGTCCGCCGTGTCGTGGCGCAGAGCTTTGATGGCGACGGTGGCGTTGCGCGTGCCGTCGAACGCTTCGTAGACAACGCCGAAGGCCCCGGAGCCGATGCGCCGTTTCACCTCGAACCGACTGCTGCCGATGAAGTCGCCGCTCAGCACGGAATGGGCCCACTGGATGAGATCGATGAGATGTCTGCATCATACAAAAAGCGGGCGGCGGACCGGCGGTGAGGGTGCACGCATGGATGAACGAGATCGGGTGGGGGATTCGATCATTGAAGTTTGCGCACCCTCTGTGCAATGAGGCCGTTCAAGGTCTACATTTATGTCCATGCGCAAATTACTGACGACCCGGCGACGACTGGCCACGCTTCTGCTGATCCTCGCGCTTCCGCTCTTCGGTGAAACGCCGCCGCGCAATTGGGGACGTTGTCCCGCGGTCATTACGCTGCAGACGAGCGAGATCGTTTACGCGCTTGGCGATACGCATGGCGACTATGACCGCCTCGTCGCATTACTCGTCGGCGGAAAGCTGATCGATGGCGTTCCATCGTCGCCGGAGATGGTCAGGTGGAGCGGCGGCAAGTCCGTGCTCGTCGTGACCGGCGACATGATCGACAAGTGGAAGCAGTCGCTCGACGTGATCGCGTTAATGCGTGCGCTCACGACGTCCGCGGGATCGCAGGGCGGACGCGTGGTGATCTCGACCGGCAATCACGAGGTGGAGTTTCTCGACGATCCGACCAGCGACAAGACGCAGGAGTTTCAGAAGGAACTGCAGGCCGCGGGCATCAAGCCGCAGGACGTTGCCGACGGTACAGACCCCGAAGGCATCGGCAGGTTCCTTCTCTGTCTGCCGTTCGCGACGCGCGTCAACGGCTGGTTCTTCTCACACGCGGGCAGCACGAAAGGCCGCACGCTGACCCAACTCATCGGCGATCTGCAGACCGGCATCGACCAGGAAGGCTACGGCGCCAAAGTCCTCCTCGGCGACAAAGGCCTGGTCGAAGCGCGCATGAAGCCGCCCTGGTGGGAGAAGAAGAACGACAAGCCGATCGAAAGCATCGCCCGGCTCCTCGGCTACGCCGACGCCCTCGGCGTCAAGCACATCGTCTTCGGACATCAGCCGGGCACGTACACGTTCAACGACGGCTCGGAGCGCAAGAAGGGCCACCTGTTCGAGAACTTCGATGGGCTCGTGTTTCTGATCGACATGGGCATGAGCCGCGGCGTCGACTACAGCAAAGGCGCGCTGATGCGCATCGAACGCAGCGGGAGCAGCGAAACTGCGACGGCGATCTTCCCGGACGGGACGACGAACCAAGTGTGGCCGTGATGGCCTGGGAACGGATTGGCGCGATCGATCCGCGCGCACTCGTCGAGGCTCGACGGCAATCACACCGGGCCGCACAATCCGCCGCGGCAGTCGGCCGCACGCTCAATCCTCCGCGCAGCGATGACAGTCATACCGCCTTCACGTGGTCAGCATCGCTCGAAGCGCTGCTGCAGGAGCCGGTCAACGGAGTGACGTGCGGTCTGCGTCTGCGCGATCTCACGATCCTCGCGATCGGAACCACAACCAGTGAACTGCACCTGCGCGGCAAAACGCTCGATGACGCGTTCGCGTTTTTCGAAGCTCATTGCGGGCATGCATTGAAACGTCCGGATCCTCCTGTCGCACAGGGGGCGGTGTTCGATGCCGACGAACAACACTTCGCCGAGCTCGCGCGGTACTACAGCAACGCCGCGACCGTCATCGAGAACACGCTTTGCTGGCCGCACCACTTCGACATCGCGCATCTCTTCCAACTGGGCGACGCGCACACGATCGGCGTCGGCCTCGCACCGGGCGACACGTTCCTCGACGAACCGTACTTCTACGTCACACCGTGGCCGTACCCCGACGCCTCGCGCCTCGGCGAACTCACATTCGGCGACTGGAACACCACCGGCTGGACGGGCGCGGTGCTGCCGGCGTCGCACTATGCGAATACCGTGGCGCAGGAGACCGTCGTCCGCGCTTTCCTCGATAACGCAGTTCAACGATCCCGCGAGGCATTGCAATGACGGTTACGCCCACCGCAATCGACATCGAGCAGTCCGCGCATTGCGATTGAGTGCGGGGTTTGCCTTCGCGCTCCATGCGTACAACGCTAGCGATAGTGGACCCGGCTGACATCAGGCGATGGGCGGAAAATTATCGCGCCGCGGCTCCGCGTGAACGGCAGGAGTTGCGCCGCAACCGAAAGCCTCCACGGCTCGCCGTTCGAGCGCGCCGATCCGGTCTCGGAGCATGAGGATCTGGAGATGTGGGACGCGTGGACGAAGCTTCGTGCGGTGGCCGGATGGTCGCTGATCGCCGGTGAGCTCCCCTCATCCGCCTTCGGACCTTCTCCCTCTCACGAGGGGCGAAGGCCGAGAGAGCTCGGATTACTCCGGTTCTGCCACCTTTACGATCCTCTTGCCCACGTTCTCTCCTGCGAACAATCCCAGAAACGCAATCACCGTGTTTTCGAGGCCGGTGATGATGTCTTCGCGATAGTGAATTTTGCCGTCGCGGAGCCAGTCGGACATGTCACGCAGGAAATCGGGTGCGCGGTGCTGGTGGTCGCTGATGATCATTCCACGCATCAACACGCGATTCGAAAGCAACGGCGAGAGATTGGGGCCGGGGGTTGGTTTGGCGTCGTTGTATTGCGAGATCAAGCCGACGAGCGCGATGCGCGCGTGTACGTTCACGCGCTGCAGAACCGCATCGAGAACGGCACCGCCGACGTTGTCGTAATAGATGTCGATGCCGTTCGGTGCAGCAGCATCGAGCGCTGCGCCGATGTCTTCGGTCTTGTAGTTGATGCAGGCGTCGAAGCCGAGATCGCGCGTGACGTACTCGCATTTCTCGTCGGAGCCGGCGGTGCCGATGACGCGGCATCCGTGGATCTTTGCGATCTGTCCCGCAATTGAGCCAACCGCGCCAGCCGCGGCAGAAATCACAACAGTCTCGCCGCTCTTCGGTTGTCCGATGTCGAGCAGCCCGACATACGCGGTCAAACCGGGCATGCCGAGGACGCCGAGCGCATACGAAACAGGCGCGACCGCGGGATCGAGCGCGCGCAGGAGTTTCGCATCACCAACGCCGTACGCTTGCCAGCCGTCATAGCCGAGGACGAAATCGCCGGGAGCGAATCGTGGACTGTTCGACGCGATCACCTGACTCACCGTCGCACCGACCATCGGCTCGCCGAGCTTCGCCGGCGCCGCGTAGGACTTCGCTTCGCTCATGCGTCCGCGCATGTATGGATCGACCGAAAGCCAGATCGTTCGCCGCAGAACCTGTCCCGCCCCGGCCTCGGGGATCGGTATCTCGACGGTCTCGAAGTGACTCGCGTCCGGCATGCCCTGCGGTCGCGACTTGAGGAGAATCTGCGTGTTCATGGTCACACCTTTCCGGCGAGCTCGGTGGCGATGCCCGCCAGCGACGCAACACGCTCGCCAAGCGGCGCGAAACGCGGGTCGTCCGTCTGGCCGCGCACGTATCGCGCGTAGATCTGCTGGATGACGACCGCGAGCTTGAAGACCGCAAAAACTTCATAGAGCGCGATCGCATCGAGATTGCGTTTCGAGCGCGTGGCGTAGCGCTCGAGAATCTCGTCGCGTCCGAACCAGCCCGGCCGCGTCGTCACGGTTCCGATCGTCGGATCGTTCACGCCGGCGACATGCACCCAGTACGCGAGCAGGATGCCGACGTCGACGAGCGGATCGCCAACCGCGCTCATCTCCCAATCGAACACGCCGACGAGCCGATCGGGCTGCTGCGCATCGAGCATCACGTTGTCGAGTTTGTAATCGCCGTGCACGAGCGACGGCGTTGCGTCCCCCGGAATGTGCGCTTCGAGCCACGACGCGAGCGCTTCCATCTCCGGAACGTCGCTCGTTTTTGAGCCGTGCCAGCGCTCGGTCCATCCGCGAATCTGACGCGCGACAAAACCCGCGGGCTTGCCGAGCGCGTCGAGTCCATTCGCCGCGACGTCGATTGCATGCAGATCCGCGAGCGTGTCGACGACGCTGCCGCTGATGGCGCGGCGCAACTCGACGTTGTCCGCGATCG
>DASYLL010000211.1:0-3115 GCA_036009605.1 Thermoanaerobaculia bacterium | reverse complement strand
AGTCGCGCGCGCGGCGTGTTGACGATCAACTCCAGTGTGGCCAGCGAGATGGTGCTGGCGGTGTAGACGACGCGGTGTCCGGCCTTGTGCCAGCGTGCGTCGTGGAGGCGCGCACCTTCGCCACTGAAGATGTTGTCGGCGAATCTCGCCTCGACGATGCGCCACGTCGTGATCACTATGAGAACATTCCGTACTGGATGCGGCCGACGAGATGTTCGACTTCTTCCGCGCCGATTTGCGTACGGGCCATCTCGATCGGTGCGATCTTTCCGAGAGCGATGTTGATGTCCGTCAACCAAAGCACCGCGGCTTCACGATTCCCGTTGTAGAGATCGAGCGCGCTGCCGAACACGCGTGCAAGCCGCAGGAGCCTGTCTGATTCATCCGGCTTCAATCGCCCTTCCACTTTGCGACGCGCAAGCGTTCGACGGGGGATACCCATGATGTCCGCGATCATTTCGGCCGGCAGGTCGATGTTCTTCAGGAAACGCTCGAAGGTCTTCCACGAAAAGCCCTTCTCGATCGCCTTGAGCAGACTCGGCAAGTCGAAGTAGTCGAGGCCGAGGAGCACGACATAGTTGCGCGGCATCGGCGGCCGGTTGCGCAGTTCCTGAAAGCGGGCGATGTCTTTGGTCATTGTCTGCGTGTCCATCTGGCACTCAATTTCATGCCATTCGCCCCATTTGTCAAGGCGTAGAATCCCGCTTTCATGCCCGAAACCCTGAACGCCACCATCCAGCGCATCCGATTCCACAATACGGAGTCTGGCTGGACCGTCCTCGTCGCTATTCGCGACGACACGCACGAGGCGGTCACGATCGTGGGCGTGTTCCCCGAGGTGCAGGAAGGGGAGCCGATTGTTGCGACGGGGGAGTGGCGGCAGGATCGCAAATACGGAAGACAGTTCAATGCCGAAACGGTCGCGATCATCGTACCCACGAGTCGCGAAGGCATCGAGCGCTATCTCGCCGCCGGACATGTCAAAGGCATTCGCGCCGGACTGGCGAAAAAGCTCGTCGCGCGATTCGACACTGATCTCTTGCGCATCATCGACGAAGAGCCGAATCGTCTGCGCGAAGTCGCCGGCCTCGGCGCGAAAACGCTCGAGAAGATCACGTCCAGTTGGAACGAACAGCGAAGCGTCCGCGCGCTCATGGTCTTCCTCGCCCAACACGGTCTCGGCGGCGGTCGCGCGTTTCGCATTCAGAAGCACTACGGCGACAACGCCATCGCGGCGATCCGCGAGAATCCGTATCGGCTCGCGCATGAAGTGCGCGGCATTGGATTCAAGACCGCGGATGCGATTGCGCGCGGACTTGGCTACGACCTCTCTTCGCCCTTTCGTTTGCTCGCGGGTTTACGGCACGTCGTCGAATTGGCGCGCGAAAGTGGCCATTGCGGCATCCCCGAAGACGATGCCCTCACCGAAACCGTGAAGCTCCTCGGCGTCGGAGAAGATCTCGTGCGCACCGCGATGACGACTGCGATCGAGATGCGTGTCGTGATCGTCGAAGATCTCGAGGGACGGCGGGTGCTCTTCGATCCGTGGCTGCATGCGGCGGAATCGCGGATCGCTGAGACGCTCGCGTTTCTCAGCAACGAATCGCCATCCTGGGGCGACATCGACATTGATGCGGCGATCACGACCGCGGAAGCGGAGAGCGCGATTGCGCTCGATCCCGCACAGCGCAAAGCGATTCGTGTCGCGTTGACGTCGAAGGCTGCGGTGATCACCGGCGGTCCGGGTGTCGGCAAGACGACGCTCGTGAATGCGCTCGTGTCGGTATTGCAATCCGCGGAGCGCAAAGTGTTGCTCGCCGCGCCGACCGGCCGTGCGGCGAAGCGGCTCGCGGAAAGCACAGGCATGTCGGCGGTCACGATCCATCGATTGCTGGAGATGAGCGCCGAGAGCAATCGCTTCCAGCGCAACGAAGAGAATCCGCTCGAGTGCGACGTGCTGATCATCGACGAAGCCTCGATGGTCGACGTGCCGTTGCTCGATGCAGTGTTGCGTGCGCTGCCGCGAGACGCGGCGATCGTGCTCGTCGGCGATGCCGATCAGTTGCCGTCGATCGGTCCGGGCGAAGTGCTGCACGACATTCTCTCGTCGGAGCGCGTGCCGTCGATTCGCCTCACGGAGATCCATCGCCAGGCCGCGGGCAGTGACATCATCGCCAACGCACATCGCATCAACCGCGGCGAGCATCCGCGTTTCGGGCTTCCCGGCCAGGTCTCGGACATGTTTCTGTTTCGCACGAACACCGCGGAGACCGCAGTTCAGCGCGTGGTCGAGCTCGTGACGGAGCGCATCCCACGGCAGTTCGGACTCAAAGCATTGCGCGATGTGCAGGTGCTCGCGCCGATGCGCAACGGCAGCGCCGGAGTCGTGCTGCTCAATCGCGAGCTGCAACGCGCGATCAATCCGCCGGACAAACATCGCGGCGCGCGCGTCGAGCGTCCGAACGACGTCGTTTTCGCGCCCGGCGACAAGGTCATGCAGACCGAGAACAACTACGAGAAGAACGTTTTCAATGGCGACGTCGGCGTGCTGGCGATGGTCGATATGGAAGAAGAGATGTTCACGGTCGACTTCGGCGCCGACCTCATCGTCGACTACTCATTTGATGAAGCGGACCAGCTGACGCTCGCGTATGCGACGACCATCCACAAATCGCAGGGCTCCGAGTATCCAGCGGTCGTCGTCGTGCTGATGCCGCAGCACTCGATCATGTTGCGCCGCAACCTTCTCTACACGGCCGTCACGCGCGGACGAAAACTCGTCGTGATCGTTGGCGACTCGACCGCGGTCGGGACGGCCGTGCGCACGGGACACGGCGGCGAGCGATGGACGCGCCTCGCGCAGTGCCTGATCGCCGCCGGCTCCGGGTTTGGAGATGAGATGAGAAGGCCAACCGCCGCGCAGTAGTCTCTGTGTGTCGAGCACGAGAGGCTCTGCAAAGAAAGGAGATTGGCCGTGAAGAAGTCTATCAAGGGCGAGATGGAGAACGTAACGAGGGTTTACGCATCGATCGGTCTGGACGTGAGCGATCGGAAGTCGGTGGCGGTCGGCTTGGACGAGGCCGGCAACGTGGTGGCGCGTGAGACGGTACCGACC
>DASYLL010000210.1:0-1645 GCA_036009605.1 Thermoanaerobaculia bacterium | reverse complement strand
GGATGAGGTCGCGGATGAAGACCAGCACCTCGCCGAGGCGCATGCGGGAGGCTTCGTCCGGCTCGGAGGAGTGGCGCTTCTCTTCGAGCACCTCGATCTCGGACACGACCCATGGCAACACGAGCACCGACAGCAGCACAGCGTCGGAGATCTTGCGGCCCGCCTGTACGGTGCGGTCGAGCACCTCCAGCATCTTCCAGAAATACGGCGCGCGATCGCCCTGGATGGCGCTGTCGATCTCCGACAAGAGCGGCTCGAGCAGTCCCGCATCGACCATCAAACGAATCGCGCCGCGCGACCAGCCGCGGCGCAACAGCTCGAGAATCTCCTCCGAGACGCGCGGCGGCGATGCCTTCAGGATCTCGTTGCGATGGCGAAGAATCCCCTGGTACGTCTCGGCTTCGATCTCGAATCCGAGTCGCGAGGCGAATTCAATGGCGCGCATCATCCGCACCGGATCTTCGCGGAAACGGACGTCGGGATCGCCGATCACGCGGACGCGTCCCTGCGCGATGTCTTCCAACCCGCCGACGTAGTCGATGACGGAGAAGTCGGCGATGTTGTAGAACATCGCGTTGATCGTGAAGTCGCGGCGTTTCGCGTCCTGCAGCGGCGATCCGAACGTGTTGTCGTCCGTGATCAGAAAATCTTCCTCGACCTCGGAATCCACCTGTGGCGCCGCGCGATCCGGCTCACGCCGGAACGTGGCCACTTCGACGACCTGATCCTGGAAGATGATGTGCACCAGGCGGAAACGCCGCCCGATGATGCGGCTGTTGCGAAACAGGCGGCGCACGTCGCCGGGATGCGCGTCCGTGACGACGTCGAAGTCTTTCGGCGTACGGCCCATCAACAGATCGCGCACGCTGCCACCGCACAAATAGGCGCGATAGCCGCTGCGATGCAGACGATAGAGAACCTTCAGTACGTTCTCTGGGATGCTGCGACGGGAGATCGAGTGATCGCCGCGATCGATCACGCGCTCGGGACCACGCTCGGCTACAGCTTCCCCTACTTCGCCGAGCGCTTCCGGCGGGGAAGTCAGCTGCTCTTCGTCGCTATTCGTTTCCATACGAACTGACGCCGGGCGTGTAGTGGTGCTGGCTGTCGACGATGAAGAACGTCCGTTTCCAACGCGTGTGGCTGAAGAAGTGGCGCGTTACGTTGACGAGCTCGCGACTGCGATCCGTGAACGTGCTCTTCGGTGGCAATGGCTCCCAATCGAACGACCAATACACCATGAAGGCGCGGCCTTTGATCATCGAGCGAGGCACGGTGCCCCAGTAGCGGGAGTCATTGGAGTGATCGCGGTTGTCGCCCATCACGAAGTACTGTCCGGCCGGAAGTTTCAGCGGCTTCATCTGATCGCGCGAGCGCTGCGGCTCCGGCAGGAACTCGCTGGCCGGATAAATGCGCTCGTCGTCCCACAGAACATACGGCTCCCGCAGCTCCGTTCCGTCGACGAAGACTTTCTTGTCCTCAATGGAAACGGTCTCGCCCGGCAGGCCGACGACGCGTTTCACGAAATCGATGTCGGGCTGCTGCGGATAACGAAAGACGACGATGTCGCCGCGCTGCACGTCGCGCAACGGCATCAACCCGCCGGGGTTCGCATCGGGGCCGTAGATGAATTTATTGACGATGA
>DASYLL010000209.1:0-24478 GCA_036009605.1 Thermoanaerobaculia bacterium | reverse complement strand
GGCCGCGCGCAGGACGAATACGAGCGCCTCGCCGACTACGAGGCGAACGTCGAAAAGCTCCAGCAGGTCGAGGCGACGCGCATGACGGCGTATCGCAAGGCTGCGGACAAACTCAGCGCGGCTCGCAAAAAAGCAGCGCGCGCGTTCGAGCAGGCCATTCAGAAAGAGCTCAACGATCTCGCGATGGAGCGGACGACCGTGAAGGTCGACGTCACGACGCGCGACGCCTCGCCGACTCCGGACGGCGTCGATCGCATCGAGATCCTCATCGCCCCGAATCGCGGCGAAGAGCCGAAGCCGATGCAACGCATCGCATCCGGCGGCGAGCTCTCGCGCATCCAGCTCGCAATCGCGGCGGCGCTTTTCCGCGCATCAACTCGCGCGGCAGCCGCGACGCTCGTCTTCGACGAGATCGACGCAGGTATCGGCGGCCGCGTCGCGGAAATCGTCGGCCGCAAATTGCAACAACTCGCCGCGCGCAACCAGGTCATCTGCGTCACGCACCTCCCGCAGATCGCCAGTTTCGGAACGACGCACTTTTACGTCTGGAAAGAAGAAGACCGCGGTCACACGCGCGCGCGCATCCGCCGCCTCGATGATGCCGAGGAGCGCGTGGAGGAAATCGCGCGGATGCTCGGCGGCGAGAAAGTCTCGGCGTCCGCGGTCGCTCACGCGCGCGAACTTCTTTCGGCGTCGACGACTGCATAGGAGGATGAATTGAAAATTGAAAATTGAAAATTGAAAGATCGGACGCGCGAGTCACGTGTACATCCGTTCCGATCTTTCAATTTTCAATTTTCAATTTTCAATTTCGATCCTCATGAGGCGGTGGCAGATCCGCGACGCGCCCTCGACCCTCCAACTCACGGAGATCGCAAAGTCGCTCACCGGCGGCTCGGTCGTGCTGATGCCGACCGACACGATCTACGGCCTGCATGCACTCGCGCTCGATGAGTCCGCCGTCGCGCGGATCGCCGACATCAAAGGCCGCGAGGAAACGAAGCCATTTATTGTTCTGGCCGCTTCGATCGACCAATTAGGATTGCTCGGAACTTACGCCTCACGCAACACGCTCGACGCGCTCGCTTCGCTCTGGCCGGCACCGCTCACAGCCATTCTCCCGCTCGCTGCGCCGATCGCTGCGAGTCGCGGAGCATCCACGCTGGCTGTGCGAATCCCCGCACTCGACTGGCTGCGCGAGCTCGTTTCACGCACCGGACCGCTCGTTTCGACGAGCGCGAATCGCAGTGGCGAACCGCCCGTCGAAGATCCCTCGCTCCTTGCTCGCGATTTGCACGAACGGCTCGACGCAATCGTCGACGGAGGCGTTCGGAAAGGCGAACCTTCGGCAATTCTGGACCTTACGTCTGGCGAGCCGCACTTCCTGCGAGAGGGTGAAGATTCGTTTACACAGAAAGTGTGGAAAACGCTGCGGAAAACGCTGTGAAAAACGCTGCAACCCGCAAAAATCCGCGGTTTTCAGCTCTTTGCACATGAGCCTGTGCGAAACCAGCTAAATGCTTGATTCCATTCGCGTTCATCCAAAAACAATTGTTGTGTGGTAGTGCCGGGATTGTCTCTTGACAAACACCGCGGCGGTGCTGCCGCGCCGGTTGTGAAAGGTAAGCGGCCCCGACCGTACGTTCACAAAGTGTTGACACTTTTGTGCAGGTCGAATCAGCCCATCCAGCGCATCGCCAGCGTGGCCATGCCGAGGAACAGGAAAAAACCGCCGGTGTCTGTGAAGGTCGTCACAAAAATCGACGAAGCCACCGCCGGATCGAAGCCCAATCGCTCCAGAACGAGCGGCACCAGACCGCCCGCGACGCCGGCGATGATCAGGTTTCCGAGCATGGCCAGCAAAAGGATCCCCGCCAGCACCCATTGCCCGGTCCAGACACCAACGATGAGACCGGTGATCGCACCGATTGCCGCTCCATTCGCCAGTCCGACGAGCAATTCTTTCCAGATCGCCCGCATCCCGCCGCTCCAATCAATCTCGCCGAGCGCAAGTCCGCGCACGAACACCGTGAGCGTCTGCGTGCCCGCGTTGCCGCCCATCCCGGCCACGATCGGCATGAACGCGGCGAGTGCGGTCCAGCGCTGAATGGTCGGCTCGAAGAAGCGAACGACGGACGACGCGATGAACGCCGTCACGAGATTCACCGCCAGCCACGGAAATCGCGTCCGCCACGTTTCCCGCGCAGGCGTCGTGACGCGCTCACTGATGTCGACACCGGCAAGGTGCAGCAGATCTTCCTCGGCCTGTTCCTGAATCACGTCGAGCACGTCATCCACTGTGACGACGCCGACGAGCCGGTTCTGCGTATCGACGACCGGGATCGAGAGCAGGTCGTATTTCGAAACGAGCTGCGCCACTTCCTCGGGACTCGAATCGATCTGCGTCCGCACGACGCTCTGAACCATGAGGTCCTTGAGGCGCGCGATCGCGTCCGCGAGGATGAGGCTGCGCAGCGACATCACGCCGACGAGGTGATGATCGTTGTCGACGCAGTAGACGTAGAAGAACGAGTCCTTGCGCGGGTACTGACGAATCGCCTCGATCGCCTGCGCGACCGTGAGCTCTTCGTCGAGCGCGAGGAATTCCGTGTTCATCAGCGAGCCGGCCGTTTCCTCCTCGCCTTCGAGCAGCGATTCGAGCTTCGCGCCCTGCGTTGCGCCGAGAAGCTCGAAGACGCGCGCGCGGCGATCGTCATCGAGTGCGTCGAGAAGGTCAGCGGCGTCGTCGGGCGCGGAGGAACTGCAGATCGATGCGAGCGTGGAGTCGTCGAGCGAGTCGAGGATCTCGTTCAGATCCGACTCATCGAGATCGAGCAACGCCCGCGCGGCCTTGCCGGCTTCGATGAGCAGCGACATGATCCGCTTGCGATCTTCTTCGAGCAGCAGCGGCAGCACCGGCGAGAGATCCGCGGGCAGGGTCTTGTCGATGATCTTGCGCAGCTGCGGATAGGCACCATGCCTGAGCAGCTTCGTCAGAAGCTGCTGGTACGAGCGCGCGTTGGACGGCGCGTTGCGCGGTGCGGGAGCCCTGGTCGGCACGGACCGGCATCGTAAACCAGTTGCCGGTTGTCAGTTGTCGGTTGTCTGCGCGGCACAACGCGCGGCGCTGATAAGATCAACGTTGCCATGACCACTACCGCTCCCGAAGTCCAGCCCGCACAAGCATCGCAAAAAGCCGCGCCGCGCCAGTTCGTGAACTTCATGTTTTTCCGCGTGGACCGCGCGTTTCGCGAGCTGCCGGCGGAAACGAAAATCAGCGCGAAGAAAGAGCTGACCGAGATCATCGCCAGCTACAAGAGCCCGATGTTCGTGCTGCCCTATTCAACGGTCGGCATCAAAGCCGGCATCGATTTCATGCTCTGGCGCATCGGCTACGACCTCGATCCGTTTCAGAAAATGGCCGCGGACATCAACAAATCGACGTTCGGCCGCTATCTCGATGTGCCCGCGTCGTATCTCGCGATGACCAAGCATTCGCAGTACGTCGACGAGCACGTACACGATGGACAGGAAGGACGCCGCCTGCGCATCGTCCCCGGCAAGAAGCCGTTTCTGTTCGTCTATCCGTTCGTGAAAACGCGCGACTGGTATCTGCTGCCGATGTCCGAGCGCCAGCGGATCATGAACGAGCACATCGCCATCGGCCACAAATACCCGCGCGTGAAAATCAACACGACGTACTCATTCGGACTCGACGATCAGGATTTCGTGGTCGCGTTCGAAGCCGACGTCGCGGACGAGTTTCTCGATCTCGTGCAGGAACTGCGCGAGACCGAGTCGTCGAAGTACACGGTGCGCGACACGCCGATGTACACCTGCCGGCGCAGCACGATGGAGGAGATTCTCGACAGCGTCGGCTAAGCGCCGGCGTTGTCGGTTGTCGGTTCTCGGTTGTCTGCGGTGCATCGTTCTTGCGAGCTGCACAGACAACCGACAACTGACAACCGACAACAAGGTCACTCGACCTTCGGCGGTCCGCCACCCAGCGCCGTCATTCCGGCGAGTCCGCCCAGCCCCATCGTCTCGACCGCGCTCGAAGGCACGATCACCATCGCACCCTTTTCCTTGATCGCTTCGTAGAGCATGTTCATCGCGCGCAGGTGCAGAGCGACGGGACGGTTCTCGTATTCGGCGCCGGCCGCGACGAAGCGTGCAGCGATCTCGGTTTCGGCGGTGCCGAGGATGATGCGGGCCTGGCGTTCGCGCTCGGCTTGCGCCTGACGACTCATCGCGTCTTCGAGTCCCTGCGGGATCTTCACGTCGCGGATCTCGACCGAGTGTACGGTGATGCCCCACGAGTTCGTTTTCTCATCGAGGATCTTGCGCAGCTCGGCGCCGATGTGCTCGCGCTCCGTGATCATCGCCGCCAGCTCGGCGCGGCCGATCGCTTCGCGTAACGCCGTCTGCGCAGAGAGTGCGATCGCCGTGAAGTAATCCGACACTTCGAGCACGCATTTCTGCGCGTCCCACACGGTCCAGAAGACGATCGCATCGACGTCGACCGGCACAGTGTCGCGTGTGAGCGCCGACTCCGCGGTGACGTCGGTGACGCGCACGCGCTGATCGATGAGGTGCGAGACTTCGTCGACGACCGGGATGATCACGAACAGTCCCGGCCCGCGCAGCGCGCGGAACTTGCCGAAGCGCAGCACGACCGCGCGCTCCCACTGATTCGCGATCTTGATCGCGAACAGCACGAGCACCGCGACGACCGTCGCCGCGAGCAGCACCACCGCGCCGCGCGCGTCATCGTTGCGTCCCGACAGGATCGCGATGCCGATGCCGATGATCCAGACGAGGAACGCGGCCATGAAGCTCACGCCGTTCACATACCGCCGCGCGCCACCGCGCACTTCCACATCAGGCGTCAACACGTTGTTCTTCACCGGTGCCTCCGCCTCTCGCGCTTTGTTGCGTTTCTTCGCCACCACAGGAATGTTCATGCGTCTCTCCCTCGGGCTTTCTCCGCCCGCTCGACGAGCGCTTCGACGAGATCCTCCATCGGAATCCCGAGCGCTTCTCCATTGGCGATGAGCCGGTCCACCAGATCCTGCAACGCTTTGCGGCGCTCCCGCGAACGAGCGCCCTGCCTCGCGGCGACGAACGTCCCGGTGCCCTGCTGCGTCTGCACGATCCCGCGGATCTCCATCTCGCGATAGGCCTTGGCGATCGTGTTGAGATTCACCGAAAGGTCGACCGCGAGCTGACGAACCGTTGGCAGTTGCGTTCCCGGCTTGAGGCGCCCGTCCGCGACCGCCAGCAACACCTGATCGATGATCTGCCGGTAGAACGGCACGCCGGAGGAAGCATCGAGCCGGAACATCATTGTCATAGTTAACTAGTACACTAGGTCCATAGGACGAGCTTGTCAAGTTTGGAGTGCGGTAGCCACAGCTACCGCTTTCGTATGTTTGTTTCGCGCCTGAACATACGAAAGCGGCGGCTGCGCGGCCGCCGCCCTCCAAACTACTTCTCTTCGTCGCGTTCCGTATCGACGGCCGACCGCTCTTCCACGTGCAGCCCGCCTTTGTACGTTCCGCCGCCGGTCGTGCCGAAGACGCCGCCCTCCCCTTCCGGCACGCCGTAGCGTCCCGGACCTTTGTGCGCGGCTTCGTCGTAGCCGGCGTTGGTGGGGTCGTCTTTGTCGTGCGGAGGCGTTGCACCTTCCGCCGTGTAATCGATCTCGTCCTCGTTCTTCTCAGTGGCCATAATGCAGCTCGACAGTGCAAGCACCGCTCCCGGTCGACGGGCTCATCGATGAAATTGTCACGCTCGTGCGCAGCGAGCGGCGCGCGGTCGTGGTCGCACCGCCGGGCGCCGGAAAAACCACGCGCATCCCGCCCGCGCTCGCAAAACTCGGCCGCACGATTCTTCTGCAGCCGCGCCGCGTCGCCGCACGAACGCTCGCACGCCGCATCGCCGCAGAACAGGGCTGGACGATCGGTAACGAAATCGGCTGGCAGATCCGTTTCGAGCGCCGCTTCACCGATCGCACGCAACTTCTCGTCGCAACGGAAGGCATCCTCACCGCGCGTCTGCAATCCGATCCGCTGCTGTCTGATTTCGACATCGTGATCCTCGATGAGTTCCACGAGCGCAGCATCCACGCGGATCTCGCACTCGCGCTCGTAAAGCAGGCCGCCGACACGCGCGACGATCTCGCGGTCATCGTCATGTCCGCCACCATGGACGCCACCCCCGTCGCCCGCTTCCTCGGCGCAAAGGTCATTGAGATCGACACGCGACGCCATCCGATCGACATCCGCTATTCGCCCGGTTCTTCGATGACCGCGGCCGTGCGCGAAGTCGCGAAGACGGCGCGCGGACACATCCTCTGTTTCCTGCCCGGTGCTCGCGAGATCGAGCGCACGAAGAACGAGCTCGCCATGCCGAACGTGTTTCCGTTGCACGGCTCGCTCGACGTCGACGCGCAGGAGCGCGCGCTCGCGCCATCGGATGCACGCAAGATCATCCTCGCGACGAACGTCGCCGAGACGTCACTCACCGTCGACGGCGTGACGGACGTGATCGACTCGGGCACACAGAAAGTGCTGCGCTTCGATGCCGAGACGGCGGTCGATCATCTCGAGAGCGAACAGATCTCGCTCGATTCCGCCGATCAACGCGCGGGCCGCGCAGGTCGCACGGGCCCCGGACGCGCGACGCGATTGTGGGACGAACGGATGATCCTGCGCCCGCATCGCGAGCCTGAGGTGCGGCGCGTCGATCTCGCGTCGCCGGTGCTCGACATCCTCGCGTGGGGCGGTGATCCGCGCACATTCGAATGGTACGAACGCCCGCCCGAACATCGCATCGAAAGCGCGATCGAATTGCTGCGCAGACTCGGCGCCATCGAGAACGGAAGACTCACGCCGATGGGCGAACAGCTGCGACGCATTCCGCTGCATCCGCGGCTCGCGCGCGTGCTCGTCGATGGCGGCGAAGCAGCGGTGCGAGTTTGCGCGTTGTTGTCCGAGGATGTGCGGAACATCGGCAGCGGCGACGCGCTGACGCTCGCGGACTCGCCGCGACTCGACTACGCCGCGCGCGAGCTCTCGCGATTCGCGAAACACAAAGGCGATGTACGTCGAGCGCTGCTTGCGGGATATCCCGATCGCGTGGCGCTGCGACGCGAGCCCGGCTCCTTGCGATTGCTTCTATCCAGCGGAACCGGTGCATCACTCACGCGCGAAAGCGGCATGCACGATGGCGAGTTCCTCGTCGCGCTCGACGTCAGCGGCGGACAGGAAGCGCTCGTGCGCATCGCCAGCGTCATCGAGCGCGAATGGCTCACGCCGACGCACGAAGACGTTGTGCATACGATCAAAGACGATGGCCGCGTGCGCGCGACGAAGCGCGTCTGGTACGACTCACTGCTGCTGCGCGAGATCAATGTCACGCCCGATCCGCTCGAAGCGCATCGCCTGACCGAGGAGTGGAAGCGCGCGAATGTCGATCCCGCGATCGTGCGACGCATCGCGTTCGCCGGCGGCGACGAACGGCGCGTGCACCAACTCGCGCCCGAGCGCATCGATCTCCCGAGCGGCCGCACGGCGAAGCTCGAATATCAGGAGGACGGCTCCGTGCTCGCGTCCGTGAAATTGCAGGAGCTCTTCGGACTCGCCGATACGCCGCGCATCGGCCCGAAGCAAACGCCGGTCACGTTCGCGTTGCTCTCACCCGCGGGACGGCCCGTGCAGGTCACGCGCGATCTGCGCAGCTTCTGGAACGGGACGTACCAGGAAGTGCGCAAAGAAATGCGCGCTCGGTATCCGCGACACCCGTGGCCCGATGATCCGTGGACAGCCGAGGCCACGCATCGGACGAAGCGGAAATAGCAGTCAGGCGCCGACCACTACGTATTCAGCGAACGCGGGCAAGTCGGGCGAGTATGCAGAAAAGTTCGCGCCTGCATCTTCAATCACGATGAGAAACCTGTGCATGTCCGGCACGCTGCGAATTCTAACCGCTCCCAGCACGCCTGCTGCCTCATACAATGCCTCGCGAAAGGAGACTCACCCTTGTCTCGATTTCTCATGGCGGCGGCGCTTGCAGCAATTCTCACCACGAGCGCTCTCGCTCAACAACAACCAACCTGGATGAACCAATCGATGCAGACGCTCGAAACCGAGCTCGCAGCAAAACATGGAGAGGCACAACGCGCGCGACTGCAGCGCGGGATGAAGCAGGTCGCGCAATTCTGGCGCGCCGAGGATGGCGATCAGGCTGCGTATGAAGATCTGGTCCGCACGCATTTCGCGGGCGATGCCGCGACGCTCGACGCGCTCTTCACTCGCATGCAGTTCGTGTTCGAATCGATCGGTGGGCACATGCAGGAGATCGGTCGCGATCTTCGCTGGCAGGCCGATCTCGACATCGGACCGGTGCTGCCGTTCGATGAAATTCTCGCGGGCTATGAGCCGTCCGCGCACATCAACGACGACTTCTTCACGAACAAGATGGCGTTCGTGGTGTTGCTCAACTTCCCCATCACGACGCTCGAACAGCGCCTCACCGACGGCGAGAAATGGTCCCGTCGCGAATGGGCCGAAGCCGCTCTCGGCCTCTTCTTCTCGAAGCGCATTCCGTCCGAGGTCAGCCTCGCGATCGGGAAGGCTTCGGCGGATGCGTCGCAGTACGTGGCCACGTACAACATCTGGATGCATCACCTCGTCGACGCGAAAGGCGTGCGTCTTTTCCCCGCGAAGATGCGTCTGCTCGAGCACTGGAACCTGCGCGACGAGATCAAGGCGAACTACAGCGCGGAGGATGTGAAAACGCGCCTGCCGAAGCAGCGGCTCGCGCAGCGCGTGATGGAGCGGATCGTCGATCAGTCAATCCCCGAAGTGGTCATCGACAATTCGTACGTCGACTGGAATCCTGAAACGAATGAAGTGAAAGCCGCCGCGGTGAACGATGCCGAGGCAGGCGAAGGTCGCGCGAAACCCGAGAAGATCACCAACACGCGCGAGCCCGACACGCGTTACGCGCGCATCCTCGAAACGTATCGCGCGTCGAAGCTCGTCGATCCTTACTCGCCCACCGCGCCGACGCACATCCGCCGCTCGTTCGAAGAAGGACGGCAGATGCTCGAGTCGCGGGTGCAGTCGATGCTCGAGGAAGTCGTTTCCTCACCGCACGTTCCGCGTGTCGCGAAGCTCATCGAGCAGCGCCTCGGACGCAAGCTCGAGCCGTTCGACATCTGGTACAACGGTTTCCGTCCGCGCGGTGCGTACTCCGAGGCGGAGCTCGATGCGATCACGCGCAAGCGCTATCCGACCGCGGCCGCGTACAAGGCCGACATGGCCAACCTGCTCGTGAAGCTCGGCTTCACGAAAGAGCGCGCGGACTATCTCGCCGCGAACATCGAAGTCGATCCCGCGCGTGGCTCCGGGCACGCGATGGGCTCCGCGCGTCGCGGTGACAACCCTCGCCTGCGCACGCGCGTCGGCAAGGACGGGATGGACTACAAAGGCTTCAACATCGCGGTACACGAGATGGGGCACAACGTCGAGCAAGTGTTCTCCCTGAAGGACATCGACTACTACACGCTGCAGGGAGTGCCCAACACCGCGTTCACCGAGGCGCTGGCGTTCGTGTTTCAGGCGAAGGATCTCGAGTTGCTCGGACTGTCCAGCCCGACGCCGGAATCACGCGCATTGCAGACGCTGAACGATTTCTGGGGAACGTACGAAATTGCCGGTGTGGCGCTCGTCGACATGGCCACATGGCACTGGATGTACGACCATCCGGAGGCAACACCGGAGCAGCTCAAGAATGCGGTCGTGCAGATCGCGAAGGACGTCTGGAACAAGTACTACGCGCCTGTCTTCAACAAGCGCGACGTCGTCCTCCTGGGCGTCTACGCGCACATGGTGAACAACTTCCTCTATCTGCCGAACTACCCGATCGGACATCTGATCGCCTTTCAAATCGAAGAGCAGATCGAGAAGACCGGCAACCTCGGCGCGGAGTTCGAGCGCATGGCGCGCTACGGAAGTCTTCCGCCGGATCAGTGGATGAAGCACGCGACGGGTGCGCCGGTGGGTGCCGCGGCGTTGTTGCACGCCACGGAGAAGGCGCTGGACGTTGTGAAAAAGTAGCACGCGCCTGTCATCCCGAGCGTCGAGCGAGGGACCTGGGTGGGCGGGACGCCAGGAACGAGCCTCGCGCCCCGCCCGCCCAGGTCCCTCGCTACGCTCGGGATGACAGCGTTTTACTTCGTTGCCGCGGGCGCCGCTTCCGGTGCCTTCTTGTCCACTTCGAGATTGATTGAGACCTTCACGTCGTCGCCGAGGACGAATCCGCCTTCATCGAGGGCCTTGTTCCAGATCACGCCGTAGTCCTTGCGGTTGATGGTCGTTTCGATCTCGAAGCCTGCCTTCTCGCCGCGCTGTGTTTTCGCGAAGCCGAGGAACGAGACGGGGATGGTGATGGACTTCGTGACGCCGTGCATCGTGAAGTCGCCGGTGACGTCGAAATCATTCTTCGACTTCGCCTTCAACGACGTGCTCTTGAACGTGATGGTCGGGAACTTCTCGACGTCGAAGAAGTCGGAGGTGCGGAGGTGGTTGTCGCGGTTCGCGTTGCCGGTGTCGATGCTCGTCGCCTGGATCGAAAACTCGACCGACGACTTCTCCGGATTGGCGCGATCGAGATTCACGTCGGCGGTGAAGTCACGGAACTGGCCGACGACGTTCGCCATCATGTGGCGGACCTTGAACGTGGCCGACGAATGGCTTTTGTCGACGTGGAACGTGTCCGGCGCCGGGGTCTGCGCGACGAGCGGCAACGCGGCGATGGCGGAGAGAACGAGGATGTTGCGGATCACTTTCATACTGCCTCCTGTTGGTAATGCTTTCGTACACGCTCGAGGAGCGTGTTGAGTTGTGAGAGTTGTCGTTCGGAGAGCGCCGAGAGCGCGACTTCTTCGGCGTCGTGAATCGGTTTTTCCAAACGCCCGAGCAGCGTCAGCCCTTCCTTCGTGATGCGACAGAAGACCTGACGGCGATCGGTCGGACATCGCTCGCGCGAGACCAGCGCCTTTGTTTCGAGTCGATCGATGAGACGCGTGATGCCGGGCGTCTGCTCGATCATCCGTTCCGCGATCTCGAGCGTCGGCAAGCCTTTCGGGCCCGCGCCGCGCAGGATGCGCAGGACGTTGTACTGCTGCGGTGTGATGCCGCGCGGCTCGACGACGGCGGCGACGGCGCGGCGCACGATGTCGGCCGTACGCATGAGCGAGACGGAGCATTCCTGCGTTTTCGACGCGAAGGGTTTGGTTTGTTTCAGTTCCCGCTGAAGGGTCATTGAGCGGGCGATACTGTACGGGTGAATGATTGACTAGTCAAGCAATCGCGCCGCACTGGTTCCAGCCAACCGCCCACTCGCCCACGCCCACTGAAAGTTGTAGCCGCCGATGCGGCCGTCGACGTCGAGGATCTCGCCGCAGAGATACAGCCCGTCGCAGCGGCGCGAGGCCATGGTCGCGAGATCGATCTCCGTCAGCGGCACACCATCCGCCGTCACCTCCGCGAAGTCGAAGCCGCGATCGCGCACGACGGGAATCGGCGTCTCGACGAACGCGCGCACGATTCTGCGGCGCTCGTCCTTCGTGATCTTCGCGAGTGGCAGCGGCTCGCCGACGATCGCGTTCAGCAAACGCTCGGGGACGCGGCCGCGCAACACGCTCGCGATCGTCGCGCGCGGATTGCGTTGCGATTCCCGCACGAGCGTGTTCTCGAGCGACTCGAACGTTTCGCCCGGGAGAAAATTCGCGAAGAGCAGACCGCGCGTCGCGATCCAGTCACGCGAGATGTCGAGCACCACGGGGCCGCTCAATCCGAAGTGCGTGAAGAGCATGGAGCCGCGATGCCGGACGTGCACACGGCCGGACGTCGCACGGACAGAAAGCTCGGCGTCGAGACTCGTACCGCTGAGCGACGTCATCCAATGGCCGGCTTCGAGCACGAGTGGAACCAGTGCGGGAAAGACCTTGCCGACGGTGTGGCCGAGCGAGCGTGCGAGCGCGTAACCACTACCGTCGCTGCCGGTTTTGGGGATGCTGCGACCGCCGGTCGCGAGGATGACGCGGCGGGTGTGGACGGTCGATCCGTCTGTCATCCCGAGCGTGAGCGACGGACCCGGGCGAGTGGGGCGCGAGGCAGATGCATCGTGCGCCGCCCGCCCAGGTCCCTCGCTCCGCTCGGGCTGACAGGAAACGACTTTGTGCCCCGTCCGAATCTCCACCCCCTCACACCCTCCCAACAGCGCATCCAACACTGTCCGCGCGCGATCGGTCGTCGGAAACAACTTCCCCGTTTCTTCGCGCTTGAGCGTCACGCCAAGCTCTTCGAACCACGCAACCGTCTGTGCAACCGTAAACGTGCGCAGCACTTTCGCGATGGCGTTGCGGTTGCCGTTGAAATCGTCCGACGTGACGACATCGTGCGTCACGTTGCAGCGGCCACCGCCGGCGATGAGGATCTTTGCGCCGATTTTCGGTGCGCCATCGAGAAGGACGATGCGCGCGTCGGGGGCGGTGCGTCGCGCGAAGATCGCGGCGGTCAGGCCTGCCGCGCCCGCGCCGATGATGGCGATGTCATACACGCCGCGAAGACTACTCGTTCCGTACGACGAGGCCGAGTCCGACGGCGAGTCGCACGAGACTCGCCGAGTCGTGCACGTTCAGTCGTCGCATGAGATGCATGCGATGCACTTCGACGGTCCGATAGCTGACGCCGAGCTGCTGCGCGATCTCCTTGCTCGTGTTTCCCATCACTACGAGTTGCAGAACTTCACGCTGGCGCGGCGTGAGCGCCGCCAGCGTGTCGTGCATCACCGCACTGCTGCGGCCGATGTACTCGTGAACGACGGCGCGCGAGATCGCGGGACTCAGATATGTCTCACCGCGAGCCACCGCGCGCACGGCGATCTCGAGCTCCGCGACCGCGGAATCCTTCACGAGATATCCAACCGCGCCCGCGCGCAGCGCTTCGAGCACGTACTCCTCTGCTTTGTGAATCGACAGCATCACGGCGCGAATCGACGAGTCGATCTTCGAAAGACGCGGCACGACTTCGAGGCCGCTCATCCCCGGCATGCCGATGTCGAGCAGCACCACATCCGGCCGGCGCGCGGCCGCAATGCGCAGCGCAGTGAAGCCATCCTCGGCCTCGCCCACGACCTCGATTCCGGAAAATCCCTGCAGCAGACTGCGGATGCCTGCTCGTACGAGCGTGTGGTCATCGGCGAGAACTATGCGGATTGGCGGCATGCGATTCATCCTCTCGCCGGCACGGGGAACCGCGCCGAAAGCCGCGTACCTTTGCCGCGGACACTCTTCACTTTGAATTCGCCGCCGAGCGAGGCCACGCGTTCTTCCATTCCGAGAAGGCCGAGGGAGATGCCGCCGGTGGCGCGCTCGCGGGCGGCGAGCACGTCGAAGCCGACGCCGTCATCGCGAATCTTCAATTCCGTTTCCAGGATGCCGGCGCGCAGTGCGACCCACACGTGGCGCGCACGCGCATGACGCGTGACGTTGGTGAGCGCTTCCTGCACGACGCGAAAACACGCCGTCTCGACGGGAAGCTCGAGTCGAAGCGCGGTATCGGTCGATAAGTCGACTTCGATTGCCGTGTCGCGCGCGAAGCGCTGCGTGTACCAGCGAAGCGCCGCGGGCAGTCCGAGATCGTCGAGCACGGACGGCCGGAGATCGAGCGCGAGATCGCGCACGCGCTCGACTGCCTGATCGACTGACTCGATCGTATTCGCGAGCTCCGCGCGCGCGTTCTTGTCGAGCTTTCGCGCGAGGGACTGGATGTTGATCTTCACGGCGGTGAGCACCTGTCCGAGCTCGTCGTGCAGCTCGACGGCGAGCCGGCGCCGCTCTTCTTCCTGCACCGTGATGAGTCGCGCGGACAGTGCTTTCAGTCGCTGCCGCCCCGCGTGCACGGTCTCGATCAACCGTGCGCGCTCGATCGCAGGCGCAACGCGAGCCGCTACGACCAGGAGAAGTTTGAGATCGTCATCATTGAAGTGATAGGGCTCCGGCGATGCCGCGGCAACCACACCGATGATCTTTCCGCCGACCTGCAGCGGCGCGCCGACCACCGACCGGCTGAGCGCCCGGATCTCTTCAGGCGTCGCGCCGGAGATGTGCGAGAGATCGACCGTCGCCAGATCGTGAACGATGCGCGGCTGACCGTCGGTGGCGATCCTTCCCGACACACCCTGTCCGAGGGGCGAGCGCATGCCACGCGCATTCGGATGCGGCGTGTCGCCGACGACGGCGCGCATGTACAACTGATTCTCCCGTTCATCGACGAGCGCGACGCTCGCGAAATTCGCGTCGAGAGGCGCGAGCAATCGCGTCAGCATTTCGCACAGCAGCTCGTCGAGTCCGAGATTCTGGAGGGCGCCGTCGGTGATGCTTTCGATCGCGTGGAGCCGCTCCAGCGCCGTTTCGGCCGCGGCTCGCGCTACGAGCTCTCCGTCGAGCAGGCGACTGCGCTCCGTTTCCGCACGCTTGCTGTCCGTGACGTCCAGCTGCGTGGAGAGCCACGATTCGTCTTCACCGCCGAGCGATACCGCCACGGCGGAAACGACCAGGTCCCGGATCTCGCCGGACTTGCGCCGGATCTGCACTTCGAGATTGCGCACGACACCGTCGGCGCGAATCTGCCGGACCGTCGCGGCGCGCGATTCCGGATTGACCGCGATGCCCAGCTGCGCGTTCGTGCGGCCGATCACTTCGTCGCGCCCGTAGCCGAACATCTCCAGCCAGCTGTCGTTCACGTCGATGAGGCGGCCTGATTCGATCGTGGAGATCGCCAGAGCCGCGGGACTGACCTGAAAGACCTTCGCGAAACGCACTTCCGAATCCGCGAGCGCGCGCTCTGCTTTCTTCCGATCGCTGATGTCGAGACCGAAGCCGATCGACGATCCGTCCGAGAGCGTGAATCGCGCCCACGACGTTTCGACCGATCGTCCGTAACGGTTCTGCAGGCGGAAGTCGGTCCACTCTCCTCCGCCGCGCGCCATGAAGCCGAGGACTTCGCGCCGCGAATCGGGATCGGGATAAAGCACCTGGAAGAAATCGGTCTCGCGCGCTTCTTCCAGCGTCCAGCCGAGCGTTTCCTGCCAGGCGCGATTCACATAGAGAAGCCGTCCCGCGGGATCGCGGAACGAGATCATCACCGGCGTGTGATCGAAGATCGTCTGCAGGATCTCGTGCTCGCGAAGCTGCGTCGGCGCGGGTGCGACTGCGAGCGCGAGGACATTCGCGATGCACTCGAGAAAATCGACTTCTTCGTCGCGCAGCGTTCGCGCATCGCAACGGATGGCCAGGACGCCCCATGTGCCGATGTCGACTCGCTGTGTCGCGTCATCGGTCGCAGAGGATTCGTTCCAGCCGGCGGAGACGCGCAACGCGAACGTTTCGTCGTTCGGCAGCGACTGGAAGATGGCGCAACACTCGGTGCCGAGGGATTGCGTGACGACGCGAATCGCCTCATCCAGGATCGGGTTCAGCTCACGCGACGCATCCGCGAATTGACTGAATGCTGCGATCGCGCGCAGGTGAGCATTGCGCGCGTCAAAGTCAGCGATGCTCTTGATTTGCGATCCTTCCGCCGTGCAAATTCTGGCACGGCCTTGATTCCAAAAATGACACCTACGTAGTTTCATCGCACTACCTACGTGTTTTTACGGACGCCTTAAGGACATCCTGAAATTAAATAATAGCTTGGATGTCAGGGACTGTGCTTGCCCGCCCACTGGCCATGCTGCTCTTCGTCTGCGCACTGGCCTCGGCCGGAGGGCACTCTGTTTCTGCGCAAACAGCAGAACCCGCCCCCTCCAGTCCCGTCGCGCTGAAGAAACTGAGCCTTCGCGAGCTGATGGACATCGAAGTGACGTCCGTCTCACGCAATCTCACGCCTTTGTCACAAACTGCAGCGGCTGTGCAGGTCATCACGCGAGAAGACATCCGCCGCTCCGGCGCGACCACGTTGCCGGAAGCGCTGCGTCTCGCGCCGAATCTGCTGGTCGCGCAGGTGAACTCGCACGACTGGGCTGTGACGGCACGCGGATTCAACGGTATTTCCGTGAGCACGGGCTCGCTCGCGGACAAGCTGCTGGTGATGATCGACGGACGCTCGATCTACACACCGCTGTTCGGCGGCGTGTTCTGGGATGCGCAGTTCGTTCCGCTCGATGAGATCGAGCGCATCGAAGTGGTGAGCGGACCGGGCGGCACGTTGTGGGGCGCGAACGCGGTGAACGGCATCATCAACATCATCACGCGCAGCGCGGAAGATTCGCAGGGCGGATCGGTCACTGTCGGTCTCGGCTCGTTCCTCCAAAAATTCGGAGAGGCGCGGTACGGCGGCACGCTCGGCAAAGACTTCTTCTATCGCGCCTACGCGCAGTATTTCGACGCGGACCAGACGACGCGCGTGACGGGTCTCAACGGAAACGACGGCTGGAGCACGACACAGGCCGGCTTTCGCACCGACTACCGCCGATCCGAATCGGATCACCTCACCGTGCAGGGCGACGTTTACGAGGGAAATCAGGGAGAGCCGGCAGCGACTGCATTCGTGAACGGACAGAATGTGCTCGCGCGCTGGACGCACACGGACTCGCCCGATTCCGACTGGGTCACGCAGGTTTACTACGACCGCACGCGGCGCCGCTTTCCGACCGCGAGGTTCCAGGAAGTCCTGCAGACGTTCGACATCGATGTCCAGCGTCGCTTCCCCGCCGGCGAACAGCATTCGATTCTCTGGGGCGTCGGCTACCGGCACATGTGGGACTCGATCACGCCGGGCAACTCGTTCTCATTCGTACCTCACCAGAAGGTGATGCGGCTCTTCAGCGGGTTCGTGCAGGATGAGATCACGCCGACCGGCACCGAGCTCCGGCTGACGATCGGCACAAAGTTCGAGCACAACGAGTTCAGCGGCTTCGAGATCCAGCCGAGCGTGCGGCTGGCCTGGACGCCGACGCAACAGCAGATGGTATGGGCCGCGGCGTCGCGCGGCGTTCGCTCGCCGGCACGCTTCGACACGGAGCTCAAGACGCCCACGAGTCTCGGCAATCCCGACTTTGCGGCGGAAGACGTGCTCGCGTACGAGCTCGGGTATCGCGTCAGCCCGACCGAGGCGCTCTCGCTGTCGGTGGCTGCGTTCCACAATCAATACAGCAACATCCGCAGCTTCAACATCAACCCGGCGACACCCGGCATCGGAATCATCGAGAACGATCAGGAAGTGACAGGCTTCGGGATCGAGCTCTCCGGTGCGTATCAGGCAGCGACGTGGTGGCGTTTGCGCGGCGGCTACACGTATCAGGAGAAGGAGTTCCGTTTACGGAGCACGCTCGCGATCCCGTTCAGCGACGCCTTCGAAGCGCAGGACCCGCAGGATCAGATCATCCTGCAGTCGGTGATGGACCTGCCGCGCGGCGTGCAGCTCGACGTCGTCGGACGCCGCGTTGCGGAGTTGCCGCCGACGGCGCTCAATCCACGGATCGATCCTTATACGACCGCCGACGTCCGCCTCGGCTACACCTTCGGGCGCTGGGAAGTCTCTGCGGTCGCACAGAACCTCGCCGGAAATCATGCGGAGTTCTCCTCCCCCATCCTCGCGTTCGAGATCCCGCGCAGTTACCACGGAAGGCTGACGTTCGCGTGGTAACCCCGCGGATTGCCTTCTTCGCCATCGCCCTCACCGTCACCGGCACGTTGTCGGCGCAGACCGTGGCCGATGCGGAGTATCGGATCAAGGCCGTCTTCCTCTTCAATTTCGTGCAGTTCGTCGAGTGGCCGCCAAATGCGTTCGCGAACGAGAACGCGCCGCTCGCCCTCTGCGTTCTCGGCACCGATCCATTCGGGGAGTCGCTCGATCAGGTCGTCGCCGGCGAATCGGTGCAGAACCGCAGGCTCGTCGTGCGCCGTCCGAACATCACCGAGATCGACGATTGTCACCTGCTCTTCGTCAGCAAGTCGGAGCAGCCACGCCTCGGCGAAGTTCTGCAGCACGTGGGCTCCGCTCCGGTTCTCACCGTCAGCGACATCGATGGCTTCGTCACGCGCGGCGGCACGATCGGGTTCTATCTCGACCGCAAACGCGTGCGCTTCGAGATCAGTCCGTCGCGCGCACAAACCCGCGGGCTGAAGATGAGCTCCCAGCTCCTCGGTCTCGGCAAAATCCATCATTCCGGTCCGAAAGGCGGCGGACCATGAGACGGCTGCGCGATCTTCCCATCCGCACCAAGCTGACGGTCGCCATCATCGTCACGTCTACGGTGGCGTTGACGCTCGCGGCGATCGTGCTCGCGGCTTTCGACATGGCCGTCATCCGCCGGGCGATGATCCGCGACACGACCGTCATGGCGGACGTGATCGCGCGCAACACTGAAGCCGCGCTGGCGTTCGGCGATCCCGATGCCGCACGAAAGACACTGGGCTCGCTCGAGTCCGAAGTACACGTTTCCGCCGCCTGCCTCTACGACACCGACGGCAAACTCTTCGCCGAATATGCCCGCCCCGATCACGTCGGCACCTTCCCCGCGAAGCCCGGCACCGACGGTCATCTCTTCGACAGCCAGAAACTCGCGTTGTTCCGGCCGATCACGCTGAACAAGAAACGCATCGGCACGATCTATCTCGAAGCGCCGATGAAACGCCTGCACGACCGCCTCCGCGATCTCGCGTTCATCGGCATGCTCGTCCTCGCCGGCGCGTTCCTCGTCGCGCTCGCGCTCTCGCGTCGCATGCAGGCCCCGATCGCCGTGCCGCTGCTCGCGTTGACGAACACCTCGCGCGCCATCACGCGCCGCGGCGATTTCACGATTCGCGCGACACGCGTCGGCGATGACGAGATCGGCGAGCTCACCTCCGCGTTCAACCAGATGCTCGACGTGCTCGCGGAGCGCGAGCGCGCGCTGCGCGAAGAGATCGCGGAACGTCAGAACGCCGAAGCGCAGGTCGCGGAGCTGAACGAAAGACTCGAAGCCCGCGTCCGCGAGCGCACCGCGCAGCTGGAGCGCGCGAATCAGGAAATGGAGTCGTTCTCGTACACGGTCTCGCACGACCTGCGCGCACCGCTGCGCGCGGTCGACGGCTATTCGCGCCTGCTCGAAGAAGACCACGGCCACGTCCTCGACGATGACGCGAAGCGCCTGCTCGCCGTCGTTCGGGATGAAGCGCGGCGGATGGGCGTGCTGATCGACGATCTGCTCGCGTTCTCGCGACTGAGCGGGCAGACGCTGCGCCCGTCGCCGCTGAACCTCGGCACGATGGCCGAGGACATCGTGCGTGAGCTGCGCAGATCGCAGCCGGAACGAAAGATCGATCTGAAATCGACGGAGTTGCCTCCCGCACTCGCGGACGGCGCAACGATGCGACAGGTTCTCGTGAATCTTCTGTCCAACGCCGTGAAGTACGCGAAGGCTGAAGGCGAAATCCGTATTGAGCTCGGCGGCCGTACCGACGGAGACATGAACGCCTACTGGGTGCGCGATGAAGGCGTCGGCTTCGACATGCGCTATGTCGACAAAATCTTCGGCGTCTTCCAGCGCTTACACGGCGACGAGTTCGAAGGAACTGGCGTCGGCCTTGCGATCGTCGATCGCATCGTGGCCAAACACGGCGGAGAAGTCCGGGCGGAAGGCGCGCCCGGCAAAGG
Organism: Thermoanaerobaculia bacterium; assembly: GCA_036009605.1. Classification (GTDB taxonomy): domain Bacteria; phylum Acidobacteriota; class Thermoanaerobaculia; order Gp7-AA8; family Gp7-AA8; genus QHVT01. The sequence continues at coordinate 4,766 of DASYLL010000209.1, read as the reverse complement.
CGCCTGCTTTCACTTCACCCTCCCCGCCGCAACCTCGCAATTGCTCGAATTGGAGGAGTACCCATGAACGCCGAAGTGGAGATTCTCATCGTCGAAGACAACGCCCGCGATCTGGAGCTGACCATGCGCGCCCTGGCCAAGCACAATCTCGGCAACCGGGTCGTGGCGGTGCGTGATGGTGCCGAGGCGCTCGACTTTCTCTTTGCGCGGGGGAAGTATGAGGATCGCCCGGTCGGCGACGGCCCGCACGTGATCTTCCTCGACATGAAACTACCGAAAGTGGACGGGATCGAAGTGCTGCGGCAGATCAAAGCCGACGAGCGCACGAAGACGATCCCCGTCGTCATGGTCACCTCTTCCGCACAGGAACGCGACATGGCCGAGAGCTACCGCTTCGGCGTCAACAGCTACGTCGTCAAGCCGATCGACTTCGATTCCTTCGTGAAAACGATCGCCGACCTCGGCTTCTACTGGCTTGCCGTCAACCGTCACACGAGTCGGTCATGATGACCGGTCATCACGTTCGCCTGCTCATGCTCGAGGACAACCCTCGCGATGCCGAATTGATCGAACGGCACCTGCGACGCGCGCAACTCGACTTCTCTCTTTCTCTCGTCGATGACGAGCAGGGCTTCCGCTCCGTGCTCGAGAACAACGATCCCGATCTCATCCTCTCGGACTATCACCTGCCGGGATTCGACGGCGTGACCGCGCTGCGCATCGCGAAGATTCTGGCGCCATCGACGCCGTTCATCTTCGTATCGGGATCGATCGGCGAAGAACGCGCGGTCGAAGCGCTCCGCGAAGGCGCGACCGACTACGTGCTCAAAGACCGCTTGTCGCGATTGCCGTCCGCGATCGTGCGTGCGCTCGCGGAGCGTCGCGAACGACAGCTGCGACAGAACGTCGAGAGCGCGTTGCGCGCGAGCGAACAGCGCTTCCAATACGCCGCGGCCGCAACGCGCGAGATCATCTGGGACTGGAACCTCTCGACTGCGCGGATCTGGTTCAGTGCTGCTCTGCGCGATCACTGGGGCTACTCGAGCGAGTACGGCGAGTCCGATTCGGACTGGTTCGAGAAGCGCATCCATCCCGATGATCGTCGCGACGTCGTGGCGTCCTTCCAGGAGGCGGTCGCGCACAGGGAGCGCTGGACCGCGGAGTTCCGTTTCGCACGCGCCGACGAGAGTTACACGAACGTTCTCTCGCGCGGCATGGTCGTCACCGATCTGCGCGGAGAGCCCGTGCGCATGATCGGCGCCGTGCTCGACATCACCGAGCGTCTTCATCTCGAGAATCAGCTCGAACAGGTACGCCGCATTGAAAGCCTCGGACGCGTCGCCGCAACCGTCGCGCACGAGTTCAACAACGTGCTCATGGGCATCCTCCCGGTCGCGGAAGTGATGGCCCGCACTCCCGACGGCGGACCCGCGATTCAGCGCATGGCCGGGCTGATCAACGACTCGATCATGCGCGGCCGGCGTCTCACCGAACAGATCCTCAACTTCAGCAAGCCGGTCGAGCCGGCGCTGATCCCGACGCCGCTCGATTCGTGGCTCACCGACAACCTCTCGGAGATGCGCTCGCTCGCCGGAAAACGCATCGAGATCAACCTCAATGCGCCTCCCGGTCTGGTCGTCTCGATCGATGCACCACAGATGCAGCAGGTTCTTTCGAACCTCATCGTCAACGCGCGTCAGGCCATGCCGGAGGGAGGAAAGATCACCATCGGCGTCGAACCGGACGCCGAGACCGCGGCGCTGAGCATCACGGACGACGGAACGGGCATGCCGCTCGAGATCGTCGAGCGGATCTTCGAGCCGCTCTTCACGACCAAACGGTCCGGCACCGGCCTCGGCCTGGCGGTCGCGCAACAGATCGTCGCGCGTCACAACGGGACGATCCGCGTGCTCAGCAAGGAAGGCAAAGGCACCACGTTCCAGATCCTCCTGCCGCTCTCGCGCGTCGAAGCCATGTCGTGGACGGGCACAAAGACGTAACACAACGGCCTTCGTTTGAGACTTGGACCGGCGCGGACTCTGCGACTATCCTCCGCGCCATGCGCCGTGTCCTGCTCACTCTGATTGCTCTCGTCCTCACGACCTCCGCGCTCGCCCGCGATGGCGCCCAGTTGCAGGTCGCGCTTCGCAGGCTCGCGACTGTGAGCGGCACGCTGTACGTCGCCGCGCATCCCGATGACGAGAACACGGCGCTGCTCTCCTGGTCGGTCAGCGAGCGCGGCGATCGCACGGCGTATCTCTCGATCACGCGCGGCGACGGCGGACAGAATCTCATCGGCGACGAAAAAGGTCCGCTCCTCGGCGTCATTCGCACGCAGGAGCTGCTCGCGGCGCGGCGCATCGACGCGGCGGAGCAGATGTTCACGCGCGCCATCGACTTCGGCTACTCGAAGAATCCCGAGGAGACGCTCGCGATCTGGGGACACGACGCGGTGCTCGCCGATGTCGTCTGGGCCATCCGCAAGTTTCAGCCCGACGTGATCATCACGCGCTTCCCCACCAACGGCGACGGCGGTCACGGACATCACACCGCCTCGGCAATGCTTGCCGAAGAGGCGTTCGTCGCGGCCGCCGATCCGACGAAGTTTCCGGAGCAGCTGAAGTTCGTCTCGCCGTGGCAGGCGAAGCGGATTTTCTGGAATCGCTTCTCGTGGCGTCCCGTCGATCCCAATGATCCATCGCTCGCGAAATCGCTGCGCATCGACCTCGGCGCGTACAACTCACTCCTCGGGCGCGCGTACACCGAGATCGCGGCCGAGAGCCGCAGCCAGCACAAGAGCCAGGGCTTCGGATCCGCGGAACGCCGCGGCTCGATTCTCAACTATTTCGACCTGCGCGCCGGTGAGCCGGCGACGAAAGATCCGTACGAAGGCGTCGACTCGCGCTGGGCGCGTTATCCGGGCGGCGAGAAAGTCGGCGATCTGCTGAAGCGCGCGTCGGACACGTTCGATCCGAAAAACCCGCAGGCATCGCTGCCGCTGCTTCTGCAGGCACACGCGGCGCTCGAACAGCTGCGCGCGAATCCTGAATGGTCGCTGACGCGCAAGCCGTGGCTCGATCAGAAAAAACGCGAGCTGCTCGACGCGATCCGTGACGCTGCAGGCATCGCGATCGATGTTGCTGCAACCGAGTCGACGATCACGCCGGGACAGAAACTTCCGATCAGCGTGACGGTCGTCAATCGCTCCGACTATCCGTTCCGACTCTCGATGGTGGCGTCGCTCTTCGCGAATCCGAGCAAGGCGCCGGGCACGAGGCTCGAGAACAATCAGCCGATCAAGACCGACATCACGCTCGAACTGCCCGACGCCGCGTTTCGGACACAACCCTATTGGCTCGCCCAGCCGCCGTCGAAGGGCCTGTACACCGTCAACGATCAACAGCTCGTCGGACGTCCCGACAATCCGATCGAGATTCCGATCAACGTCTCGCTCGACGATCCGTCAATGAACACGCTCATCTTCACGGTGCCGACCGTGTTCCGCTGGACCGATCCCGTGCAGGGCGAACAGGTGCGCGAAGTCGACGCGGTGCCGCAGGTCGCGGCGAAACTCGACTCGAACGTTTACGTCTTTCCCGATGCGAAGCCGCGCTCCGTTTCCGTTTCGATGCGCAGCTTCGGCACCGATGTGCAGGCCGCGGTCGCGCTGGTTGTGCCGCAGGGCTGGAAAGCGGAACCGCAATCGGTACCACTCACGTTCGCAGGAAAGAACGCCGAAGCGTCAGCGACGTTCATCGTCACTCCGCCCGCGGGTGAGTCGACCGCGAACCTTCGCGCCGAAGTCACGATCGGCGACGCGCGTGTCAGCGAAGCGATCACGGACATCGAATATCCGCACATCCCCGCACAACGCATCCTCGGCGAAGCAACCGCGAAAGCCGTGCGTGCGGACATCAAACGCCGCGGCTCGCGCATCGGCTACGTGATGGGCTCGGGCGATGACGTACCAAACGTGCTGCGCCAGGTCGGCTATGACGTGACGCTGATCAGCGACGCCGATCTCGATCACGGCGACTTCTCCGGCTTCGACGCCGTCGTCACCGGCATCCGCGCCTACAACACGCGCAAACGCCTCAAGGCCGCGCACACGCGCCTGATGCAGTACGTCGAGAACGGCGGCACGCTCGTCGTGCAATACAACACCGCCAACGGCCTCGGCGACCTCGTCGTCGAAACGCCCGGACCATTCCCGATGAAGATCTCGCGCGATCGCGTGACGGTCGAAGAAGCGCCAGTGCGATTCCTCGACGCCGCGCATCCGCTGCTCAACGCGCCGAACAAAATCACCGCCGCCGATTTCAGCGGATGGGTTCAGGAGCGCGGTCTCTACTTCCCCGGTGAATGGGACAAGGGTTACACGCCGATGTTCGGCATGAACGATCCCGGCGAACCGGAGAAAACCGGCGCGCAGCTCTATGCGAAACACGGCAAGGGTGCGTTCATCTACACGGGACTCGCGTGGTGGCGACAGTTGCCCGCGGGCGTGCCGGGTGCGATCAAGGCGTTCGTAAACCTGGTGTCGGCCGAATGAAAGTTTGGAGTGCGGCAGCCGCAGCTGCCGCTTTTGTATACCACTGGCCGCACTCGAACATACAAAAGCGGCAGCTGCGGGAGGGTGTCTCAAAACTCGATTCGCGTCACTCCATGAATGAGGAGAGACGAACAGAATGAGTCGAGAGCTTCGAGCCGACTACACAACGCAGTTTCTGTTTCCGCCGGCGCTGGAAGACTGGGTCAAGGCAAAC
>DASYLL010000208.1:0-11689 GCA_036009605.1 Thermoanaerobaculia bacterium | reverse complement strand
CTGCGTCGCCGAGGGGCGTGCGCCACGCGCCCTCGCGATTGATCGCTGCGAAGTGTCCGGCGCCGGTGTGATTCGGGCAGAGGATCACGAAGCGTTTCGGCAGATCCGCGATTGCGTAAAACGCGGCAGCGACGTGTCCGCTGTACATGAGCCCCGCATGCGGAACCACGGCGCCGATGAAGCGTTGTTTCGGCGACGGCGCCGGATCGTTTGCGGCGAAGCAGGCTTCGAGCTGCGCGCGCAAACGGTCCGGCGTGCCTTCGTAGAACGAGCCCGCCACGGCGGGAGGGCGGATGGGCATTGCAAAGAGTATGCGTCGAATGTCATCCCGAGCGTCGAGCGAGGGAGCTGGGCGGGCGGGGCGTCCGGGAACGAGCATGTCGCCCCACCCTCCCGGGTCCCTCACTCACGTTCGGGATGACAGCGGAATCAGCGCGGGAAAGAGGGCCCGTACACGACCGCATTCAGAAACATCGGCAACGTCCCGCGCCAGAACAGACGGAAGTGCGGGTCATCCGCGAACGTGATGACCTGTCCGCGTCCGAACTTCTCGCTCGCGACGTACACCGAGCCTTTGATGCGATCGATGCTCTCCGCCCAGGCCACGCCCGAGATCAGCGGATCCTTCGCGTCGATGGTCAGAATGTTGTCGACCTTGTGCGGCAACGGCACGTACGCGCCGCTGCCTTCGACGAGCACGGCGGGCGCGCGCGGAACGCCGAACGTGAGGAACGAGCGATCGTTCATCGTCGTGCGGAACGCGGAGCCGGGGATGCGGTAGTCGTTGTAGCGCTCGGCGGTCTCGACGTCCTTCGCGTCGTCGTCGTCCTTTTTCTTCGCGGGCTCCCACGGCTTGAGCTTCGAGATCTCGACATCCTTCTCGCGCAGAAATGCGTGCGCGCCTTTGACGGCGACGAGCGTGCCGCCGTCGGTCACCCACTGCTTGATCTTGTCGATGGCCTTCTTGCCGAGGCGGTCGGTGTAGGAGCCGTCCGGGAAGATGAGGACTTCGTAGTTGCCGAGATCGATGTTGCGCAGCGACTCGACGGAAAGCGTCGTGTGCGGGATCGGCGTGTCGACGTCGAGCGTGTGCCAGAGCATGCCGTACGACGTCGCGTCGCTGCCCGCGCCGCCGACGAGCCCGATCTTCGGATCCTTCACGAAACGGACTTTCTGCGATCCGAACGAGATTCCGCCCATCCAACCCGACTCGAGCGGCACGACGGCGATGCTCGCTTCGCGTGCGAGCGTGGCCAGCGTCGCGTCCAGCTCTTTTGCGTTGTTGCCTTTGAGAATGACGAGCGAGCCGCGCGAGTACGTCTGATCGCTGCCCGTGTTGACCTCGCTGTCGATGACGCTGAACCGCACTTTGCGCTCGAGCAGCATGCCGATCAGGCGATAAATGTTCGGCTGCATGCCGTCGACCAGGTATCCGTACGACGCTGCGCGGAACGACTGCGACGTCTCTTCGCGAAATGCAGTCGTGCCGGTCACCGGCGAAGTGGTACTCCAGCCTTCGACATTCATCGCCAGCGGCAATGACCACGTCGTCAGGTCGTAGAAGTCATCCGGCTCATCCGCCTCAGCCTTCGCGCGCTGTTCTTCCACGAATCCCTTGCTGAACGCGGCGGTCTTCTCGAGCAGCGTGTTCGCCAGTCCGCCGAACGCCTGACGCGTCGTGATCACGGCGGTGCCGGCCGGGAACGTGCGCGATTCCGTGACGTCGCGATCGATGCGCGATGCGCGGATCGTCGCAGGCGCCGAAAGCATGTCGACGCGCACGCCCTGCTTCTGCAGCAGCGCCACGAGACCGGGGAAGTTCGGAGAGCCGGGCGCGAGGAGGAACGTGTTCTTCCCTCCGTCGATCTGTGCGCGCGCGGCCTGGTGCGTGTAGCGCAGCAGCGCCTCGCGATTCTGCGCAGCCGTGCGGACCGTAGCCATACCGGTCGTGTAGTGACGCTCGGCGCGATCCGAAAGACGAAGAATCGTGCCGTCTTCACGCAGGATCGCGGAACCGGCGCGACCGCCGCCCGCCATCTCGTACGTCATGCCGACCGCACCGTGCAGCGCGGGCCACGAATCGCCGTATCCGGGATAGAAGAGATCGAAATTCTCGGCGACGAAGAACACCCAGCCTCGTTGCGAGAACTCGGTCGCGTTCGCGCGGCCGAAGACTTCGAGCCAGTGCTCGACATCTTTCGGCAGATTCGCGTTGATCGGCTTCGCATCCGGCGGGAAGAAGTAGCTCGACTGCGCCGACATCTCGTGGAAGTCGACGACGACCTGCGGATACCACTGTTTGTACGCCTCGATGCGCGCCTGCGTTTCCTTCTGCGACAGCCACGTCCAGTCGCGGTTCATGTCGATCATGTAGTGGTTGTAGCGGCCGCCCGGCCACGGCTCCGCATGCTCGAACGCCTCGGCATTCGGATTCGGCTTCACGCCCGTCGTGCGCTGGAACCACTGGATGTACCGCTCCCGCCCATCGGGATTCTCGAGCGGATCGATGATGACGATGAGGTCATCGAGCAGCTTCGTCGATGCGGGATCGCGCAGCAGCGCCGAGGCGACGAACATCCCGGCTTCCGCCGATGACGACTCGTTGCCGTGTACGCCGAACGCGAGCCAGACGATGGCGGGCATGTTGTTCACGAGCGCGTCGACATCACCCTCGCCACGCGCGAGCGCGGCTGCGTTGCGACGGATCGTCTCGAGCGCGGCGTGATTCTTCTCGGATGTGATCGTGGCCAGCACGAGCGGACGATGTTCGTACGACTCGCCGATCTGCTGCATCGTGACGAGGTTCGATTTGCGATCGAGCTCCTCGAAGTACGCGAGGATGCGGTGATGCGGCGTGAACCGCTCGCCCATCCCATACCCGAGAAACTCCTCGGGTGTCGGGACGCTGTTTTGTGCGAGTGCGGTGAGTGGGAAGAGCGCGAGGATCGCAAGGAGTGCAACGCTGCGTCGATTCATCGCGGGGGATTGTAATCGGGCACAATGCCCGCTCATGCGCTTTCCGGTGACGATCTCGCTCGTCGCTCTCATCGTGTGCGGATTCGTCGTCCAACTCTTCGTGCCCGGCGTGATCGAAGCGGGGGCGGTGATGCGCGATGGACTGGAGCGCGGCGAGATGTATCGCTTGCTCACGGCGACGCTGCTGCACGCCGGGATCGTGCATCTGGTGCTCAACGCATGGATGCTGTTGCAGGTCGGCAGCGTGTTCGAGCTCTTCTTCGGCTCAGTGAAACTGATCGTGCTTTACCTCGCCTCCGCGATCATCGCTTCAGGCACGAGCGCCGTGCATCTCGAAGCCGTCGGTTCCGTCGGAGCCTCGGGCGCGATCTTCGGCGTGATGGGCGGATTGCTGGTGATGATGGGCACGTTGCCGCCGCGTCAGCGATGGGCAGGCTCACTGCGAATGCAGCTCGCGGTGTGGGCGGCGGTGTCGATGGGACTCGGATTCATTTCGGACGGCGTCGACAACGCGGCGCATGTCGGCGGCTTCATTGCGGGCGTGCTGGTGGCGCTGGTGTTTCGGACGTTCCATCGAAACGTGACTGTCGCGCCGCGAGCGCGTCCAGCCGCTTAGTCTGTTCCGCCGAGATTTCGCGCACGAGCCGCCGCGCGAGCAGAGCGCACCATCCGATCAGCGCGAAGAACATGGCGATGATCGCAAGTGCCAGCCGTGCCGGCAACAGGAACACTCCGATGATCGACAGTGCGCCGGAGATCTGCATCGCGCGCCACGCGCGCGCCCAGAGCTCGACGACCGCGGCGGATGGTGTGCTCGATTGCGACATCGTCACCGCCCACAACTCCGCGAGCACTTCCGGGTCGCCACCGCGGCGGATGAAATCCGTCGACGCGTCGAGATGCGGTCGCGGCGGCGTCATGTACGCGCGCAGATTTCCATACGTGCGATTGAGCCAGTACGAGAACGTGATGACGATCGCGATGATGATCGCGTACATCGGTGCCGCGAATGGGAAGAGAAGCAGGTAGAACGCAGCGAAGCGCGGCATCTTCGTTTCCAGGATGTTCGTGAGCGCGCCGAGCGATTGCAGAAACGCGAAGAACGCGGCAAAGAGCAGCAGCACGAGGACCAGTCCCGGACGCGGTCGCGCGAGATCGGAAGGGAGATGCTCGGGCTCTTCGAGCTCGAGCGCGATGACGGTTTCTGCGACCGCTTCCTCTTCGTGCATCTGGCGTTCGACCTGCGTGACGACGGGCAGGAACGCTTCGCGCCATCCGGAGGTCGCGGGTGCTTCGACGGGCTCAGCGACCGTCATCGCAGAGCGCGGTTGCGCGCCGCGACGAATCATCTGGCGCGTGTCAACGAGACGGATCATGTCGATCCCGACGATCGCCGCGACGATGCCCGCGACCGCGGCCACGATCAGCGCGATCTGCACGGTCTTCGGATCGGCGCGACTGATCAGCAGCGACGCGGCGATGTTGCTCGTCACCGCGTAGGCGATGAAGAGATACCACCACTTCGACACGAGCTCCATCGGCCGCACCGGCAGACGCATCACGCTCTTCAGGCCGCTCGGATCGCTGCCGCGCCAGATCTCGTCGAAAACGGCGTGCGGGACGATGAGATTCGCGAGCGGGACCACGACATAGGCGGCCGCGGCGAAGGGTGTGTACGTCGTCCGTACGCCGAGATGGCGGAGATTTGCGTAAGCGCGATAGACCCAGACCGCGAGCACGAAGCCGGTGAGGAACTGCAGCGCGTTCGCGAGGATCAGGGCCGCGATCTGCGCACCGACGGAGAAGCCGCCTTCCACGACTGCGAGCTGCGGGAGCTCGGAGGTGATGTACGTGTTCTGCGTCGGCACCGGCGCCTCGATCGCGTTGCTCGCCGGCGTGCGCATCTGCATCGACGCGGTGAGAATCACGATGAGCGCGGCGACGATCGATGCGCCGAGGAAGAGCTGAACCGCGTTGCTGCGGTCTCCGCGCACGGCAAAAGAGGTCATCGGTTTACGAACTGTACAATGCCGCGGTGGCTTCTCCCACGCTGCGCAAACCGGACGACGTGTTGCCGCCGGAGTATTTTTCGCGGCTCGCTGCGAACGCACCGTTGATTCTCGCGATCGGTTTCGTGGGGTTGCTGTTCGGATTGGTGGTCGCTGCGTTCGCCGTCCTCCTGCTCTTCCAGGTCGACTTCCCCGCGGCTGCCGGGATGGTGTTCTTCATGGCGTCGCTCATCCTCACGCCGTCGATTCATTTGCTCCACTACCGCGCCGAAATCGTTCGCGCGTCGACTGCGGATGGTGATGCGCTCGCGAGAGTGCTGCGGCAGCAGATGCGGTTCTGGCGATTCATCGGCGTTTCGATCATCGTCTGGATGACGATGGTGGGAATCGCCGTCGTGAGGTGGACGTGAGCGCGACGTTCACGCCGGAGGCGGCGAAGGCCGCGCAGAGCCTGCACAACTGGACGCGATTCGCAGCGCTGATGATGGCCACGGCGGGTGCGATTCTGTTGATCGCGACGCTCGTGATCGCGGGAGCCGCGGCGTCGAAGTATCCCGCGCAGCGCGGTCTCATCGCGGCCGCCGGAACCGCCTACGCCATCATGTCGCTGGCAATGCTCTGCTTCTCGTTTCTGCTCGTGCGTCACGGGCAGAAGCTGGAGACCGCGGCGAAGCAGCATCGCGCCGCGCCACTGGTGGAAGCGCTGCCGTACGAGACAGGGATCTGGGCGATCGCGGCCGGATACGTCGCGGTGAGCCTGTTGTCGATTGCGTTGGCCTTGATGAGTCCCGAGGCGCGCGCGTTTCGGCCGCCGCCAGAGGTGGCGCAGCCAGCGTGGCAGGTAAGGCCGGTGGTCGTTGACTCTGAAGAGCGGGAGCGCGCGGACGTCGTGAAGAAGGTCAATCTGATCAGCGGCGCGCTGGCGCTGGGCGGGTTGGTGCTGGTGATTGTGGCATTGAAACCGGCCGTGCCGGCTTAATCGCCCACCGCGACTTCGTCTTCGACCGGCGCGTTCGACTTCGTGTGGATGCCGAGGCGCTTCATCATCTCGTTCAGCGTCGAGGGCTTCAGCTGCAGCAGCTCGGCGGCGCGTTTCTGCACGCCGTTCGCGAGCTCGAGCGATTGGAGGATCATCGCGCGCTCGTAGTTCGAGACCGAATCCTTCAGCGAGATGCCGTCCTGCGGGACGATCAGCGAGGGCTGGTCGGTGCGGACAGGATAGCGGAGATAGTCGGGCAGCAGTTCGGGCGTCACGCGGTCGCCGTTGCAGAGCACGACGGCGCGCTCGATCGTGTTCTCGAGCTCGCGCACGTTGCCCGGCCAGGCGTGGTCCATGAGGATGCGCATCGCGTCCGGCGTGACTTCGCGCACTTTGCGTTTGTTCTCTTCCGAATACTTCTGCAGGAAGTGCTGCACGAGCATCGGGATGTCTTCGCGTTTGCGGCGCAGCGGCGGGAGCTGAATCGTGATGACGTTGAGGCGGTAGTAGAGATCCTCGCGGAAGCGCGAGTCGGCCATCAGGCGATGGAGGTCGGCGTTCGTCGCGGCGATGATGCGCGCGTCGACACGTACGGTCTCGACTGAGCCGAGCCGCATGAACTCCTTCTCCTGAATGACGCGGAGAAGCTTGGCCTGCGTTTCGAGATTGATGTTGCCGATCTCGTCGAGGAAGATCGATCCGCCGTCGGCGACTTCGAAGAGACCGCGCTTCGTGGCGATCGCGCCGGTGAACGCGCCCTTCATGTGTCCGAAGAGCGACGATTCGAGCAGTTCCGGCGGCAGCGAACCGGAGTTGACGGTCACGAAGGCATTGCGTGCGCGCGGGCTGGCGTGGTGGATCGCCTTCGCCACGAGCTCTTTGCCAGTGCCGGACTCGCCCACGATCAGGATGTTCGAGCGCGACGGCGCGGCCTGTTTGATCAGGTCGAAGACCTTCCGCATGATCTCGCTCTTGCCGATGATGTTCGCGTACGAGAACTTGTCGGAGAGCTCGGTCTTGAGCCGCTCGTTCTCGCGCGAGAGCCGCCGCTGCTCCAGCGCCTTGTTCACCGTCAGCACCACTTCGTCGTTCTTGAACGGCTTGGGGATGTAGTGGAAGGCACCGTGCTTCATCGCCTCGATGGCGCCGTCGATCGACGACGACGCGGTGATGACGATGACCGGCAGGTTCGGGTTGGAGATGCGGATGGCGCGCAGTGTGTCGATGCCGCTGATGCCGGGCAGCATGACGTCGAGGATGATGAGATCGACTTCCTCGCCGTCGAGCATGCTCAGGGCTTCTTCGCCGCTGGCAGCAGACACAACGTCGAAGTCCTCGCGCCGAAGCACGACTTCGAGGACATCCCGCAGAACTTCTTCGTCGTCGACGATGAGGACTCGCATGACCGTCACTGCATACTGCCTACTGCCCTATCCGCGCGCAGCAACACAATCGAAAACTCGGCTCCGCTCCCCGGAGAGCTTTCTACCGTAATGTCACCGTCGCACGCGTGAACCAGTCTACGGCTGATTGCCAGCCCGAGTCCCGTGCCGCCCTGGCCGCGCTTGGTCGTGACCAGCGGATCGAAGATTCTGCCGATGATGTCGGCGGTGATGCCTTTGCCGTCATCGCGCACGCGAATCACGACGCGATCGTTCTCTTCCGCGACCGCAATCCAGATGTTGCCACCGTCCGAGACCGCGTCGCGCGCATTGAGCAGCACGTTCGTCAGAACCTGCTGCAGGTCGTGAAAGTTTCCGAGGACGCGAAGTGGCGGATCGCCGGCGCGGCGCATCACGGTCTGCAGATGCACGCGAATCTTCTTCGGCTTCATCAGATCTTCGTGCAGTGCGACCGTCGCGGTGATCAGATCTTCGACATCGACGACGTCGCGTGAACGAGGCCGATTGGCAATCAGATCGAGCAGACTGTTGACGAGATTCGAGGCACGGAACGTCTGCTGTTCCATTTTCTTGAGCAGGCGATATTTCGGATCGCTCTCGTCGGTCTCGGCGAGCAGCAGCTGGGCGTACGACGAGATGCCGGTGAGCGGCGTGTTGACTTCGTGTGCGACGCCGGCGGCGAGAAGGCCGAGCGAGGCGAGGCGTTCTTTGTCCTGCAACTCGCGCTCGAGGCGTACGCGATCGGTGATGTCGCCGATGACGAGCACGCGCGCGCCGTCGTCTTCATCCGTCGCGGAGAGCGGGCTCGAAGTGACCGTCACCTCCTTCTCGACGCCGTGCTTGTTCGTGAAGTGCGTCGAGAGCGTGCGTCCTTTTGTCGAACGCAGCTGCTCGTACGGCGGAAAGAGCTCGTCGATCGAGTCGATGGAGTGATCGTCGCCGACCAGTTCCCAGAACGCCTGATTCGCGGTCAGCACCGTGCCGTCGATCGACACGACCGCGATCGCGGAAAGCGACGACTCGATGATGTTCTCGTTGTACTCCTTGAGCGCGCGGATCTCATCGAGCTGACGGCGCAGCTTGCCGTAGAGGCGTGCGTTCTCGATCGCGAGCGCGACCGGCGCGGTGAGCGTGCCGATGAGATGCAGGTCATCGCGCGAGAGCGGCTCTTCACCACGGCGCGTGCCTAAAAGGAGCAACCCCTGCAGTTCGCCGCGATTGCGCAGAGGGAAGACGTAGCGATAGCCGGCGGACAACAAACGCCACGGCACGTCGCTCTGGTCGGGAAGACGCGGAACGGTCAGCACGATGGGACCTTCGAGCGGAATCGGTCCGAAGTCTTCCGCGACGACGCGACTGGGAACGCCGCTCTCCGGATCGTAAATCAGGAGCGCCTGCGCCTCGCGCATGTAGAGATTCATCCGCTCGATGTGCAGCGTCGCGCGCATCCGCTCGCGCATCATCGCGATCAGCTCTTCGACATCGTGGAACGTCGCCAGCTCCTGCGCGAAGTCGGTCATCGTCCGGCGATGGCGATAGCTCTCGCGGTAGAGAATCATCTCGATGACCGCTTCGATCTTGCCTTTCACCGGAATCAGCACGCCCGCGATCAAAAGCCCGGAGCTGAACGCGAGAAAGTTGCGCTCCATCGCCGAGCGCTCCTCGATCACGCGCGAGAGCACGAGGTTGACGGTCGAGAACGCGATCATTCCGAACGCGAACGTCACCGAGTACGCGAGCACTTCTTTGATCACGACCTCGACGTCCCACAGCTTGTATTTGAGGATCGAGACCGCGAATGCGAGCGGGATGAATGCGAGCGGCAGCAGCGACAGCGTCGTGTACACCGGCGCGACGGCACCCGTGACGAGGTACGGGATGATGTAGATACCGAGGAAGGGGAGGAAACCGATGGCGAGTCCGAGGTAGATCCACTTGATCTGTTTCTTGCCGGTCGGCGCGGCCTTTTGATACGTGAACGCGAGCGCAGCCACGGCGAGCGTGAAGTAGATCGCGAAGTCGAGCAGCTCCCATCTGCGGATCAGCTCCAGCGAGCGGCGTACTTCGGCAATCGCGATGGCGTTGTTAAACAGCAGAACGTCGACGTTCCACAGCGTCAGCAGCACCGGCGGCACGTACATCCAGACGAGCCACTTGCGCTCGCGGATGATCGGACGCGGGAAGAGCAGGAAGAAGTGCAGCGCGAGCGGCGGCAGGAAGATGCTGGCCAGCTCTTCCCCGAACTGCAGGAGTTTGTAGCTCCAGTCGACGTCGCCGGCCGGCGTGTAGACGTACACGACGAACGACAGCAGCGTCACAAAGAAGAACAGCCTGCTCTCCTGCGTCTCTCCTCGGAACAACGTAAAGAGGCCGATGGCGAGATAGAGAAAACCGATGAAGCTCAGGATGAGATACGGGATGTCGACCTTGAGCTCGGGCGGCCGGTACTGCAGAAGGAGCGACTTACCGTCGCGGTTGACGACCATCGGCACGTCGTGGCCGATGCGGCGCAGCGTTTTCTGCAGGCCTTCGACTTCGGTGGTGGGCGTGCTGCCGATCATCCAGATCGCGTCGCCAGGCAACAGCCCCGCTTTTGCCGCATTGCTGTCGGCGTCGACAGTCTTGACGATGACCGTGCCGTTGTCGCGCTGGAACGTGAAGTCGATTCGCTCGAACGAGGAGCGTTTTCGCTGGAACGAAACGAACGCACCGAGGACGATCCCGAACGTCAGGATCGCCAGGAGCACGTTGACCAGGACCGACTTACGCATCCGAGCCGTTCACGGGATTCAATGCCGATGCCGCGTGAAATTCGGGGCTAACCCGTTGATTCGACGAGTTGAATCGCTCTTCGGATTTCCGGAGCAGATTTGCTCGCGTCCAACCCGTTGGATTTGAACCCCGGTATTTTGGAGTCGGCACGGGCCGGCAGATCTACGTCACGGGGAAGCGGCAGACTTCGCGGAGCATGCAGACGTCGCAGTTCTCACGGCGGCGTTTGCGGCTGCAGAGATCCAGAATTCCGAGCCGGCACAACGCAAAGTCGTAGCGGACGGGATCGGCGCGATCGAATTTCGCGAGCTTGTCGGTGAGTGCACGAGCTGCTTTCCAGTCGGCGGATTTGCGCTCGTTCAGTCCGAGAAAGGTAGCGATGCGATGGATGTGCGTGTCGACCGGCATCACGAGCTTCGCGGGATCGACGAACGTCCAGAGGCCGAGGTCGGGTGAGGTGCGGCGGACCATCCAGCGCAGGTAGAGGTTCATGCGCTTGCAGGCGGAGCCGTCGTTGGGAGAGGTGAGTAGATAGCGGAGAGCGCCCTCTGTCATCCCGAGTGTCGAGCGAGGGACCTGGGCTGGTGGCGCGGCAGGAACGTGCCGTATGCCCCGCCCGCGCAAGTCCCTCGCTCGACGCTCGGGATGACGGACGATTGCTACGAAACGCGCGAGCGTCGGTCCGATATCGGTCTCGTTCTCGTCGTAGCACTGCTCGAACAATGCGCCGAGGGAACCGTGCTCGCGAATCACTCGCGCGAGGCACCCGAGAAACGCGACTAGATCGGGCGTCTTGTGAAAGCGATGCACGAATCCGGCGAGGCGGCTTCGCGCTTCCGCGGCATCGAACGTCAATAGATAGCGATACGGCGACGGGCGCATCTTCGCGAGAACGGCGCCAATGTTCGCGACGATGATGTCGGCGCGGCCATACGCAAACGCGGCGGCGATGAGACCGACGGTTTCCTGATCGAGCGGGTCGTCGTAGCGCAGGACGAGCTGCAGCGGATCGGGCGCGATCGTGGTGACGTCGAACGTCTCCACCAGCGCGTCGAGGCGCGATTTCAACGCTTCGCCTCGAATGGGCCGGCGGTGCTTCGTCACATCGGGGCGCAACAGACTGGAACCGGCCGCGATTTCGGGCGTCATACTGGAACTATGCAACGCAAGCTCTGGCCGTTCCTCGCGTTCTGTTTCGCCGCCGCTCGGTCCTTTGCTGCCGTCACCGGCGTGGTCATGACGACCGATGGACAGCCCATCGCGGGCGCACGCGTTTCGTTGCGCGCGTTCGAGACTGCCGAGGGTGCGCGGGCGCGCATGCTGTCGGCGGCGCCGGAGGCGGTGCCGACAGCATCGACGCAGACGGACTCGAAAGGCTCGTTTACGCTCGAGTCGCCGAAGGAACCGACGGTCGAGATCGCGGTCTACGCGCGCGGATACGAGCCGCAGCAGCGCCGCATCGAGCGTGATGAAGAAGTCGGCGCAATCGCGTTGACCAGGGCGGAGATACGCAAAGGCAGCATCACGGCGGTCGGCAAGGGAGTCGCCGG
>DASYLL010000207.1:0-36285 GCA_036009605.1 Thermoanaerobaculia bacterium | reverse complement strand
TGGAGATCCAGTAACCGGGATGTGAGGCCGTGGCCTGGATGGAAGGCTCGACGAGCAGGTCCTGATCCGGCAGGAGATTGTGCAACGCCAGTTCGATGCCCGTCGACTGCGACAAATCGACTTTCGCCGGTTTCGTGACCGAGGTGATCTCGAGGAAGTCGCGGCTGGCGATGCTGTGCAGCGGCACGTCCAATGCGCCGTCGTCGATCGCATTGCCGACGTGGACGATGAAATGCGCCGTCTCGGAGCGATCGAGAAACGCCCCCTGGGTGTAGACCTGCGTCCCGCAGGTGTACCAGACCGGCGGATTGGCGCCGGCCAGTGCGATATAGAACGTGTAATCAAAGAACTTCCCGAACCGCGCAGGCTCGATCAGGCTCGGGTCGAAGTAGAGAAAGAAGACGTTCCTCTTCGTCGGTACGCGCTGCAGCTTGTGAAAATTCGCCGGCGGCTGCGTGGCCACGCAGTCGGACTGAAAGTTGGCCTGGAGGTCGGTCGTCTTGATGTCGTCGAAGGCCAGCACCCGCTCGACCGCCGCCGCTCCGCGCGCCCATAGGAAAAGACACGCAGTCCACACGAGGAGCCGTTTCATTTTGAAGTGCGAGTGTCCCACGCCTGCGTTCTCGGCCCAAGCGTAACCGAAGGCGGGTAAGTTTTTGGTGGGGTTGGGGTTTAGTTTGGTCGGGCAGGGGGGATTTGAACCCCCGACCACCTGAACCCCATTGGCTCTAAGTCGTTGAACCATATGGTCTTGCCTCCTGTTCCTAGGCACGGCGCAACGTTCGCGACGTCCACTTTCATCCCGAACTCGGTGCGACTAGGCGCGCACTAGGCGCGAAGTAGGCGCGCGAACGGTCGGGAGTCGTGCACGGAGTCAGGAGCTGCGCCGGCCGCGCCGAAGTGCTTTCGGTTCCGGCGGCACCACGCGAATGGATCGGGGGAACGGTTTACCGCGCTCGATCCGCGTCCTCACTGCTTCCGCGCCTTTCTTGTAGACCGTGACGCAGAGCAGCGTTCCCGACTCGTAAAGACCCCAGAAGCGTGTGCGGCGATAGCGCTCGACGGTGAGCACCGCGCGCGTCATGAGGACACCTGCACGCAACAAGATTCGCACCGTTCCAGCGTCTGCGAGCGACAGCAGGGACAGATGGGCGGCGCGAACTGCCACGCCGTTTCGTATGCCGCCTGCGGGGTTGTTATCGCGCCGCACGCGCGACAGGTAAGGCGTTCCTCGCCGGCAAGACTCGGCTCCTCGCCGATATCCTTCCCACTCTTGAACGCGACGACTTCGGACATGAACCACCTCCGGTTTGATTTCAGGGGCGCACGTCTTTCTCTCCACCGCACCCGCGAGCGCACCCTCGGGCGGCCGACGCAGGAGCACTGCGCGGCACTGCACGGTCGGTCGGTGCTCCGCATGAAAGCGAGCGCGTGATCGACGACGTGCCGAACGAGCTGGATCGGCCGCACGAGAGCGTTCTCGCGGGAGGCGGTGGAAAGCCTTGATGTGAAGGAACGGGCCGGGAGGTCGTCAGTGAACCACGGCGGAATCGCTTGGCCCGCACGGCGGAGGATCGCTGACGCACGGCGTGCGCATGTCGGGTGGCGGTGCGATCCCATCGGTCGCCCGCAGTGGATGCGTCGGCACCGATCGGAGGAACGGGTGTGTTCTCGCCTTCGCGACCGTTCCCGATTCCGGCGCTGCTCCATCGCAGAACCAGATCGGTGCCTCGGGCGATGCGACCGCCCATCCGGCGAGCGTGAGCGCGGAGACATCCGACGCGGCGGCTTCGCGGGCGATCCGAGCGAGCGTCTGCACGCGCCGAAGAGGTGCACCCGCGCGTGCGTCGAGAACCGTGACCCACACCATGAAGCGTTCGAAGCCGAAGAGCTCCAGCGTGAGCTCGGGCCGCGCGGCGAGCGCCGCGTAGCGTTCGGCCTTCGTGCGGCGAAAATGCGCGAGCGATTCGTGGCCGCGATCGTGCTCGCCGAAGATGAGCGCAGGGGCGCCGCCGCGCTCGAGAAGTATCACGTAATCCGGTTGCGGGAGCGCGACCCCGCGCGCCCGAAGCGGGAACGGCCGATCGAAGCTCGTGGACCAGAGGAGGCGCGCCGCGGGGATGCGACGATAGGCGAGGAGCAGATCGTTGCACTCGCGTTGGTGCGCGAGGAACGCCGGCGTCGTGCGTGGATGAAGAACGAGCGGGCGCCGTGGGCGACCTCGGAGCATCAAGGACGCGAGGCGTTCACTCGCGTGCCGGATGCTCGCGGCGTGGAGCGCATCCAGCGCGAAGGCGAGCGAGCGCTGGGTCGGAAGCGCATAGCGCGGGCGGCCGCCGATCCGCGAGACATCTTCCCAGATGTGCAGCCACCCATTCGCGGCGAGCGCATGCAGCCGTTGCCCGACGCGTTGCGCGGAGAGATCGGGGAACACTGCGCGGCGGAGTTGATCGAAGGAGAGGATGCGGCAGCGGCCGAGCGCCAACAGCACGTCACGGTCCCGCGGCGAAAGCGTCGAATCCTGTCGTCGAATTTGACGACGAAAACTGTTTCGCCGCTGCGGAGATGTAGGCGAAAGGCGCGGTGATGTGTTCGCGGCGTCTGGATGCGATTGCGGAGGTTCGGCGGTGCTGCGATCACGCGTCCGCGTCGGATCGTTGCCTGTTTCGGTGGGGAGGGAGTCTGGAAGGTCGGGCGAAGGCGGCATATCGTGAAGAAAAAAAGATCGACCTCCATGGTAGTGAGCTGCGCGGCGGTCCTTCGCCGATCGCACATCCTCGCCCGCACGTACCGTCACGCCGAGATGGCTTCTCGAAGCCGCCGACGGGACGCACCGCGTGCGTCTTCGCGTTCGTCGAAGTCGCCCGGACCCGGTGACTCGCGGCACCCTTAGCGCTCCTTTCCTCCCACCTGTGCCTCGTCCTGTCCTCGTCATCCGCGAAGTCGAGCAGCTCGCCCGCCGCGCGAAGTGGCGTACGTGCGACCTCGCCGAGGCGCTCGGCGTCAGCGTCGCCATGCTGAATCGACTTCGCGCCGGGACGCATGCGCCGTCGCGCGACGTGCTCGGCGCGATCCTCCGGGCGTTCGGAACGAACGTGCAGGTCCGCGATCTCGTCCTCCACTTCCTCGAACACGAACTCGCGCTCGCTCGGGCGGGGCGACTGGATGCCGCGCCCGAACGCGTGCGCGATGCGGAGGAGGATCTGCACGCGCTCGACGCGAAGGTGCGCGGCGAACTCCGCGGGTTCGTGATCCACTTCCTGCGGCGCAGCCTGACCTCGGGCACAGGCCTGCACGTCATCGGAGACGATGCGAACGCGCTCCGCGCGGTCGTCGCCTACGTACGCACGACGCTCGATGCGCAAGGCGTTGCGTCGGTCGTCCTCGCGGGAAATGCGACGGTGAGCACGTCGCTGCGAGAGACCGCGCTCGCCGCGCCGCTGCTCATCGTCGAGCGCGCCGAGTTTGCGTCTGAGAGCGTCCGTACGCTCTTCGAAGCGCGCGCGTCGATCCGAAAGCCAGTCCTCCTCACGAGTGCGCGAACATTGCCTGACGAAACCGCGGACGCTGTTTCCCGCACGGCACCGGTCCTTCATCTTTCCTTACCCCGCGTGCATGCAGCAGTCTGACTCCGTCTCCATCCGCATCCTGCGTGCGCATGGAACGCCACCGGACGGCATGACGGTGCTGCACGTCGATCTCGCGGAGTTCTTCCGCATGGTCGCGCGCGTGGGTCGGGACGCCGCACTCCTCGTTCTTACGATCCGCGCGCTCCGGCAACGACGCGGCGGCGGCATCCGCATGCACGATCTCGCCTGGATCATGGGCGCATCGCCGCGCCGTATCCGCGCTTGGCTCGATCGGCTCGTCGCGGCAGGGAGCCTCGTGTATGACCAAACGAACGGCACGGTGGATGTTGAACTGCCGGAAGTAGCGCCGCCGACGTGGACGGACATTCACCCGCCGGGGCTTCCTCTTCGCTTCGAGCTTCGGACGCACTGGTTCATCCATGTGCTCCCGCGCCTTGGACGCGGGACGTTCGTCACGTACCTCTACCTCCTGCGCCGCGACGGGATGAGCGCGCCCGCGACGCTTGAGGTCGCAGCACTCGTGCGGGAGGCCGCACTCGCGACGTCGCTACATGCGCGATGGCACCTCCGGCAGCTTCGCCGCTCCGGCCTGATTCGGTTCGATCCGGCGACCGAATCGCTGCTCGTCCTGGACCCGCCGCCGCTCACTCCCGCGTCGCGGCGGTGGCTTCGGCGGCGGCGGATGGGTGACACCGCGCAGCGGTGGATCTGGCTCGCGCTCGCCGCGCTCGTCGCGGTGGCGATCACTACGCTCCTCCTGGTTCTCCGTACTCGCCCCGGCGCATGAGGATCGCGCTCCGCCACCAGACCACGCGGACGCGCACGCTCCAGGGCCTCCGCGACTTCTACCTCGCGCGTGATCGCTTCCTCCACGAGCAACTTCGCCGGCACGGGCTTGGCCTGCCCTTCGCGACGTACGCTGGACCGGACGGCGCGGACGCCGTGTGCTGGCTCACGCCGGACGATCTTCGGCAGCACACGCTCGTCCTCGGCGCGACCGGCTCGGGCAAGTCGTCGCTGCTTGAACAGATCGCACGAGCACACTTCCAGAGCGGACAAGGGCTCGCGCTCCTCGACCTCCACGGCGATCTGTTCGCGCGAACAGCCGCATTCGCGGAAGAGCGCGGCGTCCTTCGCATGACGGTGCTGGACTTCACGCGGCCGGACACGCTTCCCGCTCGTGTCGCTCCCGGATGTCGAGACCTCGCGGCAGGTGGATCTGCTCGTCGGGGTCCTGCGGCGTCTGTACGCCTCGGAGACCGCGGCATCGTGGGCGTGGGGCGTGAAGGTCGAGGAGATCATCCGCGCGACACTCCGCGCGCTCATCGAAAGCCGCGTCCCGGCGACGCTCGTGGATATCAAATCCTTCCTCCTGATCCCGACCGTTCGGAGAGACATCCTCGCGACTGCGAGCCTCGAGTCGCAGCACTACTTCGCGCACCGCTTCGGCGCGCGCGAGGAAATGTACGTCTCGGCGGTCCTCAACAAGCTCGATCCCTTCCTCGGCTCCTTCGCCGTGCAGCGCTTCTTCGGCCGGCCGACATCCACGTTCGACCTCTTCGCGGCGGTAAACAGCCGCGCGACCGTGCTCGTGAACCTCGCGCGTGGGAACCTAGGGCCGACGGCGGACGTACTTGGGCGCTTCCTCGTGAACGCGCTCCAGCTCGCGGCGCTTCGGCGCGAATGCCTGGAGGCGCACGAACGCGAACCCTTCTCGATCATCCTCGACGAAGCGCACAACCTCGCGGCGCCGGAGAGCGGGTTAGAAGATCTCCTCATCGCCGCGCGCAAATACCGGGTATATCTGACGCTCGCGGCGCAAGGACTCTCGCTTTTCCCGCCGCGTGTTCGTCCGCACCTCCTCGGTAACACCGCGCGTCAGTTCTTTTTCCAGATGCCGTTCGACGAAGCGCACGCGCTTGCACCGGAGCTGTTCGAGCCGCTCGGTACGATCCGACGCGAGCCGGTGCGGCCGTACGACGATCTCCGCGACCCGCTGCTGACGCCGGGCGAGGAGATCGCCGCGCGCACGCGCGAGCTCGCGAACCTGCCGGTCGGAGCGTGCTACTGGCTGCTCAAGCGGCGGCGGTACAAGGCGCGGCGGATTCAGGTACGGCGCCCGAGTATCTCGCATCGCACTTAAGCCCCATCGTGTAATGAGCGACTTGCCGCAAAGAACGGAGGTCCCGGTCGTCCGTGTGCCTCCGCAGGCCGAGGGCGTTATCAGCGGCGTTGGACAAGAAGTGCCGGTCGCGCCATTGCAGTTCCCCTCGCTGGAGCACTTGGACGACGCGATCCACGCCGCAATCGAGAGGCGAGAGCAATTGCAGGCGGTCAATCAAACGACGGCGATGTGGGCGCGCGCATCGTACCGGCAGTTCCGCGGTTTCCTCGCGGCCCACCGGGAACGCCACGCCTTTGTCCAGGGGGAGTTGCGTGCGCAAGTGGTAGTGTTGGAGGACTGGGTCATCGCCATGCGGAAACGCGGCATGCGGCGGGGCGGCATCAACACGACGTGGCGCGGCCTCGCTGCCGCGTTTCGGTGGCTCGCGAAATCGAGCGGCGCGGTGAACCCGATCCGCTTCGTCGAGGCGCCGAAGGCGGGCCGTCCGCACGTCTCCTACCTTACGCGCACGGCGGCGGAAGAGGTGCTTCGCTTCGTCACGCATCGTCTGTGGCGGACGGAGTTCGAGCGCCGGCGGAACGCCGTGATCGTCGGGCTGATGCTTCTCGCCGGTCTTCGTCGTGGAGAGGTCCTCCGTCTGCGCCGGGGGGATGTGGACCTCGCGACGGGCGCGCTCGTGCTGCGGGGTGCGAAGGGACCGGATGGGGGAAAGACACGCGTGACCTACATGCCCGCGCAGCTCCGGGACCTAGTGTCGTCGTATATGGAAGTCCTGCGAACGATGCCAGAGCGGCAACACCCGGAGCTCCTGACGTCGGAGCGCAATGCGCGGCTGTCCTCCGGCACGATCACGCGCCTGTGCCGGATCGTCTCGCGCCAGACTGGGATCCACGTCGCGCCGCACATGCTACGGCACTCGTATGCCACTCTACTCCGGCAAGCAGGAGTGCCCGACCGTGTCGCGATGGAGTTGATGGGCCACGCTGACCTGCGCATGCTCCTGCGGTACTCGCATATCGAGGCGCACGAGCCACGGGACGCGGCTGGGAAACTCACACTCGGCGAGTAGCGTCATGGCCGAGGCGCGGGACCAATCGACTGCCACCGCCGCGGCACCCGACCGTCGTTCAGGCCGAGCCGGCGACGCGAAGATCCTGAAACAGACCGCCGACGCCGATGAAGTAATCGGCGGCCGCAAGGGGGAGCGCAATGTTGTTGGCCGTCAGTGCCGCACGCGAGATTCCCGGCTGAACGATCACCACACCGAACGTCACAGGTTTCTCAGCTACGGCCGCACGAAGGAGTTTGAGATCTTCGCGTGTGCCCTTCACCAGTCGCGTGCCGTCCTTGCCCCGACTGCGGGCCAGAAGGCGATCGACCAGCCCCGCCGGGGACATTGCCCACCGAAGCGACTTAACGGTCTGACCGCAGACTTCATATACATCCTCGACACGCTCGCCAGCCTTCTTGCCCTTTGTCCGCTTCGCGTGCACGAATGTGAAATGGACTCCATCGTCGTTGTCGTCGATCGCGACGAAATCGGCAACCTCTCCGCTCCCGTCGTCGTACACGACGACGGTGTGGTTCTCGGCACTAAGTTGCGCGCGCAGGTGATCATGAATCGCAATCATTCCTTTTTGCGGATTGTGGCGTTCAGCATGAATGTCCACTTTGTTCTTCGCCCAATCGATTACGTCGATCCGGTTGGGCGGGAATACCAACCCGTCCGTCACCATCGGGAGGTAGTCCGCACCAACGAGCGTGGCGAAATCGGCGAAGTAGAACGTGGGCCAGCTCGTGGCCAGAAAGTCTGCCAGCAACAGCTCTTCCTCTTCGCGGATGACTGTCGGCCCTGATGCGGCTTCCCACCCTGCCGGATGAATGTTCGCCTTGCCGTCGAGCACGTATTCGAACGCCCATTCCTGGTGATCTAAACTCACCGAGAACGCGATCCTGCCGCCACTTTGATGATCGCTGAGGCTAATGTCGCAGTCGAGAAGCGATACCTCCACGGTCGTCCCGTCTGCGCCCGGAATGCGGAGGACTGGCGGCTCGAGATACACATCGACATCCCAATCAATCCCGATGACCGGCTCTGCGGGCAGCGTCGTGATGCGGCGAGTCATCGGCAGGTAATCCCAGTTCGTGGCCGAGGACTTGCCATTGAGGTTCGTGAGCTTTGCAGCGACATGCTCACACCACTTCAGAAGATGAGGAATCTGAAGGTAGGTGTTGGCCCAGACCTTCGATGCGCTGCTGAATCCGATTGTCACGGGTTCGCCACCCTCTTGGCCGCGGAACATCGCGTGGCCGCGGTGATACATGCGACCGTCCGCCGGGCGGATCGCCTTCGACGCATTCGGACCCGCCATGATCCGGTACGACTCCGAGGCCGTGTGCATCCGGTTCCTCATCCCGACACTGAATGCCTCCGGCTTCGTGATGCCATTCAGAACCCGATTGATGACATCGACTGCGAGGATCTCGTGAGCGTCAGCAGCGTATTCTTCGCCGAAGTGCCGATACACCGCCTCACGTCGCCGCGAGGTGCAGATGAACAACAATCCGGCGTCGCGCTCGACGTGGACAATGAAGAGGTCATACTCCACCTTTGCGAACCGTCCCGGCGGCGCCCACTTTGGTTGCACCTGCTCCTTCGTAATGAAGATGACCGTCCGATTGTCATCGCTGACCTCGCGATGCTTGATCTCCAGGCCGGGCGGCATTGCGACGTCTTTAGTGATGTCGAGATCCTTGTCCACCGTGTAGATCTTTACGTGACTGTAGGGGCGCACCGCGTACAGCGATAGGTCTTTTGCCTCATCGTCGAGGTCGAATCGCGTGTCGGGGCGGAACGAGCTCAGCACGGCGCGGATCTCGAGCTCGTCCTGGACCTTTTCGTCGGTCAGCATCGGCACGATCTCCTGCCACTCGGCGCCCTCGTCGTACAGCTCACGCACCGCGCCCTTGATCTCCTGAAGTACGGCGACGAATTTCGCTTGTCCGAGTTGCGGCCCGCCGGTGCGCGCGAAGCGACCAACGAACTGCAGCGTTGCTGCGAGCGATTTGTGCGGGCTGTGAACGGCCGCGATCTTGAGATTCGGGAAGTCGAAGCCTTCACCGAGCATGTCCACAGCGATAATCCCGTCGAGTTCCTTCTTCTTAAGCGCCTCAATCGTCTTCGTGACGTGTTTCAACGTGAGGCCGCTATCCACCCGCGCCAGTTTCAGCGTCGTTTCGGCCGCGTAGACGTCGGCCAGCTCCTTCGCGCGCACCTTCGAATCGGTGCGTACCATGAGGAAGTGATCGAAGCCGCCTTCGCGGTCCTGAGCGATGATCTCGGCGGCAGTCCTTGCGATCGCCCGGTCGTTCTCCGCCGCAGACACATTCTCTACCGCCACGTACTCGATCTTTCCGAACACACCGTCTTCATAGGCCTTTCGGACCGGGTATTCGAAGATGAACGTGCCGCGAATCTCCTTCCGATCTCGCCGGAACGGCGTGGCTGTCACCAGCAGTTTCATCGCGTTCGGAAACGAGTTCAGAATCTCGCTCCAAGTCACCGCGGGACTGTGGTGCGCTTCGTC
Source organism: Thermoanaerobaculia bacterium (assembly GCA_036009605.1). GTDB lineage: Bacteria > Acidobacteriota > Thermoanaerobaculia > Gp7-AA8 > Gp7-AA8 > QHVT01. The sequence goes on along the minus strand of DASYLL010000207.1, from coordinate 26,983 downwards.
CATGAGCACGGCGTCAAAGAAGTCCTCGGGTGGCCGTTCGACACCGCTGATGATCGGGCTCACGCAGTTCGGCGTCCCGACGATGACGCTGAAGCCGCCAAGCTCCTGCCATGCCTCAACTGTTCCGATGCGATGGCGCACCTCATGGACGGAAGGTGCCAGGAGATCGGCGGGAACGGCGCCCGTCGCCCGGGCGCGGCTCAGTGACTTGAACTCCTCGGCGATCTGGTTTCTGACCAATCGGCTGGGCGTTACGACCAAAACGCGGCGGGATCGAAGCAGATACGGCGCGAGCGTCAGAACGACCGTCTTGCCCGAGCCCGTAGGCATCGCAACCACGGCAGGGGTGTCCTTCACGCTGAAATGGGCCGCAACGGCATGGAGCGCGCCTCGCTGTCCTTGGCGCAAGCCGGGTGTGTCCGTCGTACCGATCGGAAACCTGATCGCCGCGTAGTGACGCGAAAAGTACAGGGCGTCGAAAGGCGTGATCTTCGTCATGTGAGCTATGCGGTACGTCTACCATAGCAATGACTCGTGTATTCCGCGAGCACTTGGCGGGGCAGCCAGAGCGGAAGGGGATCCGCCGCGCTCACTGTTTGAAGTCGCCAGTTGTTGGAAAGGCTGGTGGGCGGCATCGAAAAGAGCTCCGCGCATAGTCTTCGATGCCGACGCCGTACGTGCGCGGCGATGTCGTGTGTGCTATCAAGGAGCTACAAGCTTGCGGCTGTTCCTTCAGTTCTTCTTCGCCTGATAGAGGTATTCAAAGCGTGCGGGCTGACGTAGCGTAGATCGCGAGCTACGCGCTCACATCGCTTCCATAGGCCATTGAGTCTGTAGCATCGCGCTGGCCCTGCCTTCCAAGCTCAAGATGCGGGTTCGATTCCCGTCTCCCGCTCGCAGTGGCTTCCAGACGCCAGAATCCTCGATCCACGCTGACATCCGGCACCCACCGGAGTGCATCAGCGTGGGGCACGCTGAATTCGCGGGCGTCACTCGGTGAAGAAGGACTCTCCCACGCCATCTCTTCACCACTACTGCCATGCCGAACGGGCAAATTCTCCAATCATCAGCCTCGGAGCCCTCCGAGGGATCGTCAGCCTCCGGGCTCACGCCTCCAGGACGAACGCGCGCACCGCACATCGTGCGCCTTCAAGCGTCAATGTTGACCGAGGCGGCGACACGCGCGGTCGAGCAGCTCGCGCACGAGTTCCGCGCGTTTCTGCGGCGCGTGGAAGCGCAGCGTCGTCCGAGCACGCTCGGGTGGTACGCGCACGCCTTTCGCGTCTACCGGCGCTACCTGGAGGATTCGGGCGAAGACTCCGCGGAGGGCATCGCGTCGCGCATGCAGGACTTGGAGGGCTTCACGGACTGGAACCTTCGGCGGGGAGTGTCGCCGATCGCCGCGAACGCGTACTGGCGGGGACTTCGGACGTTCTTCAACGACCGGGAGAAGCGGGACGGCGTGCCGAATCCCTACAGGACGCAGAAGGCGCCGGGGTTTCAGCCGCCCGAGCCGAAAGCGCTCGCCCACGAGGACTGTATGCGGATTCTTCTCGCGGCGGCGAACTACCGCCGGTGGGATGCGTTCCAGCGGGCGCGCGCGGCCGCGGTGATTGGGGTGATGCTCTACGCGGGGCTTCGGCGAGGCGAAGCGCTCGCGCTCCTCATCTGCGACGTGAACTTCCAGACCGGCGAGATTCGGGTCGAGCAGGGCAAAGGCCGATGGGGTGGCAAGCGCCGCTTCGTCCCGATCCATGCCGATCTCGCGCGGCTGCTGGCTTCGTACCTGAAAGAACGCGCGCGGCGGCGTGTCACGGATGAGGCACCAGAGTTCTTCTCCTCGACGAGAACGACCGGCGCGATGGGGAGCGCAACCTTGGCAGTCATCGTGCGGACGCTCGTGCGCGCATCGGGTGTCCACTTCTCAGCGCACATGCTCCGGCACTCCTTCGTGACGCACCTGCTTCGGTCTGACGTGCCGCTCTACATCGCCCGTGATCTCGCAGGGCACAGCCACATCGAGACGACGCTGCTTTACACCAAGGTCTTCGCGAAGGATCGGCACGACAACATTCAAAAGCTCTCTTTCGAATGAAAGCTGACAAGACGAGCGGCCGGTTCAGCCGAGAGTCGATGACCTCCAGCCACAATTCTGCCCCGTGATGCCGAACGCCGCGAACGGCGCGTCGGGATGCCATTTCAGGGAGGTCGCGGAACCGCTCGGGACCTCAGGGGCGACTCTGATGGCTCCCGATCCTAGGTACGCTCGGAGCTACGAAAAGCCCATGGAATCGACAGCATTGTCGAACGGCAGCGGCAACCGCTACTGGGAGGAGTCATCACGCCATGTGGTCGACCAAAGTAGTTCGGCACAGACCGATGTTGGAAGCGTTGCCGCTCAGCTTTCCGGAGTCTTCTCAGTGACAGGATGGGTACCGTCCGCCGTCATAACCGGCAAGGAGGTCTTTCGCGACACTCGCCTGAATGTCATTTCGCCGATCGTCTTTCGACTAGTCCAATATTCGCCGTCGAGTACTAGACCGTCATCGTGCTTGATCGTTAGGATCGCGGCTCCGTCGTGAATCTCGCTCCGAAAACGGACCCGAGCGCGAGGTTTGTTCGTGTAGACATAGCTTAACTGATGAACATCACTCGCATCGTCCTCATTGATCTGCGCTGTCATGCTGTAGCTCTGCGATTCGCCCGTTAGAAGAACACACGAGATAGACCTAAACTTGTGCTTTATAACGAGTCTCGACGGTATCGGTGCTATGCCGGCGCCGGTAGCTGGGTTTGTCCACGTACTTCGCACCTCGCCCTCCCATGTGCCTTCGAGGTCAGGATGTGGCACAAGCCACGGATGAAAAATGGATAGACGCCAACCCCACGTAGCGAAGACCAGATAGAGAATGCCGTAAATCACAATCGCGTGCGGAATCTCTTTGATCGCGTCCCAATCAATTACGAGGGAATGGTGCGTGGCCGCAATCAAGATGACCCACACGGCTATAAAGACAACAGACTGTACCCAGCGGGCGATTTCTTCTCTGAGGTTTTTCATTCGTAACCAATGTAATTCCAAGCCGCGCTGAGAAACGCGTGTGCCTGTAGGCGCGTCCACGGTTGCTGAGCTCGAAAGAGATATTTACAGTCGTTCACTTCCAGCCAATCTTGGCAGGAGGCGTCATCCAAGGTGTTGTTGAACGTATGGGCAAGCACATCCCTGACGACAGAGGTATACGCGTCGTGCGCAAACGCATTGTCTGGCACATTCCAAACGAGGGACTCGATGAGGAATGAGCCGACGTCGTGCGCCGCCGCGATGTTCTCTTCCTGCATCTTGTTACGAAGACGTTTGAGAATGCGGATCGTACGCTTATAAGTCTTTGCGGTGCGGATGTTCTTCACGACGCCGTTCTCGTGTGTCTGGTCGGGGTAGTTGAAGATCTTGATGCCTCTATCCGTGAGGAACGCGACGCCAGTACGCCAGTGCGTTGCGTCGAAGTAGAATCGATACTCAAACGTGGGGACCACGTCAGCATCGATGCGATAAGTGTTCGCATGAATGTCGAATGCCTTATCACCCCGCGTGACACCGTTGTTGCCGAGTTCGCTCAAGAGGGCGGCATGCACGAGGTCCTTGAACCCTGAAAAGGAAAGAGAGGGAGCAGAAAGGCTCGCGGTCGGGTCTGACGTAAGGCCGGGCGCACGATCATAGAAAAACGCGTCCGTCCGGAGTATGCAAATGTCCACGTCACTATCTTGGCGCACGTTCGTCCGCACCTTGTACGAGCCCTGAGTGAAGACGCGAATTGGCAGTGTCGCCAGTGTCTCATCCGTCTTCAGGATCGCAGAAATGACGCTCTCGGCGTTCTCGCACTTCGCATTCTCGGTCGTGCTTGGTCCCTTAGACCAGGCAGTGAATGTTTCTTCCCAGCTCATCGCGCGAATTGTACCGACCCAACCGTGGAGCGTCCATGCAGCACGAGGTGTGCTTCGGCTTCCCTGAGCAGCAGAGCGGGAGCGTTCGCAGGGCACAATTGCATTCAGCGAACTGGTACTCCGCGCCGCCGCAGCAGTCGCTTATAGAGAGGTTCGCCGTAGATGCTCTCCTCCAGTTTCTTCCAGTGCACGTCGTCGTACGCACCGGCGCGGGCGAATCCGAGGTGAACGGCAAGCTTTCCCAGACTCGTGAAACTCAGGGTCGTGGCGCTTTCGCGTTTGAGACGAACGATGTCTTCCGGTTTACACCCACCCGGTTGTACGTCCATGAAGCGCAGCGCTTCGGCGAAATCGGCCTCGGGGAAGACTAGCTCGACCGCAAAGACCTCGGCGCCGATCTCGATCTCGTCACTGGTTTTCAAATCCATGCAGCGCACGTCGACGGCGTCTGCAAGGTGGTGCTTTAGCTCGTGGCCCATGGTGAAGATTCGCTGCTCCTTTGGGAGTTTCTTCGCAATCATGACCGATGCACCCGCCGCATCGCGGAGGTAGGCACCGCGCAGGTTCTTCAGTTTGCCTTCCCACAAATCGATCTTGATTCCCTGATCTTTGTAGATCCGACGCAAGTCGCTAAGCTGTACTCGTGGCGACGTGAGCCCATACTCCGCACGGATGTCGCGGGCTCGGCGCTTCATGTCTTCGTAGTATTCGAAGCGACTCATGCGGGCGCCTTTCCACGGCGTGTCTTCGCTCGTTCTTTCGCTTGCGCAAGTCGATACCGCGCTCGCCGGTATTCGGCGTATCGCCGAAGCTCTTCCAAGTCGTCCGGTCGTAGTCCTTTTGCCAAGCGAAGCAACTGCACGACGTGATCCTCTTGCGGGGGCTGTTCATCGGTAGGAAAGAACTCCAAGACCGAGACGTGGAAGAACCGGGCAAGCTTGTCGAGATCTTCGACGCTCGGCCAATAGGTACCGGTCTCCCATCTCGACACGGTGTTCGTTGCCACCTTGAGCTCTGCGGCGAGGTCCTCTTGCGAGAGCCCTTCACCGTGATTCATCCGCAGCTCTCTGATTCTCGCGGCGACGTGCTCTTTTAAGCCCATGGATCTCCTTCAGTTATACGCTTTCAGGATAGCAACTCATCGGACCTGTTGACAAGGCGCACCGGACGTGTATCCTTTTGGCGGAAGACCACTCACCGCTGAAAGGAAAGAGAGGCACGATCATGGCAACCAATCCACCGACCGGGGACGGACACCGCAACGGAGCAGTCCGAGACCGTTCCCAGACGCATAACCCGGAGACCGATCGCTGGGTGAAGCGGGATACCGGAACCGGGCGATTCATCGACCAGAAATCGGATGACAAGCCGTTCAAGGGCGTGCGCAAGGAGAAGTAGATCGAGGAGGCTTCGCCCCCTCGTTTCCGTCAACCCACTAGCACATAGCAGGTACACCGATGGCCAACTGTGACGATCTCTTTCAGACCTTTGACGAGAAAATCTCCGTCTCCTCCGCCCGCAAGAAGACGTTGCGGAAGTCGCGGAATGCAATCCGGGAGCGCATCCGGAAGCACTTCAAGGAAGTGCTGAAGGTGACGGTGCCGAAATTCCACGGGCAGGGTTCTTACAGCATGGACACGCTCGTGAATCCCCTCGAAGGCTGCGACTACGACATCGACGACGGCGTGTACCTGAAGCACCTCGCAGACGATCCCGCGAAATGGCCAACGGCTGCAACGGTGCACCAGTGGATCGTCGATGCGACGACCGGCTACACGGATCAAGACCCACAAGATCGTGCCCGGTGTGTCCGCGTGATCTACAAGGGCGACCCGCCGTACCACGTCGATCTGCCGTGCTACGTGATGTCCGCCGTGGACGTTCCCTTGCTCTTCGACAAGAGCCGGGAAAAGGCATCGTCTGCGCCCGTAAGTCCCTACGAGAGCGATCCTCGCGGCATGACCGACTGGTTCTGCGAGAGGGTCGATGAAGATGACCAGCTCCGCCGGACCGTCCGCAATTCGAAGGCCTGGAAGGACTATCAGCGTGACCGCGGCGCGGGCGTCGCAAAGGGGATGACGCTCACGATTCTGATGACGGAGACGTTCGTCTCCGATGCCCGCGACGACGTCGCGTTCGTGAAGACAGTGAGCGCCGCCTACACGCGGCTCAGCACGAACATCTCGATCAGGAAGCCGCTCGCGCCTTTCGAGGATCTTACCGCCGCATGGACGAAGACGCAGCGCGAAGATTTCCTTGAGCGGCTCAAGCAACTCCGCGACCGTGGCAACGACGCGCTCGACGAAGAGGACAAGGCGAAGGCGGCGAAGATCTGGCAGAAAGTACTCGGCGACCGCTTCCCGGACGCGGAGCCGGAAGAGGACACGAAGAAGGAGAAGGCTCTCCGCACCTCCGCGCCGGCAATCATCGGAAGCGATGGACGATCCGCCTGAGGTCGTCGCGGAGTCTGGCGTCGAGGCGGTCTATGCGGAGGCGGCAGCTCGGACACGACGCGAGGTCGCGGCGGCGTTCGACTTAGGCGAGGTTCCCGTCAGCGTTCTCCCGGTGACAGCGCAGCGCCGACATCGCGCCGTCTGGCGCATCGGGCTGGAGGACCGATCGTTGCCAGTGCCACACCTCCTCGTTGCCGTGCCGTGGACATTCCCGGATGAGCTACCGGACGTGTACCTAGAGGAGAACGTTACCTATCACGGGATGCGCATTCCGCATCTCGACGAGAACCGCCAACTCTGCACATTCGACGATGCGGCAGCGTGGCCGAACGTTGAGCGTGCCGGAGAGGCGGTCATCGCGGTCATTCAACGAGCGGAGCAGTTGCTACGGGAGGGCGTCTCGGGCGCGAACGTCGGCGACTACGCCGACGAATTTGAAGCCTACTGGCTCGACGGCGCGCTCAAGCCGGAGACAGCATTCTCGATTGTGCGGCCGGACGGTCCGCACCGGCGGGTTGTGTCGGTTCGCCTATCCACGCCCGTAGGCCTGCACATGCGCATCTTTGCCGAGGATGAGCCGGCGGCGACGGAGTTCTTGGACGGCATCGGACGCGGGCCCGCGAAGCCTGACCCGAAGCCCTTGCTCTACCTCCACCTGGACGAGCTCCAGATCCCGAACCTCGCGACGAATGCTGATGTCTACCGCTTGGTGAGCGCAGACGAAGCGGCAAGGAAGGCGCTGCTGGACTTCCTCGGGGACGCCGCGCGGCCGTCTACAGTCCTGTTCTCGATCCCAGTGCGCTCGGAGCGGGTGTTTGGGGCGTGGATCCACCCGCGATTCGGAACGGATGTCTATCGGGGCAAAGGCAGCCGTCGGGAGATGGATCAGGCACCTGGCTTTCGCCCGGGACGCCTGCCGCCCGAGGTTGAACTCACACGCTCCTTCGCGAGTCTTCGGGTTGACCGAGTCATCGTCCATCGCGCGGACGATGCGCGGTTGAGTAGCCGTACCGCGGGAGCGGTGCAGGAGCGGATGGGCGCGGTGAACATCATCGGTTGCGGATCGCTCGGCGGGTTCATGGCAGATGCCGTGCGCTACGCTCGACCATCGCTGCTCCGCCTTGTCGATCCCGAGCACCTCGAGGTTCATAACGTCCCGCGCCACTACTGCGACCTCACGGCGGTGGGTAGGAACAAGGCGGAAGCGGTTGGAGCGGCGCTCCGGCGGTTCGATCCTGCCCTTCAGGTTCGCGCAGTTGAGAACGACGTTCTTGAGGTTCTGCGATCAGAAGCAGCGACGTTAGAGCCCGCCGTCTACACCTTCGTCGCCGTTGCCAGCGTCCCCGTTGAGCGCCGCTTGAACACCCTGTCGCGACGCTTCGATCTCGGCACCCTGATCTATGTCTGGATCGAACCACATGCGGTCGCGGGCCACGCGGTCGTCGTCCCCGCATCCGCGCAGGGGTGTTTCGAGTGTCTCCTCGATTCGAACTTCCGCGTTGCCATTCGAGTACTGGCGAATGCAGACCAATTTGAGCGAGCCGATGCCGGGTGCCGGGGAGCATATTTGCCGTACAGCGGGGCAGACGCACAGACCTTTGCGCGCACGATCACACGCGCCGCTCTCGAATGTGATGGCGCCAGTCGCGTGTTCACGTGGGTCGGAGACATCGCCCGCGCTCGGCGCGAGGGCTGGGAGATTCATCCAGACTGGAAGAGCGCAGAACCGTTTACCCTGCACAAACGACCCATCGATGTTCGGCCTGATTGTCCGGTGTGTTCTCCCGCGAAATGACGATCTACGAGCTTGATCCCGGACGTCAACTCCGCTTCAGCGACGAAGCGCTCCGGACATTCGATGCATATCGGAACGGCAAGGTCGAGGCTGGGGGTATTCTCCTCGGGCGCGTATATCCGACGGAAGTCCTCATCGAGACCGCGACCACGCCGAACCCGGCCGACAAAGCCTGCCGTTACTTCTTCGAGCGATCGCGAACTGTGGCGCAACGAGCGGTCGCCTCGGCATGGAAGGCGACCGATGGAGAGCAGATTTACTTGGGGGAATGGCACTCGCATCCGGCGCAGGTTGCTGAGCCGTCGAGTCGCGACCGCGACATGATCCTCAGCAACCTACGTGAAGCCAAGATGGATATTGATTTCTTAGTGCTGGTTGTCTTGGGACGGCTAACGGACTGGGTAGGTCTTGCGAACCAAAGAATTCTTCATCGTCTGAAACGAATGGCTGAGTAAGGCGCTCGTGTAGAACTGCTGGATGCGACATTGACGCTTTTGCTGAAAAGCGTGAATGGCCATCAGGTCCTCGCGATCTCCTTCGACACGCGCACGCGCTGGTACGTGGCGTCTCGACGCTTGTTGGTCACTTGCGCGTAGATCATCGTGGAGGAGATGCTGCGGTGCCCGAGCCAGTCCTTCACGTCCGCTGAATCCACGCCTTCGTTCATGAAATGCACGGCGATGCTGTGCCGGAAGACGTGCACATTCCTCCTGCCCTCGGGAAGGTTCGCCGCCGTCGCGTAGCGCCGGAACAGGTAGTAGATGAGCGACGGCGAGATGGCCTGCGCCGGGCGTCGAACGCTCTGGAACAGCAACCGTCCGCGGCCGAGATCCAGCGTCGGCAGATAGACCCGTAGGAGTCGAACCGTTGTCGGGTGCAACTGGTAGGCGCCAGGGATGCCGTGCTTCACACGGCTGATCCAGATCGAGCCATCTCGAAGGGAGATGTCATCGATGCTGATGAGCGCGACCTCACGCCGGCGCATGCCATGACGGTAGATGAGGTCGAACAGCAGCCGATCCCGAATGCTCTCTTTCGGGATCGCGGCGAAGAACCGTTCGACCTCCTCTTTCGTTACGTAGCGCACGCCGTTCGGGCGCGTCGTCGAGACGTTTCGTTTCTCCGACACAAGGCCGGAGAGTTTGACGCTTTTCAGCATTGTCGACAAAGCGGTAGGGGACTGGCGGGAGCATTGGCAGTATGGCGAACGTCTGCCCGATGCGCACGTGCGGGTGCGGTGCTGGCCGTCCTCATCGCGGCAGGCGTTCCGGTGATCGCCGTCGCGTCTCAGGTGCGAGCGGAGGAGTACCGCGCGGCTCACCAGCGGCTCGACGAGGGTTCCGACGAGTCGCAGCTGCCGGCCGCCGCCGCGACCGACCCCACCGCCGCCTGCTATCCCCTCACGCGCGCGAAGACGCGGCGCCGCGCCGTCGGGAAGGGCGGACCGCCCTGCACGTCGAACCCCACCGTACGCCTGACGGTGGAGCCGACCGCCTGCCCAGGCGACCGCGTGCGCGTCTCGTGGCAAGCCTCGGAGCCGAGCGCGCGCGTCCACCTCCAAGGCGTTGCCTGCGACCTCCCTGCGGTCGGCTCGACCATGGTGACGGTGCGAGAGGCAACGACGCTCCGTGCGGTCGCGACGACGTGCGGGATCGGCCCGGAGGCGGCGGCGACGATCGCACTCGAGCCGGCGCCCGAGATCACGAGCTTCGCCGCCGAGCACGCGATGCTCGCGCCCTTCGCGATCACGACCCTCCAATTTACGTACGAGCATGCGACCTCCTGGTCGATCGACGGGGCGGCGGCGCTGTGGGATCCGCTCTCTGGTGTGAGCCCGTTCGGCGGCAGCGCCCACGTCTACTTCGCGTCCGTACCGGCGGAACCCGTGCTAACCGCTCTCGGCCGCTGCGGCGCGGCGACGGCGTCGCTCTCCATCCCGCGCTGCGCCGGAGAACCGCCTGATGTCGATATCGCGCAGGCGTACAGTCGCGCCGCGGTCGGCCAGCAGCAGCGCTGGACGTTTCTCTCCTCGCCCCCTGTCACGCGTTGGTGGCTCGAAACCGACAACGGCCGATTCACGCCGTCCTCCGGCGTGCGTTCGGGAAACGGCGAGATCGACGTCGTCTACGAGCCCGCCCGCGTCGGTGAGGCGTCCTTGAGGCTCTACGGCGACAGCGCCTGCGGGCTCGACAGCATCGGTGGAACGCAGACCGTCTGGAACTGCGCGCAGCCGATCGTCCAGTCGTTCACCGCGGGCCAGACGACCCTTGCGGTCGGGCAGAGCACCTACGTCGCCTACATCACGCAGGAGCGGCACGGCGAAGTCGGAAGCGTGACGTCATCGCTCGGAAACGCCCTCGGCGGTCCCGTGCACTCGCCTCCCGAAACGCGGCACACTTACACGGCGACGCATGCAGGGACGGATACGGTCACGCTGACCGTGCAGACGCCCTGCGGACCGGCGAGCGCGACGCTCGGGATCGTCGTGCGGTGAGCGCGCGGCGACCGCCGAGAATCAGATCGGGCAACGCCACCATTCCGTCGCGACGGTGTCTCTGCCAATGACAGGGAGCGCGCGTCGTTTACCCGACGTGCGAACAGCTCCCGCATGGCGGAACCTGAAGGAGGAACGGATGGCAGGATCATTCGTGATCGAGAAAGGCAGCAGCGGCAAGTACCGCTTCAACCTGCGCGCGGGCGGCAACTACGAGACGATCCTCACGAGCGAGGCCTACGAGACGAAGGCCGGCGCGGAAGGCGGCATCGACTCCGTGCGCCGCAATGCGAAGGACAACACGCGCTACGTGCGCAAGACCGCAAAGGACGGGAGCCCCTACTTCACGCTCACCGCGACGAACGGGCAAGTGATCGGGACGAGCGAGATGTACTCCTCGACGACGGCGAGGGACAGCGGCATCGAGTCCGTGAAGGAGAACGCCCCGAGTGCAACGGTGATCGATCGGACCTGATCAAGAACGCGGCTGCGAGGCGTCCGTGTGTCTCGAAAGCGTGAGCAACTTCGACCAGCTCGGCAACAGCACCTACAGATCCGTCGAGCATGTTCCTGCGACGGAAGATTGCACAGCACGTCGGCTCCGCGCCGCACGGGTCTTTCTCAATTCCTATCCCCACTGCTATGTCGATCAGACTGCGATTCACCGGAAGCGTCTCGGACTCTCCACGAAGTCTTACGTTTACGCGGAGCGGCACTCCGCGCTTCAGTTTTAGCGTGCGGGTCGGCGGCCTGCGGAAGCGCACGTATCGCGTCACCGCGTACGGCTCCGCTGCGCGCTTCAGCGAGCGGCACCTCCGGTCGGACGACCGCGTGCAAATCGAGGGCGCGTACCTGCGACGATCCCGCATCGTCGAAGGCGACGTTCGGGCCGATACCATCCGCCACATTGGCGCATCCGCGCCACCCATGGCGCACGCCCCGATGCCGCACGTCGTTCCCATGCCGCCTGCGCGCAGAGAAGCCGCAGGGCGATCTCGCCCGCTGCCCGATACGCAGCATGACGAGGCGCGTTCGGCGTCAACCGACGCCGAATTTGACGAGGCGCTCGCCGCGTTAATGATCTAAGGCGGGACCGCATCCCGAGAGCGCGATGTTGCGTGCAATCTTCGTCGCCTCTTTCTCCCGCGCGACTTCGACGGACTTCCGAGACCGCGTTCGTCCACATGGTCTGCTTCGGCTTGCGGACGACTTCCACATCCCGACGACTGCGTAACGCAGCCGCCTCTTTGAAAACCGACAGTGAAACGGGCACCGATCAACGTCCTATTTTTTCCGTTTTGTCTATGCACACCCCTCGCTATACCCACGTGCTCCTAGATGATGATTCCGGCGAGCCAGTCGGCGCCATCCGCGACATCGACGAGCTTCCGGACGGCACGCCCTTTGGCCTCGTCCGTCGCTTCGGCGCGGTCGAACCCGAGACGTACGTCTGGCTGGATGGCCTGCACGTGCTGCGTCTCGCCGACGCCGCACCACATGTGCGGAATCACGTTGCGTGGGAACTCTCGCAACCGCAGCCCGCATGACGTCCCTGCAAGCGCAGCACTCGTATCGCGTGACGCTGACGCCGTGCCCCCGGTGCAAGCTCCAACCGGGGAGCCAAGCGTGGCCTGTTCCATGGCTGCAAGAGGTCACAATCGCAGACGGCATGCAGTCCGTGCATGCGCTCCTCTGCCGGCGGCCGTCGTGCGGGTTCGCGGAGATCATCGGGCTTCGCGCGGCACGCTCGTTCGTGACCGAAACCCGCCGTTCATGGCTTCGCGACGCCGTCTCGCAGCATCCCCTGACGTTTGCCGCCGCCGCGGTGGTAAACGGCGTCGCGATGGGCCTCTTCGTCGCGCTCACATAAACCCAGGGTGCGGCTCCGATGTGGAAGTCGCTCCGCACCTACGACGTACAGTTCGGCCCATCACGACGCGCGGCGGGTCGCCGCCGGGGCTTCTGCTCGCGCATGCGCGGCCGCTCCGGGACGGCAAGCAGCTGCCTGCCCACCAACTCCGATGGGCAGGCAGGTACGGCACCTCTACGCGCCGAGGTCGTCCAGAATCGAGCGACGTGTGCGCGCGCGGTCACGCTCGGACGGGCGCAGGCGACGGCTGCCAGCACAAGGTCCTTTGTGTTGCCGATCGCAATTCGGCTGATGGGATCCGCCGCGCTGGATTTCGCCACGGGTCCGCCGTTCTTCACGCTCGGCAAGGATCTCCGCGCGGGAAGGTCGGGCCTCGCTTACAGCATCGACTGTGAGAAGCAGGTCGCGCTTGAAGAACCAGAGTCTCCCGTGTTTTTCCGAGGATGCCATGCGGTGCGCACGGTCATAGAGTGTCTTCACTCGGAGCCCGAGCTCGATCGCGGCCACCTTCAGCGGGACGAGCGGCTCGACCAGCCAGAAGTCGTCGTGCGCATCATCCGGCGGGTAATACTCAAGCTGGATCCACTCGTCCGTCCCGGGGACACGGCGCCAGAGCAAGACGCCGTTGTTTGGACCGAGCGGAAGCTCCGATCGCAGACCGAAAGGAAGCCGCGCAACGTAGGGTCGCCCGATCGGGGCGCCACAATCGGCGCACAGCCGGAGCAGCAGCGCGTCCGCGCCGCCGCCGACCGCGTCCTCTCGTGCGGCGGGCGGTTCGTGGGATGCCAGCCCGGCATCGGGTACGGAGGTGAAGGAATGCTCCCTTCTTGCGAAGTGATGTGAATCGTGTAGTTTACGGTTGCCTTCAAGACTCGTCATATCGTGGGTCCTCACGGTACTGATTAGCTGCCGAGACGCGCCCCTAGCGCGCTTCCGCAGACGTCGAGAAGGTCGGTCGGCCCGTGTGGTTCGACCGTGACCGAGGCGGTGCTGGTGCCCTACACCAAGCCGCCTCGTTCTCGTGGGCCGTCCTCTTCTCGGCAGGTTCAATGATCGACACTTTCAACGCTGGACGGAGAAGCGCCGGCAGCCCTCCGTCCGCGCTCTTCTCCGGATGCCGCGGCGTCCGCGAGAGCGCGTGCTCGCAAGCTACAGGCAGGGCGCGTCGTCTCGGGACAGGTGCTGAAAACTCTCGGCGGCAGCAACGGAAAAGTGGCATTCCTGAGATACTTTTAGATGTCAGGCGTCACAGGACGCGCAAGGCTTCGATGGACGAACCGCTCCGGAAAACCGTCTCCCTCCAGTCGTACTGCGCGGCGATCTACGAGGGACTGGAAACGTGGCTGCGGCAAGAAGCGGCGAAACCGGGGAAGGAGCATCCGTTCGTGGCACTGGACGGTGCGGCGCTCGCGGTGTTGCGCGCCGCAGTCACATCAATGCGCGAGAGGGCGCGCACGCTCTCGGTCGTCTGCGTGCGCATTGAAAACACCGACATCGGCCTCGTCCACATACGAAGCCCTGCGAAAGTGCGGAACCGGCTCCAGAGCCGCATCGGCGATAAGTTGGAGATACCACGGTACGTCGAAGTGCCGACGAAGGACGGCCCGCTTTGGGTGCGGCCGTTCTACGAGGCATCGAACTCGAAAGAGTTCCGAATCCTTCCGCGTGTGCAGTATTGGGAGGACCACTACATGTGGCTTGGAGCGGTAACGACGGAGCCGCCCGTTCAAATGATGGAGATCGGATTCGAGCCACCGTTTCCGCCCGGATACATCGATGCGCTGGAGACCCGCGGACGTGCGCTCTACCAAGCGGCGAAGCCTGTTGCAGCCATCGCCGAACGTGTGCGCGTGCTCTTCGAGGACCTCGGGATTCGGGTGAAGGACGCGTTGCGTCGAAGTGCGGGGGCGCGGACGCTCACAAAGATCGAAGTCGTTCGCATGGGCCGCGTCGAGATCGTTGAAGTGGGACGGTACGCAGTCGCTGGCGGTGGTGCGGTTGCCGTCTTCGATGAGGTGCCTGTCGAGCGCGCGGGGGAGCTTCAGGCCGTTGGATTTACGGGCGACGCTATTCGACGGTGGTTGGCCGATATGCAGGCGTTCTATGAGGAAGGCGCTCGCGAGGGCGCCGCGAACCTTCTCGATATTTTGGATGGATCTCGGGCAACGGACAAGGAGATGGCCGAGCAGCGCGCCGTCCTCGACCGCGCTATTGAAGCGAGTCGCCGCGCAAGCCGGGCAGCAGCAGAGTATTTGCGGCGTGTCGGCCTTATCACGGATCCGGATACGTGGATCGAGGCACGCGCGTCCGAAATCGTGTACGCACTCGACGATCGCAATGGGCATCGTTATGACGCGCAGGTGCGCCGCAGGCTCGGGAAGGAGCCGCCCGCCCCGCCCTCTATCGTCCAGCGAAATCTCGAAAAGATCGCGCGCCGCGATTTGCCGGCGGACGACACGGAACCCGAACACGTCATTGTGCGTTCGGCACAGGAGGTCATCGGCTTGTACACTGAACTTCCGCTGTTTGTGCCTCCCTTAGACATATGGTTCGACAACGCGATGAGCATGATCGTGCTTGCGGATCGGGCGGTGCACGACGCCCGTGTGAGTGTCGGTCATATTACGGACTCGCAGGCGGAGTGAGCGCCATCGTGGATTTCATCCATGTCAGGTAGAAACACATGAATGCGCGCGGACGCGACGACACTAAGGTTGCGACGAGCCGAGGCGATCATCGCCGCATGCCCCCCGTGTGCGCAGACGGTGAGCACGTGCAAGTTGTCGCGTGCAAAGTCGAGCAGCCGCGCGTAGCGCCGGAGCTTGAGCTGGATCTTCGCCGCGCTCGACGTGCCGGTTTCGGCTTCGAGGGCGTAACGCGTCGGGCCGATTCGGAACAGGCAATCTGGACGGATCGGAACGAGTCCCTTCACCGACAAAAGATCGCGATGACGATGCGGCTCTGGCTCACGAAACGAAAGATCCGCCATGCCGTCAGGATGTACATCCTCGACTTGGCGTCCCCGCATGCGCGTGCGGAACCAGATCGACGAGAGTGCGTCGGCTGCGAGCGCGTGGTGCTTCACGCCGGAGATCTCGCCCGCGATGAAGCGCAACGCGGTGACGGTGTTGTTGTGGAGCACCCGGTCGATCTCCGCGCCGTCGATGCCGATGGCAAGAAGGGCCTCACGCGCGCGAAGGCGCGCAGGCGCCGCCTCCGCGAGTACCTCGCGCCAGCGGTCTTCCGGGATGCAGTCCGGCCGAATCCCGGTGCGCGCCGCTGCGGACGCCTTTGCCGATCCGATCGTGTAGACAAAATGCCGTGCGCCGTGGATGTAGCGACTGAACGCTGGCGTGAAGCGCTCGACATAGCCGGCGCGCCAGAGCTGCGAGAGGCGTTTCGAGAAATACTGCGCCCCACGCCCGCCGCTCGCCCACAGTGCCGTGCGAGCGAGGGTCGGCGTCTCCGCGAACCGGAAATAGAACAGGTCGCGCAGGAGCACGAGGTCCCGTTGCTGCAGGGCGAGCGACACGAGCGCGGGATCTCGGTGGAGCCGTGAGCGGTGGACCCGCTCACGCATGCGAGGATCCTCCGCGCTTCGGGCGGCGGCGCCGGCGCTTCCTCGCAGGTTCGGAGCGAGACGGGGACGGCAGCGGGAACGTTGGCGGAGGAGCGGGAGACGCGGTTGGCTGCGGGAGCCCGGTGTCACGAGCCGGCAGAGCGGCCGCCAATGGTGCACCGTTGCTGCTCGCCGCGGCACCGCCACCACGCTCGGCACGCTCTGAGGGCGCTCCGAGCGCATCGACGCGCAGAGAAGCGGCCGTGTCGATCTCCGCGGGCGCCGTCCGGTTCCATGGATCGTACGCTGCGCGCCCCTCCGCGTTCGCGTTCCACGCGGCGTGCTGCGCGCGGCGGAACAGGTCGAGGATTGGCACGCCCGCGACTACGTGCGGGAAGACGGGGGCCGGAACGAAGGCAACCTCTTCGCCGCGACCGTCGAGGGAAACAACGCCCTGGAATCGGGGGCGGCGGAGTGCCGCTTGCGCGAGGAGTTTCACCTGATCCCCGAAGCCCACGACGTTCAGAACTTCGTGCTCGCTCGCAGACGAGCCGAAGCCGGAAGTCGAACTATCGCCGTGCGTGGCGGTTGCGGTGCTCCCCTGAACGTCCGCTTGAGGCGAGGAGCGGAGCGCGTTCGCCCAGGAGCGGGAGACCGTGGAGGAGGCGGTGTCGCTCTCTCCGAACGCCGACGTCCAGAAGCGTTGCACGAGGCCATCCGGTTCGATCATGCGCGTGTGGAGCACTTCCTCTTCGGCGTCTTGGAACGACGGAGGGCGGAATGTGATGGCGAGATTCGTGAGCGAGCGGAGCTGCCGTCCCATCATCGGAAGATTCAGGTCCGGCCATTGGTCATCCGACTGATGGCTCACGAAATAGGAGACGCCCAGATTGCGGGAGACGGCGAGAACGCTCGGGACGTTTCGGCGCATCCACCAGGGTTCGTCCACGATGCACGGGAGCCACGGGAGGCCCGGCGCGGCCGGTCGATGCAGCGCCAAGGCGTGCGTCATGGCGTGAATGGCCTGGTACACCTGCGCCTTCTCCTGGTCCTCGGCGGCGCGGTTCGTGACGCTCAAGGAGACCCGCCCGTAAGCGACGTCTTCGAGCGGCACGGTCTCCTCGTTGAAGAGATCCCCGAGCACGGTGCCGGGCGCGAAGGGGGCGAGGCCGTTTCGGGTGGACGAGGTTTCCTCCTCGAACGCGCGCCAGCTCTTGCGCGGATCGTCCGGCCGGAGGGCGAGCACGCGCGCGAGCTCGGCGCGTTGATATTGGAGGAACGTGCGGTCCGACGCCCGGAAGGAACGTGCGTCGATCTCGTGGTCGAGAAAGTTCAGGTACAGGGGATCGGCGAGGAGGGTCAACCCCTCGCAGATCGGTCGGCCGCCCGCGGCAAGAGCGGTGAGAAGCGCCGTCATGATCCGATGGAAGCGGACGCGTTGGGATCCTTGCGGGTCATCCAAGCGGACGTAGCAGACTTCGACCGCGCGCGAGACGACGTCTCGCAGTGGCTCCAGGCGGCCGCCGGGGAGCCTCCGACGGCGGAGGAGATCGAAGCGGACGGCGGGGTTCGGCGCGCCGACCGTGAGGAAGGCTGCGCGCCGCAGGAATGCCGCGGTGCTTCCGGGGAGGAGCGGCGAGAGGGATTCCGCAACGGCCATGCACGTAGCCATCGTCGCGAACCACGCTTGCAGCTCCCGGTGGCCGGTCCCGACGTAGTCGAACTGCACGAACGAGCGACGGAGACCGAGCGCCATGAGAATCTGCCGGATGAGAGACGTCTTCCCGGCGCCGATCGCACCGCGGAGGTGCACGCCGCGGGTAAAAGCGTCCGACGGGAGGAAGACGGGCGCACCCGTGCGGACGTTCGTGCCGAGATAGACCGTGTCCGCGTTGCGCTGGTCGCGGGCGGGCCGCGCCCCCGCCGAAGAGACACTGCGGGGCGGGCGCGTGATCACTGGACACCTCGGCCGTTGCCATTGTTCGAAGGCCCGCTCGCCGCGCCGACGCGCTCGAGCATCGCGAGAAGCGCCGCGCCCTGCCGGGTCTCGGTCTTTCCCTCAAGCTGCTTCTTGAGATGCTCGTACTCGCGGCGAAACTCCTTGCGTTGCGCAGGCGTGAACTCGCGGTCCTCGCGCATGTGCGCGATCAGCTCGTCGCGCGCCCGCAGTGCGGCAGCAGCCGCGTCGTCGCCATCAAGTCGCGCACGCAGATAGAGGCATCCAGCAAAGGCGTGGTACGGGTGCCGCGCGTCGGCGAGGACGACACCTGCCTGGACTTCGCGAAGGACGGAGGTCGCCTCCGCGGAGAGGCGCGCGAGAAGCGCGGCGTCATCGGCGTCCTTTGCGGAGGTGGGGCCGCTCTTCGGCGCGGTGGGTATGACGGTCGCGGCCTTCGGGTGAGGCGGACGCGCGGCCCTGAGCGCGTTGAGGCGCTGCGTCAGCTCTTCGGCCTGCACTTCCGCGGTAAGCCTTCGGACGCGGAACTCCTGGTGGACCGCGCTTGCGACGTGCTTCTCGCGCTCGGCCGCTTCCTTGCGCGTGACTGCGTTGGTCGCACGCGTCGTCATGAGCGCGTCGATATCGGTCGTGCATTGCTCGATGTCGCGTGCGGCAGCCGCGGCGGCCACCGTCATCCGGTCATTGTCCTCGGCGATGCCGATGAGAGACTCGACGATCTGCTTCGCGTGCCCGAGAACGACCGTGAGGCGCCGTGCCCGCCGCGGCGTGAGGTCTCCCTCGGCGGCGCGCTGGACGAGTGTGCGAACGGCGTCCGTGGCGGACTGGGTGACCTCGCTTTTCGTAGCGAGGCTGGGAACTGCGGGCTGATAGAGAACGACGGCCTTTGTCACTGGGCACCGCTCTTCTGAAGCATGGCCACGAGGCGTTGCAGCTCCTGCGTGCGCCGGTGGACGATCGAGAGCACTTCCTGCACGGAGGCGTGGACGGTGCTGGACGCGCCGAGGACGCGGGCGATCTCCGTGCGGTGGTATTGCGCGGCGGCACGGTCGGCGGCGCGGAGATAGGCGAGCGCGACGCAGACACCGATGCCGATGCCGGCGAGGAGGACGAGGAGCCCGGCGCCGAGGAGCACCGCGATGCTCGCCGGCAGCGGCAATACGAGGTAGCCGATGTCGGCGTCACCGCAGGCCGAGACCGTCGCGCTGAGTGGTAGGAGGACAGCGACGGCAGCGGGGCGGCGACGGCGCGGGGATGGAGGCAGCAGAGGGGAGAAGTCGTGCGAAACCGTGTCGCGTCGGTGAGAGGGCCGCGGACGGGCAACGTATCGCCGTTGCAGACGGTTAGCGGGCGTTCGGCGCGGCCGCCACGCCAAAACACCTGTCGCCTCATAGGAAGCGACAGGTGGCAGGACAGGTGGGAGAGGAGTCATTGCGGTGCGTTTCCTTTCGGATGCGGCGCCTTGAAGACGAGCATCGAGAGGAACTTTGCTCCGCTCCAGCGAACACGAATCGGAACGGGTCGAAGTCGGAGCGAGCGTCAGGCCGTTTCGTCGTCGAAGATGCGCCGTGCGACGAAGAGCCCACGAATCGGAACACCGGCGAACCTCGCCGCGAGTACCGCCTTCGCGGCGACGAAGTGCGCGCCGGTCGTGAGCACGTCATCGACCAGGGCAATGCTCCGCGGCTGGGGAGCTGCGAGCGATTCATCCAGAACAAAGTTCACGATGAGCTGCGCGATGGTGGGACGGACGGCGGTCGCATGCGCGGCAGGCATGCTCTCGGCGCAGAGGAGCAGCTCGCGGATATCGAGCTGGCCCTCGACATCGACCGCCCGGAGGACATGCAGCATGCGGTCGTCGTAAAGAGGATCGCTCTTGGCCTTCGAGGGCGGCATAGGAACGAGGGTGACGCGGGAGAGTGCCGAGAGATTCACGGAGGCGCGGAACTCGCGGGCGACCTGCTCGATCGCGCGCTCCTTGTAGCGCCACTCGCGTCTTCCCCGCCGGTCGGGCGGCTTCTTCAGGTTCAGGATGAGGTGGTTCGTCTCACTGCCGGCATAGCCACGGCCCGCCGTGTACTCCCGGAGGAAGTAGCACTGGTCGGCGGCGGTGAGGTGTGGGTAGAGCGGACGGAGGAGGTCATCGATCGCGGTGAACACCCCGGAGGGCCTCCAGCACCTCGGCGTGGTCGCGGACGCGGATCGCACCATGCTGCTCGACGAAGGCGTACGGCCAGCGGGCCGCAGGGTCGCGGAAGCAGCGATCGAGAATGAAGAGCGGGCGGCCCTGCTCGACCGCGGCGCGCGCAAGAATCCGTGCGCCCGACATCTCGCCCGCTTCGACGATGATGCTCGCGCGGGTGAGCGCGGCCATGGTGACGTTCCGTTCGCGGAAGAACGCTCGGTTCTGCATCCAGGTCTGCTGGTAGTAGCGGAGCACCGGGACTTGGCTCACGACGAGGAAGTCGCGCGCGATGCGCGCGTGCAGCTCGGCGTTCGCGCGCGGGTACGTTTCAGAGATGGGCGTCCCGATCACCGCGATGGTGCGGCCGGAAGCATCGAGCGCGGACGTGTGGGCCTGCGTGTCGATGCCGTCTGCGAGGCCGGAGACGATCGTCCAGTCCTCGGCGACGAGCGCGCGCACGAGGGCGTCCGTTTCCGCAAGCGCGTCGGGCGACGCCTTGCGGGTGCCGACGACCGCGACGGCATCGGACTCGATGAAGTTCCAGGTGCCGAGGTGGTAGAGAAGCTCCAACGGGTGCCGGGCCTCGCGGAGCGTTTGCGGATATTCGTAGCTCTGGCGGAGTTGCACGCCGAAGTGCGGGACACCGCGCGCGGCGAGGACGCTTCGCACTTCAATGGCGGTCGCCTCCGCGATCTCGGGCGGAACGAAGTCCGAGGGGAGCTTGTCCGAGTGCGCGCGGAACTTGTTCGCGAGCGTCTTGAACGTGGCACCGGGCTGCGTCCACAGCCACTCGTACGCGCCGAGCTCGCGGAACGGAGACACGCCGCGGATGAAATCCTCGGCGTCATGGAAGGCGAGCGCGGTCTGTTGCATCGAAAGCCTCGGTCGATTGTAGCGTGGGAAGACGGTGAGGAGATCGCCTCTACGCGGAGGAGAGATTGCGGAGGAGCGACCCGATGGCGTATGCGGGATACGCCATCGGGACAACAACGAATGATGCGCGAGCGCGAACGGACTCCACGCGTTGGAGACCGAGGCGGGTGTGGTCAGCATGAAGGCGTCCTCCATTCGTTCTGTGGGTCATCCGACGTGCGGCCGAACTGCCGATTGACGGCGTCGCGGACGCCGCCGAGCACACGATTATCGGGTCTGGCATACCTGGCAGAGGTCGCCTGATTGGCGTGGCCCATGACCTTGCTGACGATCGCGAGGGAGAGGCCCTGCGATGCGAGCGAGGAGCCGTACGTGTGCCGGAGATCATGGAAGCGCACGCGGCGCGTGATGCCGGCGAGTCGCTTCGCGAGCGCGAACGCGCGACGGATGCGCGTCACGGAGAGCGGCGCGCCACTCTCGTCCACAAAGACTCGCTCACCGACCGCGGGACGCGCCTGACACTCGCGGAGCGCTTCTTCGCAGACGGCGGCGATCGGGACCACCACCTCGCGTTTCGTCTTCTCCATCTCCATCTGGATCCACCCCTCGTTCCAGCGGATGTGCGACCACGAGAGGCGGCAGAGATCGCCCAGGCGAAGGCCGGTGGTGAGTGCGACCACGAAGAACGGATGGAGCGCATGGAAGCGGGTCCAGAGTTCTTCTGCGGTCGGACTATCCCCGCGCCGATTGCCACCGAATGCGCGCGGCGTCGGGTAGCGCTCGCACGCCCCAATCGAGCCGGAGCGATGCTCGGCGTGGAGGTGCGCGATGAACGCCTCGCGATCCTCGAACGCGCGAAGAAATGCGGTGCGCTCGGCATCCGTCAATTCGTTCTTCAGCTCACGCACCTTCTCGCGCTCCAGCGGACGCTTGAACGGGCTCTGGTCGAGCACGTCGAAGCGCACCGCATAATTCACGACGAGGCGCAGGATGTTCACGTAGCCGTTCAAGGTCGAACCGCTGAGCGGCCGCTTTCCCTCTTCGCGGCGGCGTTGCTTCAGCTCGCGCCTCCACACGTTCACCACGCCGACCGTGATGTCAGAGAGGCGCGTCTCGCCAAAGCGCGGCAGAAGGTACATCTCGAGCACGCTTCGATAGCCCTCCACGGTGCTCGGGGCGAGGTCCTCCTTGATGAGATCGAAGTACGCACCGTAGAAGTCACGGAGTGTCGGAGCGATGAGTTCCGGTCGGGCCTCACCACGATTCGCCTTCGCGCGCAGCGCCGCAAGCGCCTGTTCGGCCTCGTCTTTCGAAACGTTGTGGAGGGTGCGGCGAAGCCGCACCTCTCCTTTGCTGCCCTGGACGTAAATCGAGAGTTTGGCCGTGCGGGTGCTCGCGTCGTACGTGAGTCCGCGGCCGAGTGTTTGTGGTTTTTTCCGCGCCGCACTCACGCCTACCGCTGCGGCGGGCGGCGCTTCGTAGGGCGCGATGCGTGGCGTGCGCGGATCGCTGCCTGGACGGCCGTGCGGCGGTACAGGATTAGCCGATCGGAGATCCGTTGTTCGGGCTGCGGGAACCATCCCTCCCGCTCCCACTTCGCGATGGTCTGCGTGTGGACGCCGAGTTCGGCGGCCAGCACGTGACGGGCGACGAGTTCGTTCATGCGTATCCTCCTGGGTGGGTATGCTCGCTGCGACAGGCGGACGGTCGTCCGACTCGGGCGAAGTCGCGGAGACTTCGGGCGCGGAAAGGTCACTAGGCGCGGCACCAGGCGCAAAACGAGGCTCGCAGTCACTTTTGTGACTGTCGGGCGATTTGGCGGGTTCGCCTAAATTGTTGGTGGGATTGGGGTTAGATTTGGTCGGGCAGGGGGGATTTGAACCCCCGACCACCTGAACCCCATTCAGGTACGCTACCAGGCTGCGCTACTGCCCGACTCTGGCGCGCGATCGTATCACGCGCGGTTTTCATTAACCGGTCACGACGGAAGGTATTCCGCTACGACAGGCCGGCGGCCCAGAGGATCACGTACTTCGTGATCTCGATGTTCTTCTCCGTCGGGACGATCGAGATCTCTTCGATCGAGCGCGCTTTCGCATTGAAATCTTCGCGGAGAGCTTCCAGTTCGCGGTCCCACGACTTCTGAATCTGGGCGATGTTCTCCATGTAGTCGGTCTCGCGAACCGACTGCGAGGAATCGGCGACGGCCGTGCGGCGGCCGCTGGTGATGTTGTAGAGGGTCTGGCCCCAGGCGACGTTCAGGTCCTGGTGATCGGTGCGGGAGCCTTCTTCGGTATCGTCGATCTCGCGCTGTTCGCGTTCGGAGCGTTCGCGCAGCTGGTCGATGCGGCGACGGAAGGTGCGCTCGATCCGTTCCTGCTCGTCTTCGAGCTGACTCTTCGCGGCTTCGAGGCAGCGGTCGATGAATGCGTCGCGCGGCTCGGTCGGATCGGAGAAGAGACTGTAGGTCGGGTTGTGGAAGATGGAGAGGCGTTCGCTCTGCTCGAGGAACTGCTTGAATCCTTCCTCGCCTTGCGATGCGTTCTGCACGAGCGCTTCGGGGCTGATGCCGATCTCGAGTTGACGCTCGGGATCGGGGACGGCGTGGATGTCGAGTTTTTCGGGGTCGATGAGCGAGGCCTGCTGCCAGAGCACGCGTCCATCGGTCGCGGAGAGCGGCGCGATGTAGACGCGCGCGGTCTGGAGATGCAATCCGCTGCGGCCTTCGACGTGCGTGACGATTCCTTCGGCGAGGACGAACGGGCGATACGGTCCGTTGCCGCCGGCGACGTAGAGCTGTTCGAGCGATGTCGCGCCGGGACGCGTGTGCATGCGCGTGCGTAGTGGTGGCGCAGCGTGCGTGTCGCGATCGCGTTCGACGATCAGTCCGTGTGCGACCGGCGTGGCATCGAGAACGTTGCCCGGTACCGTGGCGAGAGCTTGCGTGATGGCTTCGCGTTTTTCGCGCGGGAAGAGGAAGACGATGCAACCGCCGCCGCCTGCGCCGCACACTTTGCCGCCCCATGCGCCGGCATTGAGAGCGGCAGCGATCGCGGCTTCGATTTCAGGCGTCGAGATACCGTCGATGAGTGCTTTGCGATGTTCCCATTCGCGACGCAGCGCGGCGCCCGCGGCTTCGAAGTTGCCGGAGTCGAGTGCGCGCTCCATCTCGATCGCGGTCTCGGCGATGTTCGCGAGACCCTTCTGCACTTTCTTCTTGCCGTCGATGTGGCGTTTGTAGAGCTCCCAGTTGTTCGTCCCCGAGAAGTGCGCGATGCCGGTGTAGTGCAGGAGCATGTGCGCGCCGAGGTCGGGGAGGGAGGTTTGGAGCGGGTGGCGTGCGGGCTTGCCGGCATTGAGATGCAGCGAGCCGAGACCGCCGAAGACGGGCGGGTAGTAATCCTGAATGCCCGCGGGGACGCCGAGGAGGCGCGTTTCGAGATCGCGGACGAGGTGGATCAGATCTTCGCCTTCGAGCGGCTGTCCTGCCATCTCGGAGAGAGCGCGCACGAGCGTGATCGAGAGCGCGGACGAGCCGCCGAGGCCGGAGCCGCGGGGGGCGTCGGTGCGGGTGGTGATCTTGATGCCGCTGAGCTTGAAGTGCTCGAGTGCGCGAAAGAGCAGCGCCGCTTTCGGATCGGCGCCCATCTCCTGCAGCGACGAGTAGCGCTGCTTGTACTGTTGATCGGTGAGCTGGATCTCGATCGCGTTCGTGCCGGTCTCGGAGATCTCCGATTCGGCGTAGTACGAGATGGCAACGTTCACCGTGCGCGAGCCCGGGTGGAAGAGATAAAGGGGCCAGAGATCGAGGGTGCCCCCGGCGAGATCGGCGCGGACCGGCGCCCGGACAATGACCTTATTCATATGGGTAGGCCCGATTTTGCTAGAAGAGTGCCCGCTGCGGCACCGGTTTCTCGTTGTCAGCGGACTCGGGTGCAGTCAGCGATGGCTGTAGCCGGGCGACGCTGGAGCGGAAGCGGCGGAGCGAGTCACCACGCAAGGGATCGGGCGTGATCGATTTCAGTTTCAGAGGATCGAGCCACTTGCCGTTCTCGGACACGCGATAGTCGAGATGCGGCCCGGTGGCCAGGCCGGTCATCCCGACGTAGCCGATGACCTGTCCCTGCGAGACGCGTGTGCCCTTCTTCAGGTCTTTCGCGAAACGCGAGAGGTGCAGATAGCAGGTATCGATGCGCGACGAGTGACGGACGCGGATGAAGTTTCCTTCGCCCGTTTTGTAGCGGGCTTCGACGACGACGCCGTCGGCGGTGCTCATCACCGGCGTGCCGACCGGCGCGCCGTAATCGACGCCGTAGTGCGGTCGGAAGTACTTCAGCACGGGATGGAAGCGTTTCTTGGTGAATCCGGAGGTGACGCGCGAGAACTTCAGCGGCGCTTTGAGGAACTGCTTGCGGAGCGGCGTGCCGGTCGAGGCGTAGTAACCGGCGCGTCCGTCGGTCATCTCGTGACGGAACGCTTCGTAGGTGTTGCCGCGATGCGTGAATCGCGCGGCGGTGACGGGACCGTAGCCGACGAGATCCGTGCCGGCGTACCGCTTCGTCACGACAAAGCTGAACGAGTCGCCTTTGCGGAGCTCGAAGAAATCGATGTCCCACTGAAAGACGTCGATCAGCTGCTGCCCGACCTGCGGACCTTCACCCGCGTCGCGCAGCGCTTCGTAGAGTGAGCGATGCACGGTCGAGGAGATCGTCGCTTCGACGGTGCGGATCTGCGCCTGCTCGACCTTCACGTCGAACGCATTGCCGTTGCGCACCGCCCCCACTTCGCCCCAGCCCGTGACTTTCATCTGCACCGCATCGACGGTGCCGGTGCTGTCGTAGTGGAAGCGGACGAGATGGCCGGGACGCAGACGGCGAACGTCGATCGAGCCCGCGAGCTGATTGGAAAGCTGTGCGCTTTCGCCGCGCGAGAGGCCGCCGGCGACGAGGATCTTGTCGAGCGTGTCGTTCTTCTCGATGGTGAGGATCAGCGAGTGCTCGGGAAGCGTGATCTCGAACGGCTCGCGGAGATCGTGATAGCGGAGGGCCGGCGGAGGCAGCACCGTGCCACGCGCGGTCGTGCCGTATTCCGGCTGGGCGCGGACTGCTGCGAGGAAGAGAGGAACGGCGAGGGGCAGCGCCAGCGCGACGTACACCCGCGGCCGCTTGACCACCCCTCCCAGACGTACCCCTAAGGCGCGAAATGTCTTCATTGTGACGTGAGCTACATGGGGACCAACTTCTGGCGCCGGATGGTAGCACGGGGCCCGTGAGCGGACCGGACAGCCCTACTTCGCGGGCGGATCGAACGTCAGCGTCTGCTGCTGCGACTTCGGGAGGTCCGGCTGATCCGCGCGCCGATACGTCACCGGGATCGTGAACTGCGAGGGCTCGGCGTTCATCTCCTGGATCTTCGTGACCCAGGTTTCGCGCGTCATGGTGCGGGAGCTCGGACGCTCGATCTTGGTGCGCGCTGGTTTGTCGTACGTGGTGCGGGTCGTGACGAGCTGGCGGAGCGGGAAGCCGGGCACTTTCGAGGTCTCGCTCTCGAGCATCCGGTCGAGCTCCGCGTTTCCGGTGCGCATGCCGCTGGCGAAGAGGTTCTTCGGGACGTCGCCGAACGCGGTCGTTGACCACGTTTCGATCTCCGTGTCGACGTGCTGTTTGATCGGGATGGTCTTCATCGTCACGGTGATGTCGTACGAGAGCGTGATTTTGTAGTGTTCCGCATCGAATCCCGCGATCCTCTTCTTATCCGTCAGCACCTCGCTATTGGTCTTGAGGTTCTCGATCCTGATGTTCGAGGCGCCGAGGGCGGTGGCGATGCCGGCGGTGTTGATCTCGGTAAACCACTGT
>DASYLL010000206.1:0-19370 GCA_036009605.1 Thermoanaerobaculia bacterium | reverse complement strand
CGAAGTTCTGCATCGCCGCGCTCTCGGTGATCTCCAGCTCGAGGTGATACGGCATGAGGTGACTGTCCTCGAGAGCCGAGCGCACGATGCCGACCAGATCGCGCTGTTGCAGTTGCACCGCGGAGATGTTCACCGCGAGGCGCAGCAGCTCCTGCCCCTGTTGATGCCATTCGCGCAGTTGCTTGCACGCCGTCCGCACGACCCACTCGCCGATCGGGATGATCATCCCCGTTTCTTCGGCGAGTTGGATGAACTCCGACGGCGGCATCAGTCCGCGGTTCGGATCGCGCCAGCGCAACAACGCTTCGAGCGAGACGATGCGCCGCCGTGCGCGGTCATAGACGGGCTGATACCAGAGCTCGAGCTGGTCGCGCTCCAGCGCATGATGGAGGTGCTGTTCGAGCGCGAGGCGCCGCACGTAGCGCTCGTTCATGCTGGCGGTAAAGAGCTGCGCCTGATTGCGGCCAAGCTCCTTGGCGCGATACATGGCCGCATCGGCGCACTTGAGCAGAGTTTCCGCGTCATCGCCATCGTTCGGATAGCAACTGATGCCGATGCTCGCGGTAACGAAGAGCTCGTGTCCGTCGACGCGGAACGGCTGGGCCAGCGACTCCAACACCTTCCGGGCCACGCCAGCCACCGCCTCGGTGTTCGTAACTTCCGGCAGCAGGACGCTGAACTCGTCACCGCCGATGCGCGAGTCGTGTCGGAGGCGCGCAATGCGTCGTAGAGCCGTTTGGCGATGTCGGCGAGCAGCAGATCGCCGAACGAGTGACCCAGTCCGTCGTTCACGAGCTTGAAGTGATCGACGTCTAGGTACATCACGGCCACGCCGCAGCGATTGCGCCGCGCCGCGGAAAGGCTGTTCACGAGACGGTCGCGGAAGAGCAGGCGATTCGGCAGCCCGGTGAGCGAGTCGTAATAGGCGCGATACTCGAGTTGTCGCTCGGTCTGTTTGCGCTGCGTGACGTCGCGATAGTTCAACACGATCGCGCCGACGCTCGGTTCGTGCAGCATGTTCTGGCAGAAGCCTTCCAGCCACACCCAGTGCCCATGCTTGTGCAGGAAGCGCAGCTCGCCGTGCGCTTCGTGATTCGGCCAGAGCAGCACACCCGACATCTCGGACTGCGCTTTTTCGAGATCGCGCGGATGGACGAAATCGAATAGGGAACGCCCGAGGAGCTCGCGGTCTTCGTATCCGATGATGTGTTGCGTCGACGAGCCGGTGAACGAGAAGCGCAGCTCGCCATCCAGCAACACCACGCCGCTCCAGCTTTTCTCGACGATCGTGCGGAAGCGCTTCTCGCGGGACGCGAGCTCGCGTTCGGCGCTTTTGCGCTCGGAGATGTCGCGGATGAACGCGGTGAACGTCACGTCGGCGCCGCTGCCCGCGGGCGCGAGCGTGATCTCGATCGGGAACTCTTCGCCTGTGACGCGGCGTGCGATCGTTTCGAGCCGGCGTCGCAGGAGCCGCATCGGGCGTCCGCTGCGGTAGCGCTTCAGCAATCCCTGCAGGATGCGCAGCTCGCCGACGGGGAGGAGTTTCGCGTGCAGCGGGAGCCCGAGGGCGGAGCGGGCGGGAATGCCGAAGATCGCTTCGGCCTGGCGGTTCCATTCGATGACCGTCATCGAGCGATCGACGGTGACGACGGCGTCGAGCGTCGACGCGATGAGTTGTCGCAGGCGCGCTTCTGATTTGTGCAGCGCCTGTTCGGTGCGCGCGAGGCCGATCGCTTCGCCGACGATGTTCGCGGTCGCGCGGAGGAAGGCCAGCTCGTAGTCGGCGAACGTGCGTTCGTCGTTCGCGTAGGCGAGGATCACGCCGAACGGTCCGTATTGCGTGCGGATCACGACGCCGGCTCCGCTGCGCACGTCGTGGACCGCGCGCAGGTGCGTGGCGTTGAAGCGCGTTTCTTCTTCGAGATTGCCGAACGTGAACGGCGAGTCGGCGAGCAGCGTGACCATGCCGAGTGAGTCGTCTTCCGAGTCGAGCTTGCAGTGGAGGAAGGTTTCGTTGGCGCCGAGGGCGGCGCGGACGGTCATGCGTCCGCCCGAGGAGATTTCCAGGGCACGGCAGTGCGAGACCTGCAGCGTGAGCTCGACGAGGGCGCAGGCCTGGCCGAGGAGGATGAGCGGGTCGACGCCGGTGAGTGCGGCCTGGCCGAGCTCCGCGATCGCGACCTCCTGACGATTCCGCGCTTCGAGCTCGGCGCGCAGGCGCGACACTTCCGTCCTGTGCGTCGCATCGGGCGCATCGTCGTCATGGAGAAGATGCAGCAGTGGTTGATCCGGCATGGTCGTGCAGGCTGCTCGATCCGGGAACCCGGGCAGAGTGTACGTCCGCACGTGTGGAAACACGAGATTCAATGGGACAGAAGGAGAGACCCCTCATCCGACCCAATTTCACGCAGCAGGCGGATGAGGGTGTTTTTTAGACACCGGCCACAAGCGTGACGCAGCTCACATCCGCTCCTTTCACTTCGGGTAAAATCGCGCTCGCACAGAAAAGAGCTGCACCAAAAGGGGGCGTACAGCCCCCTTTTTCATTGGTCCGGAGTTTCTGAGTAGCGGGTCAGACGGAGGCCCGTGGTTGTGGCGCGCGTTCCCCCGGATGTGCGCAGGGCGTGTAAGGAGGCCGGCGGAGTTCGCACCGCCGGTCTCTTTTTTTTGTTTTTAGTTCCTCACTTCGTAGGTGACGGAGTGCGAGCGTCCGAGATCGTCGACGACGGCGATGCGATGTTGTCCGATCGCCGGGACGACAAATACCGCGCGCTCCGGACGCTGCGTAGCGATCAACACGCCGTCCTGATACCAATAGAGGCTCGACACGTCGGATCCGCTTTCGGCCGCGAGGCGGATTTCCTGATAGCGCAGCGGTGCGTCTCTTCGGATGCGATATGGCGTGGCCGGATCGGGGGAGACGATGCGCGGGCGCTGTTCGGTGTCGACGTCGTGACATGCTGCGCTCAATGGAGGAAGGGTCGCGATCTGTTCGCCATTCGCGCGGCGGTAGCTGACCAACTCCGGTGCATCAATGGCGAATACGCGTGCGATGCTCGGGCGTGATGCGACGCATTCGCCACTGAGGCGCTCGCCTGTCTGTGCGTCGACGATCAACAGGCGATGCGTGGTGCATGCGGACATTTTTGAGACGCTCGCAATGCGTTGGATTGAAACTCGATTGCGACAATGCGGCGTCGGCAGCTGATGACTGATCGCGCAGACGTCGATGGCTTCGATGCGCGACAGCGTGCGACGCGTGACGCTCGATGGATCGATTGCGCGGAAAAGATCGAAGAGGAGCGGAGCGGCGTCTTCGGATCCGGAGAGCCCTTTCACGCCATGTCCGTCGAAATTGCCGATCCAGACACCGATCGTGTATCGCGAGGAGAAGCCGACGCTCCATGCGTCGCGATGGCCGTACGAGGTGCCGGTTTTCCACGCGATGCGTGGGGTATCGGCGGTCAGTTCCCACCCCTGCGGCATGTCCGGTCGCCGCAACTCGCAAAGCACCTCGGTGATCATGGCCGCGGCTTCAGCGGAGATGAGCCTTTCGCCGCGCGCGGGCGCTGCTGTTGCGCGAAACATTCGCAATGGCCGATGCACGCCTCCTTCCGCGAGTGTCGCGTAGAGATTGGTGAGATCGAGCAGGCGCACTTCGCCCGATCCGAGGATCAGCGGCAATCCATAGTCGGCTGCGGCGCGATCGAGTGTGCGCAATCCGCCGCGCCGCATCATGATGAGAAACGAATCGACGCCGACGTCGGCCACGAGCCGCACTGCCGGTGCATTGAGCGATTGCACGAGCGCTTCTCGCGTGGTCACGCGGCCGCGATACGCGCCGTCGTAGTTTTCGGCGATGTAGCCGCTGTAATCGGTGGGGATATCGAGTAAGTACGTTTCCGGGACGATGCGTCCATCGTCGATCGCTTTCGCATAGAGAAACGGTTTGAGCGCGGAGCCGGGCGAGCGACGTGCGACCGCACCGTTGTTCTGTCCGTCGTGACGCGCGTCGAAGAAATCGGCGGAGCCGACGAGCGCGCGCACTTCGCGTGTTTTGTTGTCGATGATCACGACCGACGCGTTGCCGATGCCGCGCGATTGCAATGCGGACGCGCGTGCGGCGACGCGTTGTTGCGCGATCCGTTGCATCGTCGAATCGAGCGTCGTCTCCAGTCGCGTCGTGGCGGGCGCTTCGCGACGCGCAAGCTCACACCAGTGCGGCGCCGCGAACGGCACCCGACGCCGTTTCCCGGGAAGCTGCTGTCGACGCGCTTCGCCGATTTCCCGTTCCGTGAACGCGCCGCGCTCGTGCAGTTGCGCGAGCACACGATCGCGCGCCCGTCGCGCGGCAGCAGGATCGCGGAACGGATCGTAGCGATTCGGGGAGCGCGGCAACGTCGTCAGCAATGCGATCTCGCCAAGCGACAGGCGCCGCGGTTCCTTGTCGAAGTAGAAGTACGAGGCCGCGCCAACGCCTTCGATGTTGCTGCCGTATGGCGCGAGGTTCACATAGATCTCGAGCAGCTGGCGTTTCGAATAGTGCGCGGTGAGCTGTATCGCGCGCAGCGACTCGATCATCTTCGCGCGCAAGGAGCGACGACGCGGCTCCGTCATGCGCGCGATCTGCATCGGAATCGTCGACGCGCCCGACACGACGCGCCGCGCGCGCACGTTCGCCCAACTCGCCCGCACCATCGCCAAGGGATCCACCCCGGGATGCCGATAGAAGTTCCGGTCCTCGGACGCAATCAGTGCCTGAATCAACTCCGGCGGCACTTCATCGAGCGTGACCGGGAACCGATACTTCTCATCCTGCGGCAGAAAGATGCGCAATGGCTCGCCCGCGCGGTCATGGACGATGACCGCGGGTGGGCGGCGGATTTTCTGGTGCGGAAACGGGAATGCCCAATCGAGAAGAAGCGGGACAAGGATCAGCGCGAGAAAGGCAACGCGCTTCATTGCGTCACCTTGAACGTCCCAACCCCCTCTGTCGCGCGAAACGCCGGCGCATACATCGCCTCGGCCTGAGCAGGCGGCAGACGAAACTCACCCGGCGTTATCGCGCGCGCAACCGTATAGAACGTTGCCGTTCCATTGAGATCGACGAAGAACAGCACGCGATCATCGCGAATGTCGGCGTGTTGCGGCGCATCGAGGGTTTGTACCCACGGCAGCGATTCCGTGGTCGACAGTCGCGGGTTTTCGACTTCGAGTCCGGCCGGCAGCGGATTCTGGATCACGACGTTCTGCAACGGTCCGCTCGTGGTCACGACCTGCGTGCGGATCACGACGATCTCTCCCTGTTTGACGTTGTTGCCGGCGAGCGGTATTCCGTCGCGATTGAGCAACGTTCGCACGATCCGCATCCCATTCGCAGAAGCGTTGAACGAAGCGGCGGTCGGTGTGCCGCGAACGCGCACTGTGAAATACGCCGCGTCTTTCTTGTAGCCGTCTTCGAATTCGACGCTCAATGTTCCGGTCGTGGGCAATTTCGTGAAGCGCGTTGTCTTGCCGTCGAAAGCACCAATGACTTTGCCGTCGCGCAGGAGCTTGCCTTTGTACGTCGCGCTCGATTTGCGCATGCGGAAGTACTGGCCGAGGGCGAGCAGTCCCATTGCGCTGTCCTGCGTCGTGTAGGCGCGGTCGACGAGGATGTCGCGCGAGAGACGTTCGGCGAGTCGCGGCAAACGTGCATCATTCGGCGTAGCGTCGAGCAGTGCGAGCACAACGAACGCGCGATTGCGTGTGGTCGAGTTGTAATCCGCGCCGGTTTCGCGCACGACGTTCTCTTCATTGTCGATGTCCGCGAGGAGCGCATTCATGGCGGCCGGATTGCCGACCGCTGCATACGCGGCGCCGAGGAGTGCGCGTGATTCGAAGGTGAGCGAGTCCGCGTGTTTTTCGCGGATGTAGTCCATGGTGCCGAGGTCGGGGCGCTGGGCGCGGGCGAGGACGTAGAGTGCGTAGACGGATTGCTGCAATCCGGCGTGATCGTATTGAGGACGCGCCTTTGCGAGTTGCGACAGATAGTCGAGCGCGCGTGTGTGTCGCGTCGAGTCGACGCCATATCCGGCGCGCTTTGCTTCGGTCAGAAAGTGGGTCGCGTAGATCGAGCCCCAGACGTTGATGTCGGAGCCGTAGGGCCACATCGCGAAGCCGCCGCTTGCATTCTGCATGGTGCCGAGGCGGCGGATGCCTTCGCGGACGAAGGCGGCGGCGGGGCGGTCGCGGAATGCGTCGGGATCGAGCTCGGTCGCGATTTCGCCGAGGTAGATCATCGGGAAGGCGGTCGAGGTGGTTTGCTCGACGCAGCCGTAGGGGTAGTGCACGAGATAGTCGAGGTGGCCGCGGAGCTGGATGAGCGGGAGCGGGCTGAAGATCACGTCGCGGCGGGCGCTGCTTTCAAAGCGCGTGGGTGGGGGAGCTGGGAGAGTGAATGATTTTGCGGCGATGGTGCCGGCCAATTCATCCGTGGCGTCGGGCAGCACGGGATAGACGGGAATCGTTGCGCCTGCGACGCTGCGCTCGTTATTGCCACTGGCGCGGAAGGCGAGCGTGATGCCGCCACGATTCGCGGAGCTGCGCAGTGAGAAGAGAAGAGTGGCTTCGCGATTCTTTTCGATGGTGATGCTCTGCGTTGCATCGGTTGTCAGCGATGCGTCGCCCGTGACGTTTGCTGTGACCTCGAACGTGCCGCTCTTCGGCGTGTCGTTGCGTACAGTGACGGGGAGCGAGAATGAATCATTCGTCGAAACGAAGCGGGGAACCGTTGGCGTGATGACGATCGGATCGTGGACGAGCACGAGCTCGTCGCTGCTGCCGTATTGCTCTTCCGCGTGTACGACTGCGGTGACGCGCACGGCGCCCTGGAAATCGGGGATTTCGAAGGATGTTTTCGCGATGCCGTCGTCGCCGGCGGTGAGCACGCCGGACCAGAACGAGACTGGTTTCGCGCGGCGCATGCCGTCGGTGCGGAGGAATTGCGAGATTCCTTCGCCGCTCTCGCTGCCGCCTGCAATGGCGTTGTTCTTTGCGGCGACTTCAGGGAGCAGCAACGCGAAGATGTCGTGCGTCAATACGCTCAGTGCGCGGTGTTGATAGAAGAACGCGAATGGGTCGGGGCGTTTCTCGCCGACGAGTTGCAGGATGCCCTGATCGACCGCGGCGATCGTGACGCGGGCGTGCGGCTTCGTCTTTACAGACACTTTCAATGCGCGTGCAGAGCGCATTTCTTCGACGACGCTGATCTCCGGGCGAATTTCGTTTTCGGCGCGATCGACATCGACGCGGATTGCGCCGAATGCGCGGCCTGCTTCGCCCGGCTCGAGATCGTCTGCCGGGCGCACGACCGTCGCGGTTATGTATGCATTCGGCCGCGCTTCGGCGGGCAGCGGTACGTCGACTCGTGCGGTGTTCGACGTCAGCGTTGCGACAGTCGAGTACAACACGCGATCGCGCTCGACAGTGATCAATGCTTTGCCGCGGAACGGCGATTTGATCGTCAGCGTCGCGGACTCGCCGGAGCGGTGTGCAGGCTTGTCGATCGTGAGGTCGAGGCGTCCCGGATTCTTCATCGCCCATGGCGAATAGCCGGAACCCGACCAGGCGTCGAACGTGAGCTCGGTCGCGGCGAGCGAGACGGGATCGGTGACGACGATGCGATACGAGCCCCAGTCGCCCGCATTGTGCGTGATCACGCCGCGGCTTTTGCCGCCTGCGATCGGGATCGTGCGGAGCTGTTCGGAATCGTGCGTCGATTCGTATCGATAGCCGCCGCCGGGCGATTGCCGCAGCACTGTGTGCCAGCGCTCTTCGTAAATCTCGGCGCGCAATGCGGCGGATTTCGTTTCCCTGCCGTCGGGGGAGAGTGCGATCCATTCGAAGCGTCGCGGGCCACCGTTGTCAGACGAAAGCTCACGGACGCCGATGTAGTAAGGATAGGGATGCACTGGAACGCGAGTTGTTGCCGCGACTCCGCGTCCGCCTTGTTCCTGTACGCGTGACGTGATCACGGCGTCGAGCGATGACGGGACCGCGAGCTTTTCCGGGATCGCGACGTCGTAGTGTTTGCGGCCGTTTTCGTCGAGCGTGCCGGTCTCGGTCGTCAGTTCGCGCGGATCGAGTTTGCGTGACGATGCGTGGAACGTGAACTCGCCGAAGCCGCGCGCGTGGAAGATCGAGGGAACGAGACGGACTTTCGTTTCGACGGCGAGTGAGGATGCGGGCGCGCCGAAGAGGTACGCGGACGAGACGTTGAACTGGAGAGTCTGTGATGGTTTCGCAGAGGGCTCGATCTCGACTTTGAGGCGATCGGGGACGAATTCTTCGACATTGAAGGCGGTGGATCCGATTTCGGATTCGCCCGCGAGCAGCGTCAGCGTGTGTCGTCCTGTGCGCGTGTACGGCGGCAGGGCGATGTCGTAGGTCGCCATGCCGGTCTTGTCGGCGGTCAGGCGGATCGTGCCGCGCGTTTCGCCCGTCGGATCGACGTGTTTGAGGACGAGCGGCATTTGTGGTGCGAATTTGAGATCGGCGGTGCGTATCGCGGCCACGCCTTTCAGGGTTTCGCCGGGGCGATAGAGCGTGCGCTCACCATAGAGAAACGCTGAGTAGCCATTCGCTGACAGCGTTGCGCCGCCGACGTCAAATGCGGATGTGTCGACGCGGCTGTCGCCGAGGAGGAGGAAACTGAAGTCGTTGCCGCGCTCGACGGCGATCATGAACGGCGTGGCTTTTTCCGGAAGCTCGCGTGCGGTGAAGAAGCCGCCGCCGTCGGTGCGTCCGCGTGCGATCGTTTGATTCTGCTCGTCGAGCAAAGTCACGGACGCGTTGTCGATCGGCGAGAGGTCTTTGAACGACGCGACCCAGATCACCATCTCGCGCTCGGATTTCTTGACGACGATGCCGAGGTCCGTGATGAGGATCCAGCGGGTACTGCCGCTCCACTCCTGGTCGGCGTGATAGACCGTGACTTTGTAGAGGCCCGGGGACGAATCGCGGACGAGCGAGCCGATCGGGATCGTGCTCGTCGTGCGGACGTTCGGCTTCGAGGGAAACGTCAGGTTCTTTTCGACGATGCGGTCGCCGTATTGATGCTCGACGCGGCCATAGCTGACGTACGCGCGATAGTACGGCTCGGAATAGCCGTCTTCCTCGCCGTAGGTGTAGCCGCTCGCGTGCAGATAGAAGAAGAGGTTGTTGCGATAGACGCGGTCGATGACGAGCTTGCCCGAGGTGATGTTGATCGTGTCGATTGCGACGCTCTTGCGGCCGCTCGCGCTGAGGAACATCCCCTCGCTTTGGAACGCGAGCAGTGGTTCGAGGTTGGCGATGGTGACGGTCGCGCGAAACTCCGATTGCAAGAGCGCGGCGTCGGTGGCGACGAGACCTTCTGAAACCGTGAGGTCATAAGAACGGCCGGGCTGGAACTTGCCGGTGAGCAGGACGT
This sequence comes from Thermoanaerobaculia bacterium, assembly GCA_036009605.1. Classification (GTDB taxonomy): domain Bacteria; phylum Acidobacteriota; class Thermoanaerobaculia; order Gp7-AA8; family Gp7-AA8; genus QHVT01. The sequence continues at coordinate 9,919 of DASYLL010000206.1, read as the reverse complement.
CGTTGCCTTCGACCTCGGTCCGATATTTCACGTCGGGCGACACGGTGATTTTGCCGCGCAACGCGTCGACGCTCACGGGCGAGGAGAGCTCGACGCGAATCGTCGTCTCGCGTTCCTCGGGTTTCGCGGTGGCGCTGCGGACGATGAGATGCTCGCTCGAGCCGATGCGCATCGTCTGCACGAAATTCGCTTCGAGGGTGACGTTGCCTTCGACGGGGAAGAGGTCTCTGGCGATGACGAGCGAGACGTCGCGCTGCAGTTTTTCTTTGCGTAGGGGAGGCGTGCGCCAGCTGATGCTCTCGTTCGGATACGACGTGATCAGCTCGATCTTCGCGTCTTTCGTCGCACCGGTGTTCGTTGACGTGTCAAGCAGACGGATGCGCGGCGCGAGGCTGGCGGGATCGACGCGATAGTTGAACGTCGCCTCGCCCTGCAACACGACGAAGCCCGCCGCCGATGGCTGCTCGCGCCACGTCACGGTGCGCACCATGAAGTCGTCCGTCTTCACGACAAACTCGCGCTTGCCCGCCAACGACATCCCGTCCGAACCGATCTTCTGCGGCACGATCGCGAGTTGATACTGGCTCGCGATGGGAAAGCCGCCGGCCGGCTCGAAGCGGAGGATGTTGCCAGTACACCATCGCCACACGCCGTTCATGGCGGGGAAGATCGTTGCGGGAGGATCGGTCAGAGCTTCGCCGACCTGCATCGACGCGACCGGCCTGCTGAAAACGATGTCGACGAACGCGCGATTCTTTCGATCGACGCGCACTTCGTGAACGACGACGGAATTGCTGTTGCCGGTGAGCCATGTCGAGGCTCCGACGGCAATGCACGTGACCACGATGACCACGACTGCGATCGCAACGACTTTCGGATTCTTCATTCCCGCACCCCACATCAATTGGGGTTCGGGATAGGTGTCGGAGATGACCGCTTCGTGGAATTGTGAAGTGTGAATTGTGGCGCGAGGAAGGAGGCGAGCGGGACGTGGAATTGCTTGTCGGTTGTCAGTTGTCGGTTGTCGGTTGTCTGAGCCGAGCTGCCGTAAGTCGCAGACAACCGAGAACCGATAACCGACAACCAGGTCTTACAGCTACTCCGAAGTCACCCCATCAAAGTGCTCCTCGGCAGCATGCGCATCGGCTTTCGTCGCGTGGACGGTTCCGTGTTTGTGCTCCGGTGGCGCGTAAAGCGTGTAGACCTTCAGCGGCTCCTTGCCGGTATTGATGACGTTGTGGCGCGCGCCGGAGGGAACGATGATCGCGAACTCGCTCTGGATCGGCGTCCGCTTGCCGTCGATCACGACTTCTCCTTCGCCCTCTTCGACGCGGAAGAACTGATCGCGGTCTTCGTGCACTTCTTCGCCGATCTCTTCTCCCGGTTGGAGCGCCATGAGGACGAGCTGCATCTGCTTGCCGGTGTAGAGCACGCGGCGAAAATTCGAATTGGATTTGGTCAGCTTCTCGATGTCATCGACAAAACCGTGCATGTTCTTTTCCTCTTTCACAACCAGAGCTGGAGCAAAGCAAGCGCTGCGCCGCCGCCGAGGAGCATGAGGGCCAGCGCTCCTGCGGCGATCGTTCGAAACTGGCCGCGTCCCAGGATCAGAGCGATGGTCATTTTCATCGCAGTGTTGGAAAGCACGCCGATGGCGATCGCAAGCGCTGCGAGCTCCAGCGACGAAGTCCGGGCGACGCTTCGGGCCATTGTGGCGGTGAGCGCGTCGACATCGGTGAGGCCGAGGATTGCGGCCGAGCTGAGAAGACCGGCTGCGCCCCATTGATTTCGCGCGACATGGACCAGCATCAGGACCGCCTGGAAGAGGAGCACCATCTGCAGCGCCGCCATGAGCTGCAGCGGATTGGAAGGCGGGGGAGCGGACTCGCCGCTGTCCTTCGACGATCGCAATCCGAGGAGCGCGACGGCGGCTGCGATCAGAAACGGCACGATCAGATAGGGCGCGAGCGGCGCCGCCAGCTGGAGGTTGAGCACGGCGGTGGCGATGAGCACGCGCGGATAGAGAAGCGCGTTGGCGGCAATGGCACCGAACGCGAGACCGCGCGCTGCCGTCGTATCGGCGCGGCTCATTCGCGCAAACGTGAACGTGACGTTCGTCGACGAAATGAGTCCGCCGAGTGCGCCGGTGACGAGGTAGCCGCGGCGCGAGTCGAAGATGCGTCGCGCGACATAGCCGAGGAAGCTCAATCCGGAGAAGAAAAGAACGAGCGCCCACAACTCGCGGGGACGGATTCCGCCCCACGGTCCGAATGGTCCGCTGGGAAGAAGCGGCAACACGACGAGCGCCATCACCGCGAAGTGCACGCCGGCGCGAAGGCCCACGTCGTCGATGCGCGCCGCAAAAGCATGGAGACGCGATTTCTCGACGAGGAGCAGGCAGGTGATGGCGATGATGCCGCTGGAAATCTGATAGGCACCGAGGCCCGCAAGAAACGCCGCGCCGATCACGACCAGCGCAGCCACCTCGGTCGTGCTGTCGATGTCTGTCCTGGTTCCCGCGAAGTACGCCGCTGCGACGATGGCCACTGTTCCCGCGAGGAGAATGGCCGCGGGCAACGTGAGACCGGTGATCCACAGCAGGCCGGCCAATCCGCCGAGTCCTCCGAGGAGCGTGAACGTGCGAATGCCTGCGAAACGGCGCTCGGATCCTCGCGTGTGTCCCGACCACTCCCGCTCGAGACCGACGGCACCGCCGCCGAGTGCGGCGATGATCAGGCCGAGAACGTCGTAGTCGCCGTTCATGGGCCACAGACTACTATTCGCCAGCGTTGCTTTGTTCTGCAAACCGCTTTACTCTGGCCCTCGAGATCTCATGAAATCGTCAACCACGAACATTCTCAAGGCGGTCGGCCTCGTTGTCATCGGCATCGCCATTGCCACCGCCGGCATCTACGTTGGCGACGCCGATGACGCACCTGGCGCGGCGCTCATCGGCATCCTGCTGCTGATCGGCGCGATCGCGCTCGCCGTGAGGATCGCTCGACGCAAGACGTAATCACTGAACGGGCTCGCTGTCCCCGTTGACCAGCCCGTACTGGCGATACAACCCCATCTCATCGCCGGCGATGAACGCGAAGATCTTCGGGCCGTCGCTGCGGCGCTGCAGCAGGTACAGCACGTCGAAGGGGATGGTGATCTCCGTTCCATCCTTCTTCCGGTAGCGGGCGACGTAGAAGACGCGAACGCGATCGTGGTTCTCGTAGAGTGCATCTGCCTCGACGTGATCGACAGTCATCGCCTCGGTACCGATCGCTTTGTAGAACACATATCCCTTTTCGAGGGTCTCCGCGAACGTCTCGTCGTTCTTTCCCGCGGCGATCTCCCCCGCAATACTCGCGGACACAAACGCCTCGGCGAAGAAGCCGCGAATCGCTTTCACGTCTACGCTCTCGCCGAGCGATCGCTCGTAGGCCGCGGCGTACTCGCGGAAAAACGCTTCGTAATCGGGAGCATCCATCCAGTCACCTCACTTCGGTGCGTAGCTGACGGAATGGGAGCTGGCAATTTTCTTGCCGGCCGCAGTCGCGCGATTGCTCTGGTCGGCGCGCGATGCATACAGGCGATCGCCGGCGGCCGCGACCTCCCAATGCTCCTTTCGGACGTTCGCTGCCTTGAGGAAGAGGAAGGACGCGGAGTAGTTCGAGTCGCGCTCCGCTGCGATCGGAAGACCATCCGATCCGACCCAGATGCGCAGCTCGATCTTCGGCTCGTTCACGTATTTGCTGCTCGTGCCTGCGAGCGTCGGTTTGACTTTGACGTGCAGAAGAGTCGCGCGCTTTCCTGCATGGGTCACCGCCGTCGCTTTGATCAGCGTTGCGCCATCCAGCTCATTGAGGAGCATCGACGCGATGTCGAGCGCGTCCATGACGTCGAATACGGTGAGCGCCACCATCGCCGTGCGTGTCGGTGTGCGACTGTTCGGATCGCGTTTCTTGCTCGTCGCTTCATTTTGCGCGGCGGCGAGTGTTGCCGGGAGCACGCGCAGCTGCATTCCCACCGGACCGGCTTCTACGTCGAAGTTCGCTGCTCCGTCCCGCACGGCCCCGACATCGTCCGATTCGCTGTTCACCCGAACCGATGCCGTAGCAACCAGGGGAGTCTTCGCGGGATAGCGCTGCAGGACAGCACGCAGATCGGATAGCGGCTCGGCCGCTGCGGGAAAAACGGCGACGAGAGAGCAGACGATCAGCGCAGCTCCGCTGGCCAAGAGATGAGCGTTCATGGACGAACGATACTCGTTCTAGGAAACGCCCGATCGTTTCGTCGGATCCTTCACCTCTCGAATCGGCGGCAACAGATCCACCTCGCCGGGACTCTCCGGATATTCGTAGAGCTCGAGGCGCTGATTCGGATTCCGGCGCATCCATTTGTTCTTGTACAGATCGCGATCCGCGGCATCGAGCAGTTGCACGACGCTCGGCTCTTTGAGCAGGCGAGAGGACGCGATGCCGATCGTGACGCCGATGTGGAACGGCTCCACTTCGCCGGCGTACCACTGCAATGCGCGCACTTCATGAGCGAGGCGTTGCGAGAGGCCTTCGATCGCGGGCACGTCGAGATCGGGGACGACCATCACGAACTCGTCGCCGCCGTATCGAGCGATGAGATCTTCCGGCCGTGTGTGTCGATGAAAGACCGCGCCGACATCGCGCAGCACGCGATCGCCGACGAGGTGACCGAGCGTGTCATTGACCTGTTTGAACTCGTCGAGATCGAAGAGCACGACGTTCAGGTTCGTGCCGCGCGCGAGCATGCGCTCGGTCTCGGCGAGAAACACCCGGCGATTGAACACGCCCGTCAATTCATCGCGCGTTGCGAATCCGCGCAGCTCGTGAATGGCCGCGCCCATCGATCGTTGCCGCGTTGCGATTCGGCGCGCTACGCCGAGCCTCGCCACGATCTCTGCTTCGGGAGACGACTTGCTCACGAAATCGTCAAAGCCCGTGGACAGCGCCTGCATCTTCGACTGGAAATCATCGCGCGCCGTGAGCATGACCGCATAGAGCGTCGACATCCGCTCATCGCCGCGAATGCGCGCAATGAGCTCGGTCCCGTTGATGCGCGGCATCTCGTGATCGATGACCGCGATGTCGTACTCGCGGAACGTGAGCTGCTCGAGTGCTGACGCACCGTCGCGTGCGAAATCGACCGCGCATCCGAGGCGGCGGACGACTGCGACGACCCATGCGCGGTAGTCGGGATCATCCTCGGCAATCAGCACGCGCAGCGGCGCATCGGGTGCGGACTCGCGCGCGCGTCTGCGATTCGCCTCGGCTTCCTCGATTTTCTCCTGCAGCAGCAGCGCGCAATCGACGATCGTCTGCGAGACCTGCTCGATGTCGAATGGCTTGCGAAAGAATCCGTGGACGATGGTGGCATCGAGTTTCCGGAACGCGGAATCGTCATAGGCGGTCATCACGAAGACGACCGGCGGCGGCGACAGGGGCAGCTTCGCGAATGTCTCGAGAAACGCGAAGCCGTTCATGCGCGGCATCATCAGATCGATGACGATGACGGCGTACCGCGATGCGCCGAGCATGTCGAGCCCGGCAATGCCGTCCGAAGCACAGTCGACGAGCAGCGCCTTGCGGCGCAGGGCGATGGAGAGGAGAGCGCGGATGGCGGGGTCGTCTTCGACGACCAGCACGCGAGGGTTGACCGTAGGCATTCCGGGGCTGGACTCGCTCAGGTCGCGAGCCTCGTTTCGGACTATGCAATCAACGCACCGGAGATTTCGCTGACAGCCGGCCTCTTCCGATTTTGGTCACACATCACAAAGTCAGTGTGACTTGCCGCACTGACGGCGGTAGACTTTCAACCGACAATCGCTTTTGCCGAAATAAATAATTGATGATGCAGCGACGGTCAGGCGTCCGCGATAGGGCGGCGCGGTGGAATGCCGTACCTTCCGAAAACTGCTATCATCGCGCGCAGGTTCCGCTTAGTTCGATGCCCTTGGTCCGCCAAAGGTCTGCTCATGTTCAGAGGAAGAAGATTGCGATGACACGTACCCACGGTCTGCTGAAGTCTCTGCTGTTCGCCTGTCTCGCCGCTTTTCCCCTGGTCGCGCACGGCGCTACCACGACCTCGGAGTTTCGCGTCTTATTCGATTCCGAAGCTGGAGGCTGCGTCGTTGCCGGCATGCCTGGCGTCGATCAGGTGCTCAACACCCGCGTCGAGATCGATGACGTAGCGAAACACGCGCATGTCGTCAGCACCTCCTGGCAGGAATGTCAGGGTGCTCTCCTCGGACCGGCCACTCCCATCGCGCACTCTCCTTACAACGTCGGGTATGACGCGGCCACCGGCAAGCTGCTGATCGAGACCGCGATTCCGTTCTCTGCGTTCGATCCCACGAAGATGCGGAAGATGCGCATCGGCGTCGACGCACACATCGGCGACCTGGCGCACACCGCGCTGACGCTTCCTGACGAATCCTTTGTTTACTTCCCGGCTCCGTCCGTGGGTCGCCGGCGCGCTGTTGCCGCGCCCGGCGAAGAGCGCGTGATCGTCCTCAATGGCGACAACGCCGACTGGAAAGGCCTCAAGCCGAAGTTCGAGGGCATCGGAGGCAGCGGCGCTGCGGGGTTGCGGATTCTCAACGTTTTTGCGTTTGGCGATACCCATACCAATCAGCTCTTCTTCCTCTTCGACGTCAGCATCTCCCTGAACGTTCCGTTCGCGCGGAATGACAGCTACACGCGGCTCATCGGCGAAAGCCTGACCGTGCCGGGCCCGAGCAATGCGCCGGGTGTCCTCGACAACGATGACGGTCTGCCGCTCCTGCCGCTGAAAGCGAAGCTCGTTGCGCAGCCGCCCGCGGGCACTGTCGCGTTGAACGAGACCGGTGGATTCACGTACACGCCGGACAATCCGAACGCGACAGCCAACGACACCTTCAAATACAAGGCGTTCCACACCGTCCTCGGAATCGACATCGAATCGAACACGGCGGACGTCACCATCGTCACCGAGGATGAGGACGACAGCAATCAGGCGCCGAGCTTCACGGTGGGGCCGGATGTCTTCGTCAACGAAGACAGTGGACCGCAGGTCATCACGAACTGGGCGACCGGCATCAGCGCCGGTGCCGGCGAAGGCGACCAGACCGTTGCGTTCGTCATCACGAACAACTCCAATCCCGGCCTCTTCGAGAATCCTCCGACCGTCAGCTCCGCAGGCGTGCTTTCGTTCGAGCCTGAGGAGAATGCAAACGGCTCCGCGACGATCACGATCAAGCTCACGGACAACGGCGGCACCGCAAACGGCGGCGACAACGAGTCCGACACGCAGACGTTCACCATCAACGTCGAACCGGTCAATGATGCGCCGAGCTTCTCTCCCGGACCGCACATCGTCGTTGAAGACATCGACGGTCCGCAGTCCGTGCCCTGGGCGACATCGATTTCGGCCGGCCCCATTGATGAGAGCGGCCAGGCACTGACGTTCCTCGTCAGCAACAACAACCCCAGCCTCTTCAGCGTGCAGCCGACGATCTCGTCGAGCGGCGTACTGAGCTACACGCCGGCGGTCGGCGTGGACGGCATCGCCACGGTTACCGTCGAGCTTCAGGACGACGGCGGCACCGCGAACGGCGGCATCGACACCTCGTCTCCTGCGCATCAGCTCCAGATCACCGTCGAGCGGGCTCCGCTCATCACGAGCGCGGACAACACGACCTTCATCGCGGGGCAGGGGAACACGTTCCTCGTCACCACCACCGGTCGTCCGCGTCCGTCGATCACCCAGGGCGGCACGCTGCCGGCGGGTGTCACGTTCGTGGACGGCGTCGGCCCGAACAAAGGTACCGGCACGCTGTCCGGCACTCCCGGACTGCTGACCGGTGGCGTCTATCCGTTGACGTTCTTCGCGACGAGCACGCGCGGCACGAGCCCGACGCAGAACTTCACGCTCACCGTCAATCAGGCGCCGGCGATCACGAGCGGCAACGCCGCGACGTTCACGCGCAATGCGGCGGGCTCGTTCACGATCACGACAACGGCGTATCCGACCGCGACGATCTCGCTGACCGGCACGCTGCCGGCGGGCCTGTCGTTCGCCGACAACCTGGACGGCACCGCGACGATCTCCGGTACGCCGACCGCGGCTGGCGGTTCGTTCGGCGGCTTCACGGTCACGGCATCGAATGGCGTCGGCGCGAACGCGAACCAGAGCCTGACCGTCATCATTAATGAAGCGCCGGCGATCACGAGCGCGAACAGCACCGGCTTCAACGCGACGGTTGCCGCGACGTTCACCGTCACGACGACCGGCTTCCCGGCTCCGTCGCTGAGCTTCACCGGTACGCTGCCGGCCGGCATCACCTTCACCGACAACGGCAACGGCACCGCATCCCTCGGCGGAAACGCAGTGCAGGGGAGCGGCGGCGTTTACTCGATCACGATCACCGCGACGAACGTGGCCGGCTCCGCGCCGCAGGCGTTCACGATCACGGTCTGCAACCAGATCGCGGTCACGAATCCGGGCACGACCACCGGCACCGTCGGCACGGCGTTCAGCCAGACCTTCACGCAGACGGGCGCCGTCGGCACCGCGACGTTCACGACGGCCAGTACGCTGCCGGCCGGTCTGACGCTCGCGACGAACGGCACGCTCTCGGGCACGCCGACGCAGTTCGGTTCGTTCCCGATCGTCGTCACGGTCACGGACGTCAACGGTTGCACCGGCATCGGCGCGACCTACACGCTCGTCGTCGGCTGCCAGACCATCACGGTCAACAATCCGGCGAACGCGAACGGCACCGCCGGCTCCGCGTTCAGCGAGACCTTCACGGAATCCGGCGCCCTCGGCGGCGCGACGTTCACTCTCGCCACCGGCACGCTTCCGGCGGGTCTGGCGCTTGCGACGAACGGCGTCCTCTCCGGTACGCCGACGCAGACCGGTTCGTTCCCGATCACGGTTCTCGTGACGGACGGCAATGGCTGCACCGGCACGAGCGCGACGTACACGCTCGTCATCGGCTGCCAGACCATCACAGTCTCGAATCCCGCCAACACGAACGGCACCGCCGCGAGCCCGTTCAGTGAGACCTTCACGCAGACGAACGCCATCGGTGGCGCGACGTTCACTCTGGCCAGCGGCACGCTGCCGGCCGGTCTGACGCTTGCGACGAACGGTGTGCTCTCCGGTACGCCGACGCAGACCGGCGCGTTCCCGATCACGGTTCTCGTGACGGACGGTAACGGCTGCACCGGCACGAGCGCGACGTACACGCTCACCATTGGTTGCCAGACCATCACCGTGACGAATCCGGTCACGACCACCGGCACGGCGAACGCGGCGTTCAGCCAGACGTTCACGCAGACCGGCGCGATCGGTACCGCGACGTTCACGACGGCCAGCACGCTGCCGACGGGTCTGACCCTGTCGACTGCCGGTGTCCTTTCCGGTACGCCGACGCAGACCGGCTCGTTCCCGATCGTGGTCACGGTCACGGACGCAAATGGCTGCACCGGTACGAGCGCGACGTACAACCTCGTCATCGGCTGCCAGACCATCACGGTCACGAATCCCGCGAATCCGAACGGCACCGTCTCGGCTCCGTTCAGCGAGACGTTCGCGCAAAGCGGCTCGATCGGTACGGCGACGTTCACGACGGCCAGCACGCTGCCGGCCGGCCTGACGCTTGCCACCAACGGCGTGCTCTCCGGTACGCCGACGCAGTCCGGGTCGTTCCCGATCGTCGTCACGGTCACGGACAGCAACGGCTGCACGGGCACGAGCGCGACGTACAACCTCGTCATCTCCTGCCAGACCATCACCGTCACGAATCCTGCGAACGCCACCGGCCCGGCCGGCGCTCCGTTCAGCGAGACGTTCACGCAGACGGGCGCGATCGGCGGCGCCACGTTCACGACCGCCAGCACGCTGCCGACCG
>DASYLL010000205.1:0-30143 GCA_036009605.1 Thermoanaerobaculia bacterium | reverse complement strand
CAGCTCCAGGCATTCGGCACGCTCAACTCCTGGCTCATCCAGTTGGTCAACATCTTGACCGGCAACCTCGACCGCGAAGGCGGCGCACTCGTCACGCAACCGCTGATCCCGATCACCGGCCCCGGCACACGCCCCGGCCATTACGCGCAATGGACGTCGCGGGTCAGCGGCCTGCCGGAATCAGGCGGCGAGTTGCCGGTTGCCGCGCTCGCGGAAGAAATCCTCACGCCCGGCGAAGGACAGATCCGCGGCCTGATCACCATCTGCGGCAATCCCGTGCTCTCCACACCCGACGGCCGCGGACTCGACGACGCACTGGCATCGCTCGAGTTCATGCTCTCGGTCGACATCTATCTCAACGAGACGACGCGACACGCGGATCTCATCCTGCCGCCGACGTCGAGCCTCAATCACGATCACTACGATCTGATCTTCAACGCGCTCGCAATCCGCAATGTCGCGCGCTTCAACGCCGGCATCTGGCCGCGACCCGACGACGAGCGTTACGACTGGGAGATCTTCCGAGAGCTCTGCATCCGGCTCGCAGCGAGACTCGGTCGCGAGCACAAGCCGTTGCCATCCACCGCGGCCGCGATCGAACACCGACTCCACGGCACGTCGATGGAAGCGCTGCGCAACGCAACCCACGGTCTCGACCTCGGCCCACTCGCGCCATCGCTGTACGAACGACTCGAAACCGCCGATGCGAAGATCGATTGCGCACCCGCGCCGCTGCTCGCCGACGTCGAACGCTTTCGCGCACAAACCACGACCGCCGCGTTCACGCTCATCGGCCGCCGCCATCTGCGCAGCAACAATTCATGGATGCACAACTCGCATCGCCTCATCAAAGGCAAGGCGCGCGATCAGCTGATGATGCATCCCGACGATCTGGCGTCGCTCGGTCTCGCGGATGGCCAGACCGTTGAAGTGCGCGCGAATGTCGGCTCGGTGCGCATTGCAGTGCAGGCCACCGACACGATGATGCGCGGCGTCGTCAGTCTCCCGCACGGCTTCGGTCACAACCGTCCCGGCACGCGTCTCGGCTTCGCCGAGGCCAATGCCGGCGTCAGCTATAACGACCTGACGGACGCGGGAGCCGTCGATAAACTTTCTGGAAATGCTGCACTGAATGGTGTGGCGGTGGAGGTCTTTCCGGCCACTGCACAGGAGTAAGCTCCGTGCATGCGCTCCATCGCTGCCTGCCTCGTGCTGTTGCTCGCGGGAGGTTTGCCCGCACTCGAATCCGAACGCGATGCAAAACGTCCCGCCGATCGCACCGTCGTCCGCGCACCGAAAGCCGCACCTGAAGCCGGACAGCCGCGACGCCGCGCTGTGCGCAAAACACCACCGGCCGGACCCATCGCAAGAGCCGATGCATACTCCGTCGTGCGCGGCGGAGCGCTCGTCAGTGCCGCAACTGCGGGCGTTCTTCTGAATGACACCAACCCGCAATCGCTCACCGCAATCCTTGTCACCAGCGTGTCCAACGGCACGCTCACATTGAACGCCGACGGCGGATTCACCTACCTCAACAACGGCTCCGCCGCGACCACGGACTCGTTCACTTACAAAGCGAACAACGGCACAGTCGACACGAACGTCGCCACAGTGACGATCACCATCACCAGCCCACCACCGCTCGCCGTCGATGACGTGCGCTTCACGACGCAGAACACCACGCTCCTCTACCTCTCGCCCGGAGTCCTTGTGAACGACACCGTCAATGGCGCGACCGTCACGAGCTACGGAATCATCGGCACCGAACAGACGACAGCCGGAGCGAACACGCCGACATCCCACGGCACCGTCAACATCACCGCGACCGGCGGTCTCACATACACGCCCGCGACCGATTACCTCGGCAACGACTCGCTCCACTACGTCATCACCAACAGCGCCGGCAGTTCGAGCGCACGCGTCGACATCACCGTCACGCCGTTCCCCCCCGTCGCTGTCAACGACGACTACTCGACCCCGTCCGGCGTCCAGCTCAACATCGCCGCACCCGGCATCCTCGGCAACGACACGCTCAACACCGCAACCATCCTCAGCTACGGCGCGCCAAGCGGCAACGAGCAGCCGACGCTCGGCGAGCCGACGCCGACCGCCACAGGTGGCGTCGTGCGCCTCAACGCCGACGGCAGCTTCCGCTACGACCCCGCAGGCGCATTCACAGGCAACGACACATTCCAATACACGATCATCAACGGCTTCGGCAGCACGACCGCAACCGTGACGATCGCCGTGCAAGCCAACGCTATCGACTTCACAGTGACCTCGCCCGGATTCTTCTTCCAGTTCTCCGGCGTCTCCGGCGCGAACCCGCTGATCACCCTGACGCGCGGCCGCACCTATCGCTTCCGCATCCAGACCGATCCCGTCCACCCGTTCGAGATTCTCAACGCCCCGAACGGCAGCATCTCGAACAACAACATCAACAACGGCATCCTCATCTTCGCCGTGCCGGCGGGTCCGGGGTTGTATCAGTACCACTGCCCGATCCACTCGTTCGGCGGGGACATCGACACGACGCAGTGACGCGCCGTCATCCCGAGCGCCGAGCGAGGGATGACAGTTTGGAATGCCGACAGTTTTTGGACATGTTGCAAACGCGAGCCGCAGTTGATCGATCGCCGCAATCGCCTGATCGCCGGCGTCGTGTCCGTCCACGAAGCCAGCGCCGCGATCATCGGAAAACAGTCGACGATCGGGGAACGCTTCGCGGAAGCACGCGTAACCTGTCCCTCATCTTGCACTCCGACTCTCCGGGAGGCTGTATTTGTATCGTTACCTGCGTTACATCCCCAAGAACCACCTCAGCCGCGCCATGGGGCGCCTCCTTCACGCACGCCTGCCGCAGCCGATCGCGCGGCGGCTCGTGCGATGGTTCGCGAGCACGTATCAGATCGACGTCGACGCCGCGAGCAAGCCGCTGGAGGACTATCCGTCGATCGGACATTTCTTCATCCGCGATCTTGCCGAGGGGTTGCGGCCGATCGAAGGGGAGCTCGTGAGTCCGGTGGATGGGGTGTTGCGCAACTTTGGCGCGGTCGAGAACGGCCGCCTCGAACAGATCAAAGGCAAGAGTTACAGCGTCGCGGGCTTCCTCTCCGATGAAGACAACGCAAAGCGCTTCGAGCACGGCACGTACTTCAACTTCTACCTCTCCCCTCAGGACTATCACCACATCCACGCGCCTGTCGCCGGCACGATCCCGCGCAGCGTACATATCCCCGGCAAGCTCTGGCCGGTCAACGACTGGTCGCTCGCGAACATCGACGAGCTCTTCTCGATCAACGAGCGCGTCGTCACCTACATCGACGGAAACTTCGGCCGCGTCGCCGTGGTCATGATCGGCGCGACGAACGTCGGCAAGATCTCCGTGACCTACGACAGCTTCATCTCCAACGACGCGGACGTGAACCGTATCGTCGCGCGCGATTACAACCCGACCCTCCCCATCGAAGTCGGCGCGAAACTCGGCACGTTTCACATGGGATCGAGCGTCGTCGTCCTCGTCGAGCCGGGCCGCATCGATCTCACGCGCGTGCGACTCGAAGCAGGAAAAAAAGCGCAGTACGGGGCGGCGATCCTGCGATCCGCGTGATCGACCCGCAGAACGCCGCGGAAGGAGTCGCAAAGTCTCAGACTTTGAGACTCCCCCGTCGCCCTCTCCGCGTTATGAGACCATCTCCCCGTGCGTAACCTTCTTTCCCTCGCCACCGCTTTCCTTCTCGCCGTCAGCGCAAATGCGAATGTCGTCAGTGATACCGACATCCGCAAGATCCTCACCGATCGCATCGACGCGCAGAAGCAGAACGTCGGCATCGTCGTCGGCGTGATCGAGCCCGCCGGCCGGAGGATCGTCGCGCGCGGCACGTTCGACAACGACAAACGTGCCGTCAATGGCGACACTCTTTTCGAGATCGGCTCCGTAACGAAAGTCTTCACCGCACTGCTGCTCGCCGACGCCGTGCAACGCGGCGAGCTCGCGCTCACCGATCCCGTTTCGAAGTTCCTCCCCGCCGGCGTAAAAATGCCGGAGCGCGACGGGAAGAAAATCACGCTGCAGGATCTTGCGACGCACACGTCCGCACTCCCCCGTCTTCCGGCAAATTTCGCGCCGAAGGACGCTGCGAATCCATACGCCGACTACACCGTCGCGCAGCTCTACGATTTCCTCTCGACTTGCGACCTCCCCCGCGACATCGGCACCACCCACGAATACTCCAACCTCGGCGTCGGCCTGCTCGGCCACGTCCTCGCACTGCGCGCGCACACGGACTACGAGACGCTCGTGCGCACGCGCATCACCGCGCCGCTGGGAATGAAGAGCACCGCCATCACGCTCAGCGAACCGTTACAGCGGCGACTCGCGCCGGGACACGACGCTGAGCGCAAGCGCGTAAAGAACTGGGACTTTTCCGCGCTCGCCGGCGCAGGCGCATTGCGCTCGACTGCGAATGACCTGCTCACGTTTCTCTCCGCGTTTCTGAAACCGACCCCGCAGCCGCTCGCACCGGCGATGAAATCGCTCCTCACTGTGCGCCGCGAAACACCCGCACCGCATCTGGAAATCGCCCTCGGATGGTTCGTCACGAAGCTGGGCGACGGACGCGAGATCATCTGGCACAACGGCGGCACCGGCGGCTATCGCTCGTATCTGGGTTATGACCGGAAGAACGGTACGGGCGTGGTCGTGCTCTCGAACATGTACACGGACGAAGGCGTTGACGACATCGGCCGCCATCTTCTCGATCCCGCAACGCCGGTGCTGACGCCGCCGCAGGGACGCAGAAAAATCAGCGTCGATCCGGCGACGCTCGACCGCTATATCGGCGTCTACGAGCTCGCACCGAAGTTCGTCATCACCATCACGCGCGAAGACGGTCAGCTCTTCGCGCAAGCCACCGGTCAGGCGAAACTCGAGATCTACCCGGAAAGCCAGAACAGGTTCTTCTACGAAATCGTCGATGCGCAGATCACATTCGAATCCGACGGACTCATCCTCCATCAGGGAGGCGACCATCGCGCCAAACGCGTCGACAGCCACGCCGCCGCACCGAAGCAGCGCACGGAAGTCACCGTCGATCCGTCCCTGCTCGATCGCTACGTCGGCCGCTACCAGCTCGCACCGACGTTCCAGATCGTCATCACCCGCGAAGAAAACCAGCTCTTTTTACAAGCCACCGCGCAACCGAAGTCCGAGCTCTTCGCAGAAACCGAGCGTGACTTCTTCCTCAAAGCCGTCGACGCGCAGGTTACGTTTGTCGTCGAAGGTGCAGGGCCTGCAGCGAAGTTGATCCCGCACCAGGGCGGGCTCGATCAGGAAGCGAAACGCGTCGAGTGAGCATGAAACGATGACGCATGGATCTCCAACTCGCCAACAAACGTGCCCTCGTCACCGGCTCCACCGGCAGGCATCGGCATCGCTGGCGCAGCACAACTCGCGGCAGAAGGCGCGACCGTCATCGTCAACGGCCGCACCACCGCGCGCTTTGACGAAGGCGTGTTCGTGTCGAGCGAGTCGGCGGTCGCGTAGTCTGCAGCGGGCGCGCGCCAGCCACGAACGGCGCGGCCGTGCGCGTGGATAGCGATGTTGTGCGCGCGAGTGTCTGATCGCGACACAGTCGAACCCACAAAACTCACGCATCCCGTGTCTGAAGACTTGCAGAGCTCCTTCGGCACGGAGTCCGCCTTTGCGAACGCGAATCGGTCCATCTTGTCTGATCCTGCTACTGCTCGCTGGTTGCGAGATCGAAGACGACCTGCAAATCCGCGAAGACGGTTCGGGAACGTACCGTGCGACAGTCCTGGTCGAGAAGTTCCCTGGACCGGGGCTGGCCAGGATACGCGCCACCGCCCGGTCAAGTCGACCAGCGCCGGCGAGGCCAATGGCCAGCGTGTCACCTGGTTTTGCGCGAACGGCGGCACGATCGACATCGTCGCAGAGGCCCTGGTCGTACCGTTCAGCGGTACACACGGGTGGATTGCCTTTGCCGTCATGGTGTCTTTGTTCGTTCTGGTGAAACGAGTGCGTCGACCGAGCGCGTCATTCGGGACGGCACGCAGATCGAGCGGCTGCACGACCTGCAGCGCGCCGCTTCCGCGGTGCGCGAGCTTTTGCCCCTCATGTGGAGATCTGACGCGCGGCGATTGATTCAATGCGACGTTGACCACCGTCCCATTGGATTGCCGGTCAGGCTGAATGCAGCCCACTTTGTCGGATCCGCGTTCGTCTCGCTCTTCAACATCGTCAATTGTGCCGTGCGCAAAGCATCAGCCGCCAGATCGCCGGCCAGCAGGCGGCAGTAGAACTCATCCATGAGTGTCGCCGTAGCCTCATCATTGATTCTCCAGAGGGTCGAGATCACACCGGGTGTGCCGGCATAAAGAAGGGCGCGCGTCAACCCGACGATGTCATCACCGCCGCTTCGCTTGCCAAGGGCGCTGTCGCAGGCCGCGAGAACGACGAGATTCACTCCGGACAGATCGAGCTCGCCGAGAATGTCATGGACTTCGAGATTCCCGTCGCGACCATCGCCCGGCGCCAGCGTAATGCGACTGAACAATGGATGCTTGTCGTCGTAAGTTCCGTGTGCCGCGATATGCACGAGATCGACCTTGCCATTGAGCTCGTAGAGGCGACTTTCCATCGCCCGCTCGCCGAGAAGCGGGCGTGTGCCGAGCGCTTCAGAGGCGCGCACGGCTTCCCATACCGCGTTGGGGAGATCGCTGCCGTTCATGCCGATCGGATTGCCAAGGACCAGCGCCGTACCGTCGACACCGCTCTCTTTCTCGCTCAGGAATCGGAGGGAGCTCGCACTCGGCGCATAAGTGATCGTGAAGTCCTCGACCAGATAGCGTTTCCGCTTTGCGTCGCGCAGCGCCGCAAAGGGGATGTAATGCAATGGTCCGTGCGGGACGATGACCAGCCGGTGATTGGCGATCTTCGACCGCAGCGGTGCGAAGAGCTGTTCGTACACTTCCTCGGGGTTCGCGAACTCGGAGCAACGACCAGGCTCATCGAGCACCTCCACGCTCCGTTCGCCGACCTGTCCGGCCCAGCACGACGCACGCTGCAGCGACGACAGCGGCATCGGCAGCACGGCGTGATGCAACGTCTTCTGATCGATCACCCAGGCTTGCACGCTCCATGGAGTCTGAAAGTAGCTGATCATCGTCGTGTCCGGCGGCAGGCTCGCTCGCACATCGTCGATGGTCAGCGGCTTGATACTCGAGAGCGAAGCGTATTCGGAGCTCGTGCTCTTGAGACGCGTGAGCAGTGCTTCATAGCGCAAACGCGCTTCGCGAAGATCCGTGCGAATCCGGCGCGCCGTTGCTTCCGGAACGGTGAACGACTCGCGTTCCCAATCGGCGATCTGCGTTCGCAGGGTCTCGGCCTCGCCGGCGAGTTGTGCATCGGCGCCACGGCGCGGTTCCAGCCTCGCTCTGCCGATGAGCTGCAGGAACGCGCGAGCGCGGGCACGCTCCGTGAAATCAAACGCTTCCTCGATACGGCCCTGTCGCACCAGCATCTCGACGAGCACATTGAAGTAGATTCCGCGATCGCCGAGAAAGTTGCTGAGCATCTCTTCGATGCGAATATCGTCGATCGCCAGCTCGAGAGCGTTCGCCGCTTCGAGAAGCGAGCGACTAGCCTGTTCGAGATTCCCTTCGTGCACCCACGCAACACCCATCATCGCTGAGAAGCCGGCGCGAAGGTCGCGGCTCGGGCACGTGTCGAGGCCCTTCTTCCAGACTGCACGCGCGGCGGCGAACTCTTTCTTCTCCATGAGCGCCTTCCCCTGCAGTATGGAAACGACACACGACATGCCGGCGGGATTTCCCGGTTCGCTCAATGCAAGGACGACATTCTCGTCCGGAGCCTGTAAGAACCCCATCTTGGCCAGGACCTCGATCACCATCGGTGACATCCCCGCCCCTGATGCCTCCGGAAGAGCCCATGCCTTGCGAACTGCCTGTTCGACCTCCACGGCCGAGCCTTCGCCCGCCGTGAGCTTCTGTACCGCGGCCGCCAATTCGACGACGGCGACGTGGACGCGGGAGTCACTGCGCGCGGCGAGCTCTCTGGCTTTTCCGAGCGCCAGCGTCGCGTTGTCCGGCGCTCCGGTCATCGAGTAGATCTCGGACAAGACCATCCACGCCCGCGATTGGGCCGCCTTGCTGTTCATCTTCGCAAGCAGAGCAATCGATTGTTCGAGCTGCATTGCCGCCGTTCCATACTGTCCGCGGGCAAAATTGAGCTGGCCGAGGCCGGTGAGGATCGTGCCACGGAGATATGTATCACCGGCATCCTCGGCGACTTTCAGAGCGTCATCGAACGCTGCCTCGGCTGCTTCGTATCGATGCGTCCGAAAAAGCAGATCACCGCGATCACTGAAGATGGCTGCATCGCGCAACGGCTCGTTCGAGCGACCGATGAGCGCGAGCGCTTTGTCATTCCACGCCATGGCCTCGTCGACCCGGCCACAGAGAACTTCGACATCAGCGAGTTTGTCGATGATCTCTACTTCGATGAAGCCGCCCTGCAGCGAGAACGGAGGCAGCACGCTCGTACTCTGAAGCGCCTTCCTGAAATGGCTGCGCGCCTCGTCGAGTCGCCACTGCCGCCGCCGCAGGTCGCCGAAATGCGCCGACAACGACGATTCAAACATCGGACCGAACATCACTGCCATCGACCGCGCCTGCGTCAGTTGCGCTTCGGCTTTGACCAGCTCACCTGCCTCCACAAGAGACGAGCCGTAGTTAACGCGGAGCATGGTTTCGATCATCATGATGAGGATCGGCCTGAAAATCTCCGCGCTCGGCAACTGCGGCAACTTATCTTTCTCGAAACCGAAAAACGCGGCAACGGTCATGATCCCGTCAAGCGAAACCGGTTCATCGGACGAGGCCAGACGCTGTGTCAGCGCAATCGCCTTTTCGTAGGTCGCAAGGGACACGTCGAAGTTCAGTTGCTGCTTCTCGAACTCCGCAAGCACCAACATCGAAAAGACGGACCCGAAATGGTCTTTCATCGCTCCGAAGCGTTCAATTGCCTGCGCGAGGTTGGTTCGCGTCGAGTCTTCCCGCCCCAGCGTGAAATCGACTAAACCGAGCAGCAGATAGCAGGCCGCGACCTGCTGCGGCTGATTCTCCTTCTGGAAGTATTCGAGAGCGGCCGCGATCTCCTTGCGCGCAACTTCCGCATTTCCGGCAGCGCGAACATTGGTTCCGATTCCTGCAAGATCCGGCTTTTGCGCCATTGCAACGGGGCTTGCAAGTAGAACGACGATCGCGATCCAACCTTTCATGGCGTACTCCTCCCGACAGCGGGTGCAACTGAGTGAAAGACCACGCGCTGGATCGACCAGTTCACCGGCAAGCCACGCGACACGACCGAGCGCTCGGGGGAACCGACGTTCGCGAGGAGCTCTTCCAGCGGCGTCGCAGGCGCCGCATCGCGCTTACGGACACCATCCCACTGCAGAATCCATGGATTCGCGAGTGGCTCGTCGGTCGTCAACAGCAGATAGGTGTCGACGCCGAAGGGCGCCGCCGGCCGGAAAAGCGCCGGCTTGCCGAGCGTGATCTCTGCGACTGCCTGCACCTCTGCCTGGTTCGTATCGGAGGCGATCGGAAACCAGTTCTCGACGGCCGCATTCCGCGGAAAGAGCAGCGTGCCGCGTCCAAAGCTGTCGATGACGAACACGTAGACATATCGCTGCATCACGCTTGCGGAAGCCATCGCATCCCGCCGAAGCACGACACCGTATTGCTCGCCGCCCGGGAGCTCCGTTCCGTTGACGAGCTCCCGGTCGCGTGTTCTGCGCAATGCGAGTCGATACGGATACGAGGTGTCGGGCGGCGAAGCGAGCAACTGCCAGGCGTGGATTCTCTGCAGCCCCATCGCTGCTTGCGTCAGCTCGTACGGCGTGTTGCGCGAATCGATGGATTGCCACTCCGTGCGCAATGGCATGACGCTCCACGGTTGATGTTCCGCGAGTGCAAATGGACGCATCCAGGAATAGTCGATTCGTTGTGCGGAGAACCGGCCGACCAGCACATAGTCGGCATGGAGCGCCTCCGCGACTGGCTCGACAGCTGTCCGTGGCGTACCCGGTCCGATCGGCACCCGCTGCGCCATCGACTCCGGCAACGGCCATTGCACGAACACCGCTGCATGGTCCGGGACCTGGGCAAGTGCCGCCATCGCGTGCACCGCGGTGCGCTTTGCAGCAGAGTCGGGGCCCAGGATCTCCCACAGCCGTCCGTTCCAGCGCAGCAGGTGCGTCGGCGTCCGGGCAAGCGGATCCTCGATCCAATCGATCGCTCGACTCGATGCCTCGAGGGCCATTGCCGTTGCGAGGACAGTCAGTTCAGCGGCACTGGAAGCGATGCGTGGAAGATGCACGCGCAACGCCTCCCCCGGCGGCGCGGCCCACGAAACGATCTCGAGTAGCGCACTGGGCTCCGGACTCAACGACCGCGCGCGGCCTTCACATTGTGAGACGCCGATCAGCGCGGTGACTTCGATGCGCGTGTTCCCGCCGATCGTCCGCAGTTCAGTTCCAACCGTGATGCCGTTGATCCATCCACCGTCGATCAGGACTGTCCCATTGCGGCGTACCGCACGAACTGATACGACCACCCGGCCTTCGCGCCGATCCCGGCGCACGAGTCCGAGAAATGGCCGCTGACGCGCGCCCTCGTCAGCTGCAAGGACGGGATGCTGGGGACGACCCCTCGTGCTCAATCGTGCGCGGGCCCGGAGAAAGGTGTCGATCCCCGGCTCACCCTCCACCGCATCGCGCATCGCATGCAACCATGCCCACGAAAAAGCACCTCGAAACTGTCCGTACTCATCCTGGACTTCGAACGCGAGTTCGTGGTCCTGCGCCCCCGCCACAATGAAAGCCCCGCGATCCTCGGGACGCGCGGTGAGCGTGGTGCCGTCCGCCACATCACGACGATCCGGCTTGATGCCGCGGGGCATGACGTCTCCCCGAAACGCCGAACCGCTATAGCAACTGTCGAGGATCACGGTCAGCCGCGCGCCGCGATCGAGAATGCGGTGAAAGATCGCGCGAAGCTCTTTGTCCCGGATATCGCGTGCGCCGGCGCGCGAGTCGGCAGGCACAATCGATTCGTCGAACTGGTCCGGCTCGTCGGAAAGCGTGTTCCTGACGCGAGAGCCGTGTCCGGCGTAATAGAAATAGACGATGTCGCCCTTGCCGGATTTCGCCGCGATCGTCTCCAGCGCACCGAGAATCGCGGGACGCGTCGCACGCTGATCGGTCAGCGTCTTGATATTTCGCGGATCAAATTCATAGAGACCGACGAGTGCCTCCCGCATGGCCTTGACATCATTCAACGTGCCCTTGAGGTTTTTCCACTCGCGATCCGGCGTGGTGATTGAGCCAGCTTTCGACAATCGCGATGCGCTGTAATCGTTGATGCCGACGAGAAGTGCGCGCCGCCGAATGGTCGAGTCTGCCCGGGCACTGCACGTCAGAACGACCACGAATACCAGGGCGCAAATCGAACAAATCGATCTCTTCACACCTGATGGGACACGATTCCTCCCCTTCTGTGTGTCTCGACTGTGCTTTACATGAGGACGGAGTTCACGAATGATAGAGATGCAGGCTGACCCGGTCCCGGGCTGCATCCCATTCGATGAAGGTGCGCGAAGAAAACGAAGAACGTTTTCGCGATCTCTACGATCGATACTATCGGTCCGTGGTCTCGTTTCTCATCCGGCACGGAATGGCGAGGGATGAGGCTCGCGATCTCGCACAGGATGTATTCGTTCGTGTCTATGAACACATGGACGCGTATCGCGGTGAGTCCGAATGGAAGTTTCTCGAAGTCACCGCTCGGCGTCTCGCCCTCAATCATTTCCGCGCTCGGCAAACGCAGAAACGGGGCGGCGTGGAGGTCCCTCTCGATGCGATTCCGGAGGCGCGTACGGCCATCCCGTCAGCCGAACTGGGGTTGGCGGAGCGCGAGGAGCGGGACGTTCGCAGGAAGCGTTTGCACGCAGCCATCTCCGAATTGCCCGCGAGTGAGCAGAAGTGCCTCCTTCTCTGGCTGCGCGAATCCACGTACAGTGAAATTCAACGGATTCTCGGAATCAGCATGGACGCCGTGAAATCACGCCTCCATGACGCGCGAAAGAGGCTTCGGGAGCGTCTCGCTGCCGAGCCCGTTGGCGTACGCTGGCCAGACGAACATGATGAGGAAAAGTGACTGGGATGCCGCCAGCGACGATGTGATCGCCGAAAAGCGACGAGCGCTGGGGCCTCCGCCGACAGCGGATGAGGTTCTCGCCTTCTTCGACGGTACGCTTTCCGGGGCAGACGCGGAGCGCGTGCGGGAGTTGCTGGCCTGGTATCCCGATCTCGCACGCCTGGCCTCCTCACCATTGCCCGCATCCGAAGAGCTCGTGGACAAACTGTCGTCCGATGAGCTCGAGAGCGACTGGCACGCGATTCGCGCACGCTTAGCTCCGCGCGAACCAGTCCCGATCCGGCACGTCCAGGTCTGGCGCGCGTTCGCGATCGCGGCATCGTTGGCGACGATGGTTCTCGGCACACTCCTGATCCTGAAGACGCGAAACGAGCATCGACTACGGAACGAGCTTCGCCAACCGCAGTTCCGCTTCGAGCCCCTGGTGATGTACCCCGAGGGAGCGACACGCGGCGGAGCGACCACGCTCGATCTTCCGTCGAATACGAACCAGTTTCTGCTCGTGGCGGCTCCACTCGGAGAAACGCGGTATCCGGACTATCGCGCCGAAATCCTCAATGTCGAATCCTCGCCGCCCCGCTCCATCTGGAGTGCGCGCGGACTGCGGGAGCAATCCGACGGGACATTCGCAATCCTCGTGTCCCGCCACCTGCTGGAACGGGGGACTTACCGCCTCACGATCGACGGAATCAACGATGAACGTCTCGTGCCTCTGGCGTCTTATCGATTTCGCGTTCCCGCGCGGTAATCGCGGAACATCCCCCCACAAACATTCCGGCAACGTGTCTCTCCTCTCAAAGCACCCCTGAGGAGGTCTTCTTCATGTTGCGACAGAGACGCACGCGCGCGCTCGCATTGGCCGGCATTTTCTCGTTGATTCTGCTTTCGTGTGTCATCGAAGAAGACCTGCGGATCAATGCTGACGGCTCAGGCACCTATCGAGTCAAAGTCTCGATTCCGAAAGAGCTCAGTGAGGGCTTCGGAGACTTCCGCAAGGAAGCAGAGAAGGACGGGTTTCGCGTCGAACAGGAAGGCGAGACCGAAAAAGAGCGATTCGTCGTTCTTCGCAAGGATTTTACCGACGTCGCTTCACTGAGCGATTCCAACAATCAGTTCGAGTTGTCGACCACCGACGTCGGCTTCCTGCGACGCGAGTACCGCCTCAGCGTCTCACTGCAGGCGATCGGATTCGGTAGTTACAAGCGCCGCATGGTCATCACGATGCCTGCGAAAGTGCTTTCTGCGAGCGCGGGAGAGATCGCCGGCACCCGAGTTACCTGGGAAGGCTCCCGGGGCGGAACGATCGAGGTGACCTCTTCCGGAATGCATATTCCCCTCTCGCGCAATCAGAAAGGACTGCTCCTCGCCGCGATCGCCGCCGCCCTGCTGCTCGTCGTGCGAAGCCGGCGACGCCAGCAAAAACCTCTCACCCTCTGCGCATCGTGCAATGCCCCGATCTCGATCGATACACGGTTCTGCGGCGTCTGTGGCGCCGGAATACCAATCACTCAGAGTTAGAAAGGGAGAACGTCATGTTTTGCGTGAATTGTGGTGCAGCATTCAACAACGGAGAGGTTGCCGCGTGTGCAAGTTGCGGAAAAACGAATTCACCGGCACTCAGCGGCGCTGACGTGAGCCGGATGCTCAAAGAAGCGTCGAGCGATGCCCTCGGTGCAACGAAGAGGATCGCATCCGATCCAATCGCGGGGATTGCCGCCTCTTTCGCCGCCCTCGGCGCGCAACGCGCACAAGCGGCGGGCTTCGCCTTCGGACTCGCGTTCGCGATATTGACCGCGCTCGCAAGCACGCTCGCTGCCGCGAAACTCGGCGCCGACTCCGCGCTCAAACTCGCGCTCAGCGTGTTTCTCGTATCACTCGTCCCGTTTGTCGCCCTGACGCTGACGAGCGCCGGCGCGCGCAGAATCCTCGGAGGAGCCGGAACCTGGAACGCGGACGTATTCGTCGCCGGCATCGCCTTGCAGCCGATCGGAATCTTCTTTGTCCTCGCGGCGATCCTTGGCGGCGCCAACTGGCAGGTGATCGCGGTGCTGAGCTTCGTCGCATGGACCTACATGCTGTGCATTCTCTTCTCCGGAAGCACACGCCTCGTCGGAATCCCGGAACGTTTCGCGCCGCCCGCGATCTCGGTGATGCTGCTCGCCGCGATCTGGTCCACCAAGATCGCCGCAAATTCGTTCTTCGACCCGTCCAGTCCGATTGGACGACTCTTCAACTGAGGGAGCTCCGCCATGAACCGGTTCACGATCGTTGTCTTCGCATTCATCGCGCTGCTGGCCGTTGCCGGCAGCGGCTTCGTCGGACTGCGTTCCGAAACGGCTCAGAAGAACCACGAAGCGTCGATCGCTGCATTGCAGGCTCGGGCCGATGCCGTCGAGCGCCAGGCGATCCTGCTGAAGCGCCAGCTTGCGACACTGCAACCCGGCTCCAACGTCTCTGTGTCGGACGCAATCGGCGCGACGAAACAGTCGCTTTTGTCGGCGACGTCTGCCGGACCCAAACCGGACGCCGCGGAACAGCTGAAGATGCCGAATGCCCCCATCACGGTGAACGCGATGCGCGACGTGCTCGTAACGCTGGATCAGTGTCTTCTCGCAACGCGAACGCTACGCTGCAATTTCACCATCACGAATCAGAGCATCGCCGAGAAAAAATTCATCCTCGGCATTGGCGGTCAGGCACGATTCGAACACGACCGAGGCGGGTCGTCGGTCTTCGACGAGCTGGGAAACGATTTCATGTCCGAGGGTGGAGGCGTGGGGAACCGCTCACGTTCCACCTGCGACGCCTACGACATCTGTGAAGTGGAGAAAATCCTCAGTCCCGGTGTGCGCACTGCCACCTGGTTGCGCTTCGACAACGTCGAGCCGAAAGCCGCCACGGTCAAACTGCTCCGTCTGAAATGGTCCGACGGTGAAGCCTGGGCGCCGATGGACTTCCGCAACGTCTCCATCGAGCACCAGGCTGATCGCTAACGCGGAGCTCCGAATCGTGCCTGCGGATTACCGGAGAGGGAAAACGGTGCCCAGAACTCGGGACCCTGAAACTCATCGCTGAGCAACATCGTCAACTGGGCGGTTCGCAACGCATCAGCCGCGACATCGCCCTCCAGAAGGCGGCAGTAAAACTCGCCCATCAACGCGGACGCGGCATCGTCGCGAATCTCCCATAGCGTCGACATCACTCCGGGCGTTCCCGCCTCGAGCATCGCTCGCGTGAGTCCGACGACCTCATCGCCGCCGCTCCCTTTTCCGCGCGCAGTTCCGCAGGCCGCGACCACAACGAGATTCACACCGGACCAATCGAGCTGGCTAAGAATCTCATGCACTTCCAGATTGCCGTCGTGATCCGCACTCGGTGCGAGCGCGATCCGGCTGAAGAGCGGATTGTTCCCGTCGTATATGCCGTGCGCGCCGATATGAACGAGATCGAAACCACCGCCGAGATCATAAAGAAGATCTTCCGTTGCGAACGCACCGAGGTGGGCGGTTGTGCCGAACAGTTCCGCGATTCGAACGGCTTCGGTCGCAGCACCCGGAAGCGCACCGCGACTTCCGAACATGCTCTCCGGCTCACCGAGGACGAGCACGCGGCCGTCGAGCGGCGTCTCATTCCGCACGAGAAATCGCGACGCGCTGGCGCTGGGAACGTACGTCAGCGTGTAGTCCTCGACCAGATAGCGCCCTGTCACCGCATCGCGCAACGCGGCAAAAGGAATGTAGTGCAGAGAGCGATGCGGAATGAGGACGAGTCGTCGATTGCGGATCCTGCTCTTCAGCGGTCCGAACAACATCGCGAAGACTTCCTCCGGCGTCGCACGCGCGTCCTCGCATTGCGAGTCCTCGGGGGTCACTCCTCGCACAGCTTCCTCTCCATGTGCAAAAGAGGCTGCCCAACAGGTGGCTCGTTGCAACGCCACTTCGTCGACGGGAAGCGCGACGTGCGTGACGCTCGTGCGGTCCACGACCCATGCGTGTGTGCGACGCGCGGTTGTGAAGTAGCTAATGAGCGTCGTATCCGCCGGTAGCTCCGCCTGGACCTCCTCGACGGTGAGCGTCTCGATCGATGTGGACGACCCCTCGTTCACACGCGTCGTGTCAATGCGCAGCAGCAACGCCTCATAGTCGGATCTCGCCTGGCGTAAATCCGTCTCCAGGCGCGGCCCGCTCACACCCGGCGCAAAGGACAATTCCTGTTGCAGACGGAAGATCGCAGCGCGAAGCTCGGTCGCCTCTCGCACGAGATGCGCAGCGCCATCGTTGTCTCGACGGAAACGTGCCCGGCCAAGGAGCTGGAGAAATCCGCGTGCGCGCGCTTTCTCGGAGAAATCAAACGCTTCCGCAACGCGTCCCTGTGCCACCAGCCGCTCGATGACCATTTCAAAGTACGCGCGGCGGTAGCTGCCGGAGTATCCGGCCACCATGCTATCGATCGGAAGCTCCTCGATGGAGCGATCCAGCGTATTCGCAGCTTCGAGAATCGATTGCAGACCCTTCTCTTCGTTCCCGTCCTTCCACCACGACACTGCGATGAGGTGCTGAAGCAGTGCGTGAATGTCGCGGCTTGGACTGTAGTCGAGCCCGTTCTGCAGAGAAACGCGCGCCGCCGCAGTGTCGCCTCGCTCGAGCTCCATCGTTGCTTTCAGCAGATGCGCGAGCCCGCGGAACCCCTGCAGCGCTGGTACATTCGCGGGATCCGGCGGCGCTATCTTTGTCGCACCTCCTGATCCGAGAGTCATCAGTCCCTCCACGACGTACCGTGCCGCCACCGGCATCAGCATCCCGCCGGCTTCCGGCAAGTCTGCGATTTTGACGAACGCGGACCGGAGCTCGTCCCGACTTCCGGTACCGGACAGACTCCGCTGCAACACACCGATCAGATTCACGAACTCCATCGCCAACCGGAACCCGCTCTTCGTCGCATGCTTCTCGGCCGCCGCGATCGCAATCCTCGCACCGTCGTATTGCTCAAAATGGAGATGGATCATCGCCCGGAAGATCCAGAGGAACGCGGCGAGATCCGATCGGTCGACGCGCTCCACCAGCGCGATGGCCTGCTCACAATCCGTGGCGGCAACCCCGTATCGCCCCTCCGACATATGAATCTGGACCCGCACGAACAGGACTGCGGCCTGCCGGTGAATGTCGCCGCTGTCGATCGCAACCTTTAAGGCCTCTTCGAGCACGCGCATCGAGTCTTCATAACGGCCCGCTCGGTAAAGCAGATCGCCACGCTCCTGAAGAAACTCCGCCAGGCGTTGCCGATTGCGGGCATTGCGCAGAAGCTGTACCGCTTTGTCATTCCAGGCCAGAGCATCGTCATAGCGAGTGGAGTTGGCGTCGATCTCGGCCAGGCGTGCATAGACCTGCGCGAGGATCCATTCGTCGCGAAGAGCGATCGCAGGGAATCCTCCGACATTCAACGCGCGAAGATAACTATCGCGCGCCTCCTCGAGCCGCCCCTGCCTGCGGCGCAGATCGCCGAAGGCCACAACGATCGGCGTTTGAAACAATCCCATGAACGCCTCGCCAAGAACGGACGCCTGGTTCAATTGCAACTCGGCTGCTTCGAGGTAACCCGCTTCGACGAGCGTCGCGCCGTAGCCGTTTCTCGAAAACAGTTCCGCGAATCGCAACAGAACTGGTTTGATGGCCTGCGGATCCTGAATGAGCGGCTCGAGATTGTCGGCCGGAAATCCGAAGATCGGCGCCAGCGCTACGAGACCGCGAACATCGAACGAGGCCTCCGGTGCCGCCGCATCCAGGACGAACTGCAAGGACTTCTCGTGATGCGTGATCGCAGCATCAAACCTCCCCTGGCCGCGCTCGAACTCCGCGAGTGTCCAGCCCGCAAACCACGAGCCCATCCCATCGCCGAGGTTCACGAACTGAAGTCTCGCTTGTTCGAGATTGAGTCGCGCGGATGAGGCACGTTCAGATCGCACATCGATAACGCCGAGGAACAGCTGTGCGATCGCCTGATGCTGCTGGTCGCCGGATTGAACATACACGGCGAGAGCTTCCGTCACGCGAGCACGCGCATCGTCCACCTGTCCGGCAAACAGCATCGTCGCGACGTCCGCGAGCCGATCCTCCGGGCGTTGCGGGCGCTCCTGGGCCGCAGCTGCCCCCGCCAACGCGAGAGCGAGCAGGATCCACCCAGTATGAAATCGCTTCATTTCTCCATGGACACAAAAGCCGCCGGATTGTGTGGAGGAAGATCGCCGGGCATCGTCGAGCACAACCCTCCCGACTCCCCGCGAATCTCCTCCCGAGAACTCGCGAAACCCACCCTCCCGCCAACGGAGGAATCGGCACCAACATCAGCTAATTCATCAACTTGACTCATCCCCGCCTCCTGGCCCCGCCCTTGTTCTAAGGCACCGCCAGGAGGACACATGAGCCGAAAGAAAATCCTGCTGGTGGACGATTCCGCAACGACCCTGATGATGGAGCAGATGGTGCTCCGCGGTCAGGCGTACCAGATCGTCACCGCGAAAAATGGCCGCGAGGCCGTCGCTGCCGCCGCCGCCGAGCTGCCCGACCTGATCCTGCTCGACGTCGTCATGCCCGAGATGAACGGGTTCGAAGCCTGCCGGCAAATCCGTCAGCAGCCCGCCACGAAAGGCGTGCCGATCATCATGGTCACGACCAAGGGTGAGGAACAGAACGTCGAGACCGGCTTCGAGAGCGGGTGCAGCGACTACATCACCAAGCCGATCAACGGCGCCGAGCTGCTGACGAAAGTCCGCGGCTATCTCGACGCGGGCGGTGCCGTGTGACCGGCCGCAACGACAGCACCGGCCACAGCACGGGCTATGTCCAGAAGGTCCGCGAAGACACCAATCGCGTCATGACCGATCTCAAAGGCCAGAACGAACGCCTGCGCGTCACCGTCGCCGCGCTCGAATCCGATCGCGCGCGTCTGCAGAACGAAAAGATCCGCCTGCAGGAGCAGCTGATGAACGTCCGCGAAGACCTCGGCCAGCGCATCGACGAGCACAACACGCTCATGCGCCGCCTCGCCGAAGTGCAGCGCGAAAACGAATCCGTCGCCGGCCGCTTCCTCGACATCGAGACGCAGAACACCAACCTCGCCAATCTCTACGTCGCCGGCTATCAGCTGCACGGCAGTCTCGATCGCCGCGAAGTGCTCGGCGCGATCAAAGAGATCCTCATCAACCTCGTCGGCTCCGAAGACTTCGCGATCTTCGAGCGCGATGGCGACGATCGCCTGCGCATGATCGACTGGTTCGACGAGCGCCCTCACGCCTTTCACGAAGTCCGCTTCGGCGAAGGAATCATCGGTCAGGTCGCAACCACGGGCGAGTCGTTCTTCTCCAACGGCGAGCATGGACGCAGCGTCGGCATGACCGCGTGCGTGCCGCTGCAGGTCGACGGACGCGTCTCCGGCGCGATCGCGATCTTCCGTCTGCTGCCGCAGAAACACGACGCGCTCGAAGCAGTCGACGAAGAGCTCCTCGGACTGCTCGCCAGTCAGGCCGGCATCGCTCTCTATTGCACGCAGCTGCACGAAACAGTGCTCGCGCGCCAGCTGCCGGCGGGAGTCTGACCATGAACATGTGCGTCATCCCATCGCCTCGCATGGAGCGCACGCCCGCGCAGATCGAGCGCCGCGTGTATCTCTATCCCGGCGGCCTCTGGGCCGCGTCCGAGACCGCAGCGATCACGACCGTCCTCGGCTCGTGCGTCTCCGTCTGTCTGTGGGATCCACGCACCGCGCTCGGCGGCGTGAATCACTTCATCCTGCCGCGCGGCGGCTCGAATCCCTCGGCGCGCTACGGCAATCACGCGCTCCCGATGCTCCTCGACCGCGTCCTCGCCCTCGGCGCCCAGCGCGACTCTTTGCTCGCCTGCGTTTTCGGCGGCGCGTCCGTGCTCGCGGGCGAAGGAAACGGGACGCCGCTCGGCAGCCGCAACGTGTCGGAGGCGATGGAGTTTCTGCGACGGGAAGAGATCGCGGTACTGCGACACGACGTCGGCGGCCGCGAAGGACGCAAGCTCACGTTTCGCACGGCCGACGGCGCAACGCTCGTTCGCAAGCCCTGAGGAAAGACGCCGTGCTCGATCACCAGTCGATGGCCACGCTCCTCGAGGCGTTCCTTGCGGAATCCGATGAAGGACTGGCGACCGCGGAAGAAGCGCTGCTCGTGCTCGAGCGGACGCCCGACGACGCGGAAGCGCTGGACTCGGTGTTCCGCGCCGTCCACACGCTCAAGGGCAACTGCGGCATCTTCGAATTCGAGGCCATGACGCACGTCGCGCACGCGATGGAAGACCTGCTCGATCGCATCCGCGCCGGACGCACCGTCGTCTCGAACGGCGTGATCACGCTGCTGCTCGAAGCGGTCGACATGTTGCGCGGATTGCTCAACGAGTCGGAGCGCACGCGCACGCTCAACGAGCGCGAACGTCAACTCATTGACCATCTCCGCTTGGCGGACGCATCGTCTTCGCCAAACACAACCTCGCAAACGCTCACACAACGCATTTCCCGCACGCTGCGCATCGATCTCGCGAAACTCGATCGCCTGCTCGACCTCAGTGGCGAGATCGGCATCGCCCGCGGACGACTCGGTCAACTACTTGACGATCCGACCGTCTCCGGTCGCACCGCACTCGAAGCGCTGCGCGACGCCGACCCTCTCCATCTCGAAATGCAGGAGCTGGTGATGAAGCTGCGGATGGTGCCGGTCGGCCCGACGTTCCGGCAGTTCCAGCGCATCGTCCGCGACACGGCCCGCTCCCTCGGCAAGGAAGCCGAGCTGCGCATCGAAGGCGAAGACGTCGAGGTCGACATGACCGTCGTCGAGCACCTGCGCGATCCGCTGATGCACATGATCCGCAACAGCGTCGGACACGGCATCGAGCTTCCCGCCGTGCGCCGCAAGGCAAAGAAATCCGCGGCCGGCCTGCTCGTGCTGCGCAGCTTCCGCGAAGCAGGCTCGATCGTGATCGAGCTGACGGACGACGGCGGTGGCATCGATCGCGATCGTGTTTTACGACGTGCGCGCGAGCGCGGCCTGATCGCAGAGAACGAGAGCATCTCCGATGCGCAGATCGCGGAGGTGATCTTCCATCCCGGCTTCTCGACCGCCGATTCGGTCACCGCCCTCTCCGGCCGCGGCGTCGGACTCGACGTCGCGCGCCGCAACATCGACGCGATCCACGGCTCCGTGAGCGTCGAGAGCGAGCCGCGTCGCGGCACGACGTTCCGCGTGCGACTGCCGCTCACGCTCGCGATCGTCGACGGCCTCGGCGTCGGTGCCGGCAGCGAAGCGTTCATCATCCCGATGGAAGCCGTCGTCGAAGCGTTTCGTCTTCCGCCTTCCGAAGACAACCAGCGCGCGACCGGCGTGCTGCAGCATCGCGGCGAGAGCATCCCGTTCATCCGCCTGCGCAAGCGTCTCGCACTCGATGGCAACGCACCCGAACGCGAGAACGTCGTCGTCGTTCGCTACGCGCGCGGTCTCGCGGGACTCGTCGTCGACGAGCTCCATGGCGAGTGCCACACCCTCGTCAAGCCGATGCCGAAGTCGCTGCGCGGCATCCCCGGTCTCTCCGGCTCCGCGATCCTCCCCGACGGGCGGATCGCTTTCATCGTCGATGTTCCCGGGCTGCTGCAGGTCGAGATCGACCGGCGCCGCTCTTCTTTCCGTCCGCAAACACGCAGCAGTCAGGAGTGGTCATGTTTCGCAAACTGAAGTTCGTCCATCGGGTCCTCATGATGCCGGCCATCGCCGCGCTCGCGCTGGTGCTGATCCTCGCCACGACCGTCTTCGCGGTTTCGCGCACGGAGTCGTACAGCACGATGATCGAGGTCGGCTACTTCCCCGCCACGGAGATGCATCACGATCTCCACGAGATCCTCACGTCCATCCAGCGCACGCTGCAGGATGCGGCCGCCGCGCACGATGCAGCCGGAATCGAGGAAGCGGATGCACTGCGCGAGAAGTTTCTCGAGCGCCTGCAACGCGAGCGCAGCAATCCCGCGATCGACTCGGCCGAGATCGAGCATCTGCGCGGCTTGCTCAACGCCTACTACGGCCTCGGCCGCAGCATGACGCAGCGGCTCATCACCGGCGAGACCGGCGTGAGCTTCGCGGAATCGCTCGACGAAATGCGCCGCCGTCACAACGAGCTTGCCACTGCACTCGACACGACGCGCGCCAACGGCAAGAAGAAAATCCAGCACGCGTTCAGCGAAGTGCGCGACCTGCACAGCTCCACGCAATGGTTCGTCGTCATCACGAGCGTGACGTGCCTGCTCCTGCTGGCCTTCGTCTCCGTGATGCTGATTCGCAACCTCACGCGTCCGTTGCATCAGGCGGTCGAAGTCGCGAATCAACTCGCCGCCGGCAACCTCGCCGCGAACATCGACGGCACGCGCGACGACGAGATCGGCAAGCTGCTGCAGTCGATGCAACGGATGGTCGCGTACTTTCAAGAGATGGCCGGAGCGGCCGAGCGCATCTCGCGCGGCGACGTCAGCGCGACCGTTGCGCCGCGCTCCGAGAACGACACTCTCGGGCGTTCCTTCCGCGACATGGTCGTCTATCTCCAGGAAATGACCGGCATCGCCGACTCGATCGCCGCCGGCGATCTCACGTCGTCAATCAAGCCAAAGTCGAACGACGACACGCTCGCACTCGCCCTCCGCAAAATGACGCGCAACCTCGGGCAGATGATCGGCGACATCCGCGCCGGCGTCGCAACGCTGTCGACGGCATCGACGCAAGTTTCGTCGACCGCACAGAGCCTCTCACGTGGCACGAGCAGCCAGAGCGCCTCGGTCGAGCAGGCCACCGCGAGTCTCGAACAGATGACCGCGTCGATCACGCAGAACGCGGCGAACAGCCAGGAGATGCGCGACATGGCCATCCAGGGCGCGCGCGACGCGGAGCTCAGCGGTCGCGCCGTCGGCGAAACGAAGGAAGCGATGGAAGCGATCGCCGAGAAGATCACGATCGTCGAAGACATCGCCTATCAAACGAATCTCCTCGCACTCAATGCCGCGATCGAAGCGGCACGCGCCGGCGAGCACGGACGCGGCTTCGCCGTCGTCGCCAGCGAAGTGCGCAAACTCGCGGAGCGCAGCCAGAGCGCCGCAAAAGAAATCGGCGGACTCGCGGGATCGAGCGTGCGCGTCGCCGAGCGTTCCGCGACGTCACTCAATCAACTCGTCCCGTCGATCCACAAGACCGCGGAGCTCGTGCAGGAAGTCTCCGCGGCATCGAACGAACAATCATCGGGCGTCGCGCAGATCAATCAGGCCATGAGCCTCCTCGATCAGATCACGCAGCAGAACGCATCGGCAGCGGAAGAGCTGAGCGCGACTGCAGAAGAACTGGCCGGACAGGCAAGAACGCTGCGCCAGCGCATGGAGATCTTCACACTCGGCTCGAAACGCGTCGCCGCCGAAGAGCTCCCGGAACAGGACGAAACCGAAATGCCCGCGATGGCCGGCTATCGTCCCAGCGCCGCCGAGCTCGCGCAGTTCGACTTCGAGAGGTTCTGATGGCGCGCCGACGGAAAGTCACTGTTGCACCGGCTGCCCCGGCCGACACGCTCGAACAGCTGCTCACGTTCGTCATCGGCAACGACGAATACGGCATCTCCATCCTGCGCGTGCGCGAGATCGCCGAGTATCGCCCGCTCACGACCGTGCCGATGACGCCGTCGTGGATGCGCGGCGTCATGAACCTCCGAGGCACCGTCGTCCCCGTCGTCGACCTCGGCGCGAAGCTCGGTCTCGAACCGACGCGCGTCTCGCGACGCACGTGCCTCGTGATCGTCGAGATGGAGATCGAAGGCGAAGATCTCGTGATGGCGGTCATGGTCGATGGCGTCAGCCGCGTCATCGACGTCCCGCATCACGACATTCAGGAAGCGCCGCCGTTCGGCCTGAGCATCGACTTCGTGCCGGGCCTCATCCGGATGGACGACACGCTGATCATCCTGCTCGATCTGCGGGCGATTCTCGGAACCACGGAAATGCTCGATGCAGCCGCGATGCTGCCGGCCCTCCGCGACCAGCCGCACGATTCGCCGAGGGAGACGCATGCACGCCAGTGAGCTGGCGCCGATGTCGGATCGCGAGTTTCGCGGCTTCCGCGATCTCGTTTATCGCGAGAGCGGCATCCACATGTCGGACTCGCGACGCGAACTGCTCATCGCGCGACTCTCGCGTCGCGTGCGCACGCTCGGCATGTTGCGCTTCGGCCAGTACCTCGCGCTCGTCGAATCCGAGCCGCACGAGCGCGTGGAAATGCTCGACCGCATCGTCACGAATGAAACGCGTTTCTTCCGCGAGCCGAAGCAGTTCGAGTTTCTGGAGTCGCACATCATTCCGCAGTGGCACGCCGAAGCGGAGAAACGCTTGCGCCCGCGACGCGTGCGCGTATGGAGCGCCGGCTGTTCGACCGGACAGGAACCGTACTCGATCGCGATGACGCTGCTCGCGCATCTCGAAGGATGGGACGTCGAAGTGCTCGCCACCGATCTCTCCGGCCGCGCGTTGCGCCAGGCGATGGCCGGCGTCTGGCCGGCCGAAAAAGCGAGCGAGATTCCCGAGAAATATCTGAAGGCGTACATGCTCCGAGGAGTGCGCTCGCAGGAAGGACGCATGACCGCGTCGCACGAAGCGCGCGCCGTCATTCGCTTCCAGCGCCTCAATCTGCACGAAGAGTTGCCGGAGCTCGGCGCGTTCGATCTCGTCTTCTGTCGCAACGTGCTGATCTACTTCGATGTCGCCTCGCGCACGCGCGCCGTCACGCGCGTCCTCTCGCGACTCGCTCCGTCCGGCTATCTCTTTCTCGGCCATTCCGAGAGCCTGCTCAGCTCCGGCCTGCGCCTTCGTCCGATGGCGCCTTCGGTCTACACACGGACCGCGCGATGACACCGCTGCACGTATTGGTCATCGACGATTCCGCCGTCGTGCGTCAGGTCATGACCGCCCTCCTCGGCAAAGAGATGTCGGTCACGACCGCCGCCGATCCGCTCATCGCCATGATGAAGATGGAGACGCGCCGCCCCGACGTCATCGTTCTCGATCTCGAAATGCCGCGCATGGACGGCCTCACGTTTCTGCGCAAACTCATGAACGAAACACCGCTGCCGGTCGTCGTCTGCTCGAGCCTCACGGAATCGTCGAGCGAGCTCACGATGCGTGCGCTGCAACTCGGCGCCGTCGACGTCGTGCTCAAACCGAAAGTGCGCGACTCCGCAGATGCACTCATCGACACGATCCGCGGCGCTGCACAAGCAAAAGTAGGCCGCCTCCGCCGCACTGTCATCCCGAGCGTAGCGAGGGACCTGGGCGGGCGGGGCGCCAATCACATGCCTCGCAACCCCTCCCACCCAGGTCCCTCACTCACGTTCGGGATGACACCAATCGTCATCGGCGCCTCCACCGGCGGCACCGAAGTCCTCAAACAACTCTTCGACGCCATGCCCGCCGACGCCCCACCAATCGTTGCCGTCCAACACATGCCCGAACGCTTCACCAACGCCTTCGCCCGCCGCCTCAACGAAACCTCCGCCATGACCATCCGCGAAGCCGTCCCCGGCGACATCGTCCGTCCCGGCACCGCGCTCATCGCCCCCGGCGACCGCCATCTCGCCCTCGCATGGCAAGCCCCCGGCTCCCTCGGCATCACCCTGCACGACGCGCCGCTCGTCAATCGTCATCGCCCGAGCGTCGATGTCCTCTTCGCCTCCGCGGCTCGCATGCTCGGCTCCTCGGCGATCGGCGTGCTGCTCACCGGCATGGGCCGCGACGGCGCGCGCGGCCTGCTCGAAATGCGCAAAGCCGGCGCACTCACGATCGCGCAGGACGAAGCCAGCAGCATCGTCTTCGGCATGCCCGGCGCTGCGATCGACCTCGGCGCCGCGATGCGCATCGTCGCCGCCGATCACATCGCCGCCACGCTGCTCGATGCCGTCAAGGGAGATAATGACTGACGGTCCCGACATGCAGCTCCATCTTCCGGCAGTCGTCGACGCCAGCGAACAGGCGCTCGAAGAGGTCTTCCGCCACACGCCTGTCGGCGTCGTGCTGACCGACCTGCACGGCAGACTCCTCGACGCCAACGTCGCCTTCTGCTCGATGCTGATGCGCGACCGCGCCGACGTCATCGAGCACGACTTCCTCGACTTCATCCATCCCGAAGAAGGCAGCGCGGCACAGACGTCGATCGCACGACTGCGAGGCGAAGAAGTCAGCAGCATCGAAAGCGTGCGACGCTGGATCGCGAGTGACGGTCGCGTCATCACGACGAAGCTCACCGCGTCGATCGTCCGCTCCAAAGACGGCGAGCCGATCTGCGGCATCGCCTTCATCGAAGACATCGGCGAGCGTCTGGCCATGGAAAAAGCGCTGCGCGAAAGCGAAGCGCGCTATCGCCGCGTCGTCGAAGATCAGACGGAGCTCATCGTGCGCTGCCTCCCCGATGGCACGCGCATCTTCGTCAACGACGCCTACTGCCGCTACAACGAAGCCCCCGCCGCCGAGCTCCTCGGCACCTCGTTCTTCCCCTGCATCCCCGCAGACGAGCGCGATCACATCGTGCGCAAATTCGCGGCGCTCACGCCGGAGCAACCCGCGCTCACCGACGAGCATCAGGTCACGACCCCCGACGGCAGGCTGCGCTGGCATCGCTGGACTGATCGCGGCATCTTCGACGCCGACGGAAATCTCTTCGAGATCCAGGCCGTCGGCCGCGACATCACCGACGAGCGCGAATCACAGGAGCTGCTGCGCCGCAGCGAAGAAAACTATCGCCAGCTCTACAGCGCATTGCCCGTCGCCGTATGGGAGACCGACTTCAGCGACGTCATCCCCGAGCTGAAACGCCGCGGACTCGACACGCCCGAGAAAGTCATCGCCGCGATCGAAACCAACACCGCGGTATTTTTCGAATGCGCGAAGTTCGCGAAAGCGATCACGGCAAACGACACCGCGATCGCGATGACGGGCGCTTCGACTCCGAACGACGTCTTCACGTGGCTGACCGCGCGCTACACCCCGGAAGCCGCGCTCGTCTACATCCGCGCGGCCGCACCGCTGCTGCTCGGCGATCTCCGCGTCGTCGACATCGAGCTGCCGCTGCGCACGCCGGACGGCAAACGCATCGACCTCCTGCAGCGCCTCGCACGCATGCCGAACTGGAACACCGAGCCGAAGCTGATCGCCATCACGCTCGACGTCACCGAGCGCCGCCGCATCGATCGCGATCTCGGCCATCGCAAGCAGATCCTCGAAGAAGCGGAAGTGCTCGCGCGCATCGGCAGCTGGGAGTGGGATCCGTTCACCGATCAGATCTTCGGCTCCGCCGGCTTCTGGCGCATTTTCAGAGGTGAAGCAGAGGCGCGCTTCGGTTCCGTCGAAGAGACCGTGCTCTGCTTCCGCGAAGACTTCCGGCCGCAGGTCATCCACATTCTCGACACGCTGCGCCGCTTCGGCTACGCGCCCGAAGACACGGGACAGGACATGACCCTCGTGCATCCCGACGGCACGACGGTCACCGGTCGCGGCGCCGCATTCGCCGAGCGCAACGCCGCGGGCGAAACGATCCGCGTCTACGGCGTCGTGCAGGATCTGACGGAACAACGTCGCATCGAGCAGGCAGCGCAACGCGAGCGCGAAGCCATGACCCGCGCCGACAAGATGATCTCCCTCGGCGTCCTCGTCTCCGGCGTCGCCCACGAGATCAACAATCCCAATCACTCCATCATGCTCAACGCGCCGCTGCTGCGCGACGCCTGGAAGAGCATCGTGCCGATCGTCGACGAGCACGCATCGCACAACGAAGACCTCCGCATCGCGCGCCTGCCGTGGAGCGAGATGCGCGACGAAGCAACGTCGATGATCGACGACGTAGAACACGCGGCTGAGCGCATCCGCGGCATCGTCACCGAGCTGCGCAACTTCGCGCTCGATCACGATCCGGGGGAGCGCCGCGACGTCTCGCTGAACGACGTCGTGAAATCGTCGCTCCGCCTCCTCGGCAATCACATCCGCAAAGCAACGTCGCGATTCTCGACCGCGTACGCGCACGACCTGCCGCACATCCGCGGCAATCAGCAGCGGCTCGAACAGGTGCTCGTGAATCTCGTCATCAACGCGTGTCAGTCGCTCGAAAGCACCGACCGCGCGATCGTGATCGAGACCGGGCGAACCTCGACGCATGTGTTTGTATGCGTCGTGGATGAAGGCCGCGGAATCTCGCGCGAGGATCTGCGCAAAGTGAAAGATCCGTTCTTCACCACCAAACGCGCGCAGGGCGGCTCGGGACTCGGACTCGCCGTCTCCGATCGCATCGCGCAGGAGCATCGCGGCGAGATTGCGTTCGAGTCTGAACCGGGCCGCGGCACGACCGCCATGCTTTCGATTCCGATCGAGGGACACGAATGACAACGATCCTCATCGTCGATGACGAAGAAGTCGTTTTGAATGGCGTGCGCCGCACGCTGCGCGCGAACGGCTTCGACGAAGTGCTGATGTGCGCCGATTCACGCGACGTGGAACCACTGCTCGACGCGGAACCGGTCGCGCTGATCCTGCTCGATCTGATGATGCCGCACATCACCGGACGCGAGCTGCTGGAGCGCATTGCGTCCTCGCATCCCGAAGTGCCGGTGATCGTCGTGACGGCCGAGCAGGACGTGCGGATCGCGGTCGAGTGCATGAAGACCGGCGCGTACGACTATCTGTTGAAACCGGTCGGCGCCGACGAGTTGATGGCGACCGTGCGACGCGCGCTCGAACATCGCGAGCTGCGCGAAGAGAACGCGCGGCTGCGCTCGAAGTTGCTGGAACAGGAGCTCGAACGCCCCGAGGTTTTTTCGGCGCTGGTTACGTGCGATGCGTCGATGCTGCGCGTGTTTGCGTACCTCGAAGTCATCGCACGCGGCTCGCAACCCGCGTTGATCACGGGCGAGACCGGCAGCGGCAAAGAGCTGATCGCGCGTGCGCTGCACGACCTCAGCGGAAGACGCGGACCATTCGTCGCGGTGAACGTCGCGGGACTCGACGACACGATGTTCTCCGACACGCTCTTCGGACATCGTCCGGGCGCGTTCACCGGCGCGAGTGGCACACGCCGCGGCATGATCGAGCAGGCCGGGCGCGGTACGTTGTTCCTCGATGAGATCGGCGATCTCGCGGAAGCGTCGCAAGTGAAGTTGCTGCGCGTGTTGCAGGAGCGCGAGTACCACACCCTCGGCGACGACGTACCGAAACGGCTCGAAGCGCGCGTCGTCGCGGCGACGCACCAGGACGTCTCGAAAATGCGGCGCGATTTGTACTTTCGCCTGCGCGCGTATCACGTGCGCATCCCGCCGCTGCGCGAGCGGATGGGCGATCTTCCCCTGCTCGTGCATCACATCCTCCGTGAAGCCGCGGCCGATCTCGGGCGACCGATTCCTGTCGTGCCGGAACGCGTCTATCGCGTGCTCGCGCACTACGACTTTCCCGGCAACATCCGCGAGCTGCGCGCCATGGTGTTCGATGCCGTCGCGCGACACACGTCCGGCCCGTTACCGGTCGACCCGTTCATCGAAGCGATGGGCGGCGACGCACAGGAAGACAACGTCGTCGGCGCCGATGTGAATCGTGGCGACATCATTGCGGACCCGCAATGGCGCGCGATGGAACGGACGAATCTTCTCAACGCGCTGAAACGCGCGAACTGGAAAATCTCCGGTCCGGGCGGCGCGGCCGAGTTGTTGAGCGTGAAAGCGTCGACGCTGGAATCGCGAATGAAAGCGTTCGCGATCGAGAAGCCGTAACTGTCATTAGAAGAGATCGCGCGAGTTGTTCCTCCTGGCTGTCATCCCGAGCGGAGC
>DASYLL010000204.1:0-5193 GCA_036009605.1 Thermoanaerobaculia bacterium | reverse complement strand
GCGCGCGTGAGGATGTGCGGCTTTTCTCGTTTGTCGATGAACGTGCGGCTGCGTTTTTCGCGATTGGTCGTGCGAAGTTGCTCGGTGCGCCAGTCGCGGTCGTAACCACCTCGGGGACCGCTGTTGCGGAGTTGCTCCCCGCCACGATCGAGGCTTTCTACTCGGGCATTGGCCTGATCCTGATCTCCGCCGATCGCCCAGCACGTTTCCGGATAACCGGCGCGCCGCAGTCCATCAATCAGGAAGGGATCTTCGGCGTGTACGCGGAGACGTCGCTCGAGACATGGAGCCGCACGCGCCCGCTGCACCTGAACATCGAATTCGATGAACCCTTGCTCGACACCGCCTGTCATCCCGAGCGAGAGCGAGGGACCTGGGCGGGCGGGGCGCGAGGGATGGGCTTGGCGCCCCGCCCGCCCAGGTCCCTCACTCACGTTCGGGATGACAGGTCACTCGTGATCGTCGGTGGCCTTTCTCCCAGGCATCACCAGCGCGTCGCCAACTTCCTCCGCACGCTCAACGCACCTACGTACGCCGAACCCCTCTCCGGCCTCCGCGAAGATCCCACCCTCCCGCTCATCACCGCAGGCGAGCGGATGATCGCGCACGCGCAGTTCGACTCCGTGATCCGCATCGGCAACGTCCCGACGCTCCGCTTCTGGCGCGATCTCGAAACGCGCGATCTGCCGATCACGCACTTCACCGATCTCCCCTTCGCCGGCTGCACGCGCGGCGACATTCATCCGATCGACGAGCTCCCATCAATGGAAGGCAGGCGCGACGAGCACTTCTTCGCCAAAGATCACGAGTACGCTGCGCGCTTCGCGAAAATCCTCGATGACGAGCCGCAATCGGAGCTGGCGATGTTCCGTGCGCTATCGAACACACTCGCAACGAACACGCGCGTCTACCTCGGCAACAGCCTCCCAATTCGCGAGTGGGATCTCGCCGCAACGCGCGAGCCGCGCGGGTTCGTCTACGAAGCCAACCGTGGCGCCAACGGCATCGACGGCCAACTCTCCACCTTCCTCGGATGGTGCGAGCCTGCACGCGACAACGTCTGCATCGTCGGCGATCTCACCGCGATCTACGATCTCAACGCGCCGTGGATCGTGCCGCAGCTCGGCGATGTGCGCTTCCGCATCATGATCGTGAACAACGGTGGCGGACGCATCTTCTCGCGCGTCGCCGGCCTGCGTTCCGTCGATCCCGCCGTGCGCGAACGCATCATCGAAAACGTGCACGACGTCCGCTTCGCGCATTGGGCCGCGATGTGGAACATCGACATGACGGAGCTGCGTCCCGACGAAGCCGCGTCACAACGCGCATGGCAGAAGTACGACGAGCTGTGGAGCCTGCCCTGAGCGGAGTCGAAGGGTGATTCGCGCACTCTCCGGCTTTCTCGGACTGCCGTCCGACTGGGATTTTCTCCCCTGGCCCCACGATCCCGATCACGGCGACATCCTCCTCGGCTACTCGATGGGCGGCCGTCTCGCGTTGCAGTTGCTCGAGCGCGAACGCTTCACGAAAGCGGTGATCGTCTCCGCGGGACTCAACGCTCCCGATGACGCGCGGCGCGTGCGCGACGAAGAGTGGGCGCGGCGATTCCTATCCGAGGAGTGGCGGTCGCTGATGCAGGCGTGGAACGCGCAGCCGGTGTTCGGTGGCCATGAGGTCGTCCGTCACGAGCGTGACTACGATCGCGCCGAGCTCGCGCGACAACTGCGGGAGAACTCGCCGGCCGTGCTGCCGCCGCCGCGGCTCGAGCAGATCGAGACGCCAATCCTCTGGATCGCGGGGGAGCGCGACGCGAAGTATGTCGAGATCGCGCGTCGCGCCGTGGCGCGTCTGCCGCACGCCGAATTGTGGATCTGTCCGGACGCCGGTCATCGCGTGCCGTGGGAACAGCCGGACGCGTTTGTCAGACGATTGCGCGACTTCCTCGAATTGCAATAACGTGCGGTGGATATGGCCGAGACGTGGCACAAACTGCATGACTTTGAAGACATCCGCTATGAGCGCACCGAGGATGGGATCGCGAAGATCACGATCAACCGTCCGGAGGTGCGAAATTCGTTTCGCCCGAAGACCGTCGGCGAGATGAAGATCGCGTTCGACATGGCGCGCGATGACGAGGAGATCGGCGTCATCATCCTGACCGGCGAAGGCCCGGACGCGTTCTGTGCCGGCGGCGACCAGAAGGTGCGCGGCAAGGGCGGGTATGTCGACCCGAAAGAGAAGATCCCGCGCCTGAACATCCTCGACGTGCAGAAGCAGATCCGCAGCATGCCGAAGCCGGTCGTGGCGATGGTGGCCGGGTATGCGATCGGCGGCGGACACGTGCTGCACGTCGTGTGCGACCTGACGATTGCCGCGGACAACGCGCGCTTCGGACAGACCGGTCCGAAAGTGGGCTCGTTCGATGCCGGCCTCGGATCGTCGTATCTCGCGCGCATCGTGGGACAGAAGAAGGCGCGCGAGATCTGGTTCCTGTGCCGTCAGTACGACGCGCAACAGGCACTCGACATGGGACTCGTTAATACAGTCGTTCCCCTGGAGCGGCTCGAAGAGGAAACGCTGCAATGGTGCCGTGAAATGCTGGCGCTCTCGCCGATGGCGCTGCGATTCCTCAAGGCGGCCATGAACGCGGATTGCGACGGTCAGGTCGGCCTGCTCGATTTCGGCGGTAGCGCGACGCTGCTCTATTACCTGTCCGAAGAGGCGCAGGAAGGTCGCGATGCGTTTGTCGAAAAGCGCAAACCGGACTTCAAGAAATTCAAGAGATTTCCGTGAAGCCGTGGCTGCTCGCGTCCCGTCCCAAGACGCTTTCCGCCGCGGTCGTGCCGGTGTTGATGGGCTCTGCGCTCGCGGCGCATGAGCCGACGGCGATTACGTGGTGGGTATTTGTTTGTGCGTTATTGGGTGCGTTGTTCATTCAGATCGCCACGAATTTCATCAATGACGCGCTGGATTTCAAGAAGGGCGCGGATACGGGAGAGCGGCTCGGGCCTTTGCGTG
This sequence comes from Thermoanaerobaculia bacterium, assembly GCA_036009605.1. Taxonomy (GTDB): domain Bacteria; phylum Acidobacteriota; class Thermoanaerobaculia; order Gp7-AA8; family Gp7-AA8; genus QHVT01. The sequence continues at coordinate 2,175 of DASYLL010000204.1, read as the reverse complement.
TGACGGCCGCGGGGTTGATCAGCGCGGAGAGCGTGATGCGCGGCGCGTGGGTTTGTTTGATCCTCGCTGCATTGTTCGGAATTCCGTTGTTGTATCGCGGTGGCTGGCCGATGCTCATTGTCGGCCTCGCGTCGATTCTCGCGGCTTATGCGTATACGGGCGGACCATATCCACTCGCGTATCACGGGCTGGGTGAGTTGTTCGTGATCGTGTTCTTTGGTCTTGTCGCCGTGGGCGGGACGTTCTACGCCCATTCGCTTCAATTGACGCGGTCGGCGTGGGCGGCGGGCTTCGCGGCGGGGTCGCTGGCGACGGTGCTGCTCGTCATCAACAATCTGCGCGATATCGATAGCGATCGGCGGAGCAATAAACGGACGCTGGCCGCGCGGTTTGGGGAACGATTCGCACGTGGGGAAGTCGTGCTCTTTGTGCTCGCGCCGTTTGTCGCGATTACGTTCATGGCGTGGATGCGTGGCGAGGCCGGATGGCTGCTCGTGTTTGGCGCGTTGCCGCTGGCCGTGCTCGTGATCGTGCGTGCGTTGCGTGCGCGCGGTGCAGAGTTGAATCGCGCGTTGGCAATCGCCGGTGCGTTGCAATGGGCGTTCGGGATTCTCTTCGTGGCAGGCTCGATGATCTGATGATCGATTGGACGAGCGACGAATCGCACGTACTGCTCAATCCGCGCATGCCCGCGGAAGAGCAGGCGCGATTGCGATCGTTCGTCATCGATCTGCCGGGGCATATCTGGCTGGCGACGTCCGGGACAACCGGTGCATTGAAACTGACCGCATTGTCGAAAGAGGCGATGCTTGCGTCCGCGGCAGCGGTCAATCGTCATCTCCAGTCGAATGCTGCAGACGTCTGGAACTGCGATCTGCCCACATTTCATGTGGGCGGGTTGGGGATTTATGCACGTGCGTTTCTGTCCGGCGCACGCATTGTGCAATCCCAATGGAGTGCAGACGTCACACTGGCGTCGCTCGTTCCCGCACTGGTCAGTGATCTCGTGCAATCACAGGCGAAGCCGCCGGCGGCCTTGCGAGCGGTCATTGTGGGCGGTGGCGCATTGTCGGACGCTCTCTACAGTGAGGCACGCGTGCTGGGCTGGCCGCTATTGCCGAGCTATGGGATGACCGAGACGTGCTCACAGGTCGCGACCGCAACGCTTCGATCGCCTGAGCTGGTACTGCTCGATCATGTCGAGGCGAGAACGGAATCGGACGGTCGGCTGGCGTTTCGCGGTACCTCGCTCCTGACCGGCTACGCCGCTGAGCAAGGCTTCATCGATCCCAGAACCGACGATGGCTGGTTCGTTACGGAAGATCTCGGCTCTATAGAAGATCGAACGCTGCGTTTAGAGGGCAGACGCGGCGATTTCATCAAAATCGGGGGCGAATCGGTCGATCTGGGCCGTTTGGACGCGATTCTGGCGGGCATAGCCGGGCTCAATACGGCTGTGATCGCTGTACCGGACGATCGGCTCGGCCACATCATTCATCTTGTGGCAGGCCCGACCATTGATGCGGATCAGGTTGCCGCTGAATTCAACGAGCGCGTGCATCCATTCGAGCGAGCTCGGGCGATCCACCGTGTCGCTTCAATCCCTCGTTCCGCGCTCGGTAAACTGCTGCGTAAGAAGCTCTTGGATGCGATTTCACCGATCGCGGAATAGGATCCACACCTCTCCCGTTGTGCGTGTTCCCTGAACGGGAAGCAGTTCTCTTAAAACCAAGCGTAACTCCCTCCGCCGCAAAAACTTGCGCCGGCGAAACGACGCGGAATAGGAACCGGGGACGTGCAGTTATGCAGGTTCCGAACGCGACGCAGTTGACAAGGTCGCGAGCGGGCCCTAGAATCCGCTTCCCCTGCATAGCAGTCCAGCAGTTCGATCTTTTCCAAGCATCACATTCCAAAGGGAGTAACGCTGTCCGGGCCAACCGGAATGAGTTCGCGTCGCACTCAGCGACCACGGAAACATTCCGCTTGACACGGACGAGGGGGTCTGGCAATCTAGCCGCCCTTTCGGCAATGGCCGGTTCTTTGACAACTGAATAGGAAAGCAACGAAGGCAAACGTGATTCCTTTGAGCACCTGCTGTCAATGCAGGGCTCAACAGAAACAAACAAGTAGTATCCGAATAAACGACAGTAGTTTTTTACTGTTGTCAGAGCTTCA
>DASYLL010000203.1:0-3970 GCA_036009605.1 Thermoanaerobaculia bacterium | reverse complement strand
TGCGCAGCGCCGTCGCATACGAAGCGGCAGCTGCGGCTGCCGCACTCCAAACTGATGAGCCTCATCGACATCTATCTCGAGACTCTCGCGCGTTGCGCGCCCGATGTGCTCGTGCGGAAACACATCGACGCGTCGATGCCGCGCAACGTCGTCGCCATCGGCAAGTGTGCGGGCCCGTTGCTCGACGGTGTGGCCACGGTGCACGAGATCGATGCTGCGTTCGTAGCACTTCCGGAGGGCTATCCACCTCCGCGTGCGAACGCGGAGACACACATCGGTGGACACCCGCACATCACGCGCGCGAGCTTCGCGGCGGGCCGCGCGCTGCTCGACTTCGTCGACGCGCACGACGACATCCTCTTCCTCATTTCAGGCGGCGGCTCCGCATGCGTCGAAGTCGCATTGCACAATGAAGACGAAGTCGCGAACGTCAACGCACGACTCATCAACGCAGGTCTCCCGATCGCACAGATCAACGCCGAGCGTCGCAAGCTCTCCGCGATCAAAGGCGGCAAGTTGCGCGATCGCGTGCGTGGCCGCTGCGTCACGCTCGTCTACTCCGACGTCTCCACCGGCGCACTCGCCGACGTCGCCTCGGGGCCCACGATCACTGACGCGCACGAAGCGATCCTCATCGCCGACAACACCACGCTCACGAAGACCGCCGCACAACTCATCGGCGACGAAGCGATCCTGCTCGACTCGCAAATCGAATGCGACGTCGAAGACGCGGCTCAGCTCCTTGCCAGTCACGCAAAGAACAACAGAATCCTCGTCGCCGGAGGCGAGCCAACAGTCGTCGTGAGAGGCAACGGAAAGGGCGGCCGCTGCTCCGAACTGGCCGTCCGTTTCGCCGCGATCAGCACCTCCACCGCCCTCTTCGCCAGCTCCGATGGCCTCGACGGAAACACGGGCTCGGCCGGGATTTTCCTGCCGCCGGGGGAAAAGCGGGTCGAAACGGCCCAATGGCAGGCCTCGCTGGCGGTGTCGGATTCGTGGCACATCGCCGCGCAAGTCGGTGAGCCGATTATGATTGCGCCGACGGGGAACAACCTGCGTGACCTTTTCCTCGTCGCCGCAAAACAGGCCCGCGACTAGCAAGCACTGCCGCCCAACCGGATGACGACCAACGACCCCGGCGATCCGCTGCTGCCTCCGCACCGCGAAGGCAAGCATCGCTCCGCCCGCGAACGCCAGCGCAAGGGGCCCATGTGGGGCTGCCTCAAGGGCATCGTGTGGGTCTTCGGCATCGGCTTCCTGCTGATGCTCGTGATCATCGGCAGCGGCTGGTGGTACCTCGGCTCCACCAGCTTCGAAGACCTCGTTCGTAAGCGCATCGAAGAGACGCTCGAAGCGAAGCTCAACCGCGACGTCACGATCGGCAAAGTCACGTTCCATCGCTCGCGTCCGCAGCGCATCATCATCGACGACCTCCGCATCGCGAACGCACCGGGCGGCGTCGCGCGTTACTTCGCGACCGTGCGTCAGGTCGAGATCGTCGGCGGCGTGGAATCGTTCTGGGGACGCTCCGTAAAAATCGGACGCGTCGACATCCGCGATCCGCGTCTCTGGTTTGAAGTCTTCCCCGACGGCAATCACAACTTCCCGAAATGGGAGACCGGTCCGAAGAAGCCGCGCGAGATCGTGCATCTCGAGATCGGAAAACTCTTCGTCGCCAACGGCCAGTTCAGCTTCCTCGATCGCAAGCACGACATCGAAGCGGTCGCGCAGAAGATCAGCTCCGAAGTCTCGGTGACGACCGCGGAGAATCTTTACGACGGGATCATGAACAGTCCGCAGATGCGCGTGCGACTGCAGGACTACGAGGCGTTCGATGTGGATCTGCGCGGCGGCTTCCGCTTCACGCCCGGCGTCCTCGCTCTGCGCTCGATCGCACTCAAGGGCCGCGGCATCGAAGCGTTCCTCTCCGGCAAGATCGATCCGCTCACCGACGCCGCATACGACCTCGGACTCACATCGCGTCTGAGCCTCGAGCGCGTCAAAGAAATCTTCCGCGTCGAGAACACGCTCGCCGGAACGATTGCACTCGACACGCGGCTCACGGGCAAGCAGGGCGAGTTCCGTTTGCGCGGCGGCTGGATCGCACCGCGCATCGACGCCGACGCGTACACGATCACCGACGTCAAAGGAAAGCTCGACGTGAACGGCAACGACATGGTCGTCGACGTCGACAAAGCGGGCTACGGCGGCGGCACGATCGGCGCGCACTACAAGCTCGCGAAACTCGCGGAGCCCTACCCGATGAAGGTCGACCTCCGCTACGCCGGCATTTCCATCGAACAGCTCTTCAGCGACTGGGGCGTCGAAGGAACGGGACTGCGCGGCGCCGCGACCGGCAATCTCGCGTATGGCTGGAACAAGGACAAGCTGCTCGAAGGCTCGGGCACCGGCACGACGAAGCTCGCGAAAAACAGCGTCGCGTTTTCGCAAGCGAAGTATCCGATTCCAATTGCGGGCGCGACCGACTTCTCGCTCGACAACGGCGTGGTCACGTTCCGCAACGCGGAGCTCGACACCGACGCCTCGCACATCAGCCTCACCGGCTCGCTGAAGATCGAAGAAGTCGTCACCGATCTGAAGATGACGATTCGCAGCAGCGACTTCTCGGAGCTCGACCGCGTCGCGTACAACTTCGCGCTCTCCGCCGACAAAGACGATTACGAGCTGCTTGGACTCGGCGGCTCCGGCACGATCACCGGCACGGTCAAGGGCCCGATCGACAAGCCGCAGGTCGTCGCGGCGATCAGCGCGAACGCACTGCTTTACAACAGAGTGCTGCTCGGCGACTCGAGCCTCGATCTGCGCTACGACGGCAACAAGTCCGTGCTGACCTTCGATCGCGCGGTGTTCGCCGATGCGAACGGACGACTCACGCTCAGCGGTACGATCGAGTTCCCCGACAGCGGACCAGGACCGCGTTTCGACATCGCTGTCGAAGCCGTGAACTATCCCGCGCAACGCGCCATCGACGCGGTCGGTCTCGATCTGAAAATCGGCGACGGACTCGCGACCGGCAAGATGATCGTGACCGGCACGGGAGAGAACGGCCGCGCGACCTTCGCAGGACTCAACATCCGACGCGCGGACTCCACACTCGCGTTGAACGGCTCCATCAACTGGCTGCCGGGCGAAGGCAACGTCGCGTTCGATCTCGACATCGCCGCGAACAACTTCCCGGTCGCCGACATCGCCGCGTTCCTCGACTTCGCGAACATCCCCGTCACCGGCGATCTCACCGGCACGCTGAAAATCGCGGGCCGCAAGGAATCGCTCGAAGGGCAGGGCAGCATCACCGTACGCAACGGTATGGTGATGGGCGAGCCGATCGAGTCCGCGTCGGCAGATCTCGTCTTCACCGAAGGCCGCATGCGCGCGACGAACCTGATCGTCCGCTCGATCGCCGGCGAGATTCGCGGCGAAGCGGAAGTCGATCTCGCGAACGAGCGCTTCAACTACACGATCGCATCGAGCTCGATCGACCTCTCGAAACTGAAGCTGCTCGAAGACATCCGCGATCTCCTCGGCGGCACGATTGTGCTCAAGTCGAACGGCGCCGGCTCGTTCGACGATCCCGAGCTCGTCGTCGAAGCGACACTCGAAGGCGCGACGCTACGCGGACTCACATTGCCCGCGGGCTCGGCGCCGCCGTCGATCTACCTCGCGATCCGCGATGGTCGACTGATCGTGCGCGGCGCGGTCGCGGACATCATCACGATCGAAGGCGACGGCGCCGTCGGCGAGAACATGTCCATCGACGGCAACGTGCGCGTGGTGATCAGCGACATCGCACGCGCGGCCGCACTTTCGCCGGCGACATCGACGATCCCCGCATCCGGAAATCTCACGGTCGATCTGAAACTCAGCGGCCGACTCTCACCGATCGAAGCGCTCGTCGTCGAAGCAACCGCGCCGGTCTTCAATCTCAAGATCGCCGAACAGGAATTCACGG
>DASYLL010000202.1:0-26283 GCA_036009605.1 Thermoanaerobaculia bacterium | reverse complement strand
CGGTTGTCGGTTGTCTGTGAGTCGTCGCTCGGCGGTCGGGTTCGGAACGCCGATAACGGACATCGGACAGGCGCCTCATCTCGAAGCGCTCCGCGTTTCGTTCGTCGCGTTGTCGGTTCTCGGTTGTCGGTTGTCTGTGAGTCGTCGCTCGGCGGTCGGGTTCGGAACGCCGATAACGGACATCGGACAGGCGCCTCATCTCGAAGCGCTCCGCGTTTCGTTCGTCGCGTTGTCGGTTCTCGGTTGTCGGTTGTCTGGGAGTCGTCGCTCGGCGATCAGGCTCAGACAACCGACAACCGACAACTGAGAACCGCTTCATTGATTGACCCCGCTGGCGAGAAATCCCCCGTCCACCGTGAGCACTTCGCCGTTGACGTAGCTCGCTGCGTCGGATGCGAGGAAGACGCAGGCGCCGGAGAGCTCTTCGGTGCGGCCGAAGCGGCCGAGGGGGGTGCGGAGGAGAAACTCTTTGCCGCGTTCCGTGCCGTCGAGCAGCGCGGAGTTGAGCGCGGTGCGATAGACGCCGGGCGCGATGGCGTTGACATTGACGCCGCGGCGTCCCCATTCGACGGCGAGCGCGCGCGTCAATCCCGCCACGCCTGCTTTGCTCGCGGTGTAGGCGGCGACTTCGAAGAGGCCGACGAACGATGCGAGCGAGGCGATGTTGATGATGCGGCCGTAGCCTTGCTCGAGCATGTGTCGTCCGAAGACCTGACATGCGCGCCACGTTCCCGTGAGATTCGTTTCGAGAATCGACGTCCACTCTTCATCGGTGACGTCGAGCGTCGGCGTCCGTTTGGTGATGCCCGCGCAGTTGACGAGGATGTCGACTTTGCCGAGGTCGGCGAGGATGCGTGTGAGTGCGGCTTCGAGTGAAGCGCGATCGCTGACATCAGCGGTGACGCGGACCGAGCGGCGGCCGAGGGCTTCGATTTCGGCTGCGGCGGCGTCGACTTGTTCGCTGCGGCGCGACATCGGTACGACGTCGGCGCCTGCGTTGGCGAGACCGCGCGCGAGGGACAGACCGATCCCGGACGTTCCCCCGGTGACGACCGCGACGCGGCCGGCGAGAGGAAGTCCGGGCGTGCTCACGACACGGACCCCACGACGCGGGAAGGCAGGACTCCCGCCGGCAACTGCAGTTCTTCGGATGCCTGCGCGGTGCGCGCGAGCTCGAGGTGACGCGTCATTTCGAGGCGCGCGCGGTCGGAATCGCGATCGCGGATGGCCTGATAGATGCGGCGATGCATCTCGGCGGATTCTTTGAGATCGGCCGCGTGCTCGACGGTGAGGCGGCGCTGTTCGTAGACGAGCGACGAGATCATTTCGACGAGTGCGACGAGCACGGGATTGCCGCCTGCGCTGGCGACGGCGCGATGGAAGCGGACGTCGTGCACGAGGAACGTCTGCGGTTCGTCGAGGCTTGCGAACATGCCGGTGACTTCTTCGGCCATCGGTGCGAGACGATCGTTGAGACCGCGTTCTGCGGCGAGGCCGGCGGCGCCGACTTCGAGGACCTTGCGTGCTTCGAAAATCTCGTCGCGCGTGAAGCCGTGCAGCGCGGCGAGGAAGCTCAGCGGGCCGGCGCCGAGGCGCGGGGGACCGCCGGTGATGAACGTGCCGGCGCCCTGGCGCGATTCGGTGACGCCCATTGCGGCGAGCGCGTGCAGACCGGCGCGCACGGTGGGGCGACTCACGCCGAGCTCCTGCGCGAGCTCGCGCTCGGGGACGAGCCGGTCGCCGGGGCGCAGCTCACCGCGCTCGATGAGGAGCGCGATGTGGCGGACGACCTGATCGGCTGAGACTTCGATGGGAGACGACGCATCATTCTTCTTCTCGGATTTCACGCGGAGCCGCCTTTCGATTCGGGAGGGTTGATCGCGTGATGATACTGGTTCCGCATCCAATTTCCGTTGAGTGGCTTGACCAATTTTCTACACGATTGCGAAGTTGTCAACAGATGGATTGACCAATTTTGCGTCTCAAGGGTAGGATTCGAGCGATTCAATCATTTGAAATGCACCCAATTGCAGGATTGGTATGACCTCATGAAGAAAGTTCGTGTGGCTGTTCTGCTGATGCTGACGTGGATCTCGCTGGTTGCGGCGGGCTCGACGGTCATCTTTTCGGACTACTCCGATCCCGATGTGGTGCGTGTGGGCGACGACTTCTACCTGGTCGCGTCGAGCTTTCAAGTGGTGCCGGGATTGCCGATTCTGCATTCGCGCGATCTCGTGAACTGGACGATCGTCGGGCATGCGGTCGATCGTCTGCCCGCGGAATTCGACCGGCCGCAGCATGGAAATGGTCTGTGGGCGCCGAGCCTGCGTCATCACGACCGCTGGTTCTGGATTTACGTCGGCGATCCCGACCGCGGCATTTTCATGACGCGCGCGCGCGATCCACGTGGGCCGTGGGAGCCGCTGACGCTCGTGCACGAAGCGAAAGGCTGGATCGATCCCTGTCCGTTGTGGGATGACGATGGATCGATAGTGCTCGTGCATGCGTGGGCGAAGAGCCGCGCGGGATTCAACGGTGTGCTGACGTTGCGTCGCCTGAGCGCAGATGGTCGGCGTGTACTCGATGAAGAGGGCGTGACGCTGTTCGATGGACGCGAGCGGCATCCGACGATCGAGGGTCCGAAGATCTACAGGCGCAACGGCTGGTACTACATCTTCGCGCCGGCGGGCGGTGTGAAGCGCGGGTGGCAGACCGTGTTGCGCTCGAAGAATCTGCGCGGGCCGTATGAGGACAGGATCGTGCTCGAGCAGGGCGCGACGCTGGTGAATGGTCCGCATCAGGGCGCATGGGTGGAGGATGCGGATGGCGTGTCGTGGTTCCTGCATTTCCAGGATCGCGGCGCGTACGGGCGGATCGTGCATCGGCAGCCGATGCGGTGGGTGAATGAGTGGCCGGAGATCGATGGGCCTGACTTGTCATCCCTCGCTCCGCTCGGGATGACAAGAGCGTGGCAGTGGCATGGGAATCCGTCCGACGATTGGGGTTCGTTGTCGCGGTTGTCCGCGGTTCCGAATGCCTCGAATCTCTGGGACGTCACCAATCTCCTGTTGCAGAAGTTTTCGGCGCCTGCGTTCATTGCGACGACGCGTCTCGATCCTTCCGCGCTGCGCATCGGTGAGCGCGCGGGTCTGTTGATCATGGGCGCGGACTACTCCGCACTCACGATCGCGCGAACGAAAGAGGGTCTGACCCTCCGCCGCGTCACCGCGCGTGACGCTGACAAAGGCGGACAGGAAATCGAGCTCGGCGCGGTTCCTGTCGAAGGTCCGATTCATCTGCGAGTGACGGTCGCACCCGAAGCGATCTGTCGCTTCACGTACAGCACCGACGGTCGCACGTATCGTCCTCTCGGCACCGCGTTCGCCGCACGCCCCGGCCGCTGGATCGGCGCGAAAGTCGGCGTCTTCGCATCGGCACCGCCGAGCGCAAAACAGCGCGGCTTCGCAAAGTTCGAATCGTTCGTCGTCGAGCCGATGAACGTCACGGAATCCGCGAGCTTCATCGTCGCGCAGGACGGCAGTGGCGACTTTCGCACCATTCAGGAAGCGCTCGACGCCATCCCGACGGACAACGAAGACAACCGCACGATCCTCATTCGCAACGGTACGTATCGCGAGAAGGTCATGATCGCGAAGAGCTACGTCACGCTCGTCGGCGAGGATCGCGAGCGGACGCGCATCGAGTTCGCGGAGCTGCGCCGCAACTGGCGCGCATCGCATCCGGATGACTACGGCGCGGCGGTCGTCAACATCGGCTTCGACGTCACCGACGTCACGATCGCGAACCTGACCGTTCTCAACGACTATGGCCGCCGCAACGGCGGCGAGGACGATCATCAATTCGCGATTCGCGCGATGGAGACGTCGAATCGCATCGCCGTGCTGCACGCGAACGTGATCGCCGATGGCGGCGATACGTTCAGTCCGTGGAATCGCGAGTCCGGTCTTTCGTACGCGAGCGACTCATACTTTGAAGGCCACGTCGACTTCGTCTGTCCACGCGGCTGGTCGTACATCACGAACAGTCGCTTCTTCAGTCATTCACGAACCGCGGGCATCTGGCACGACGGCAGCCAGCAGCCCGATCAGAAACTCGTCGTGCGTCATTCGCAGTTCGACGGCATCTCGGGATTCCCGCTGGGCCGCAATCATCGCGACGCGCAGTTCTATCTGCTCGACGCGAAGTTCTCGCCGAACGTCGCCGATCGCGCGATCTATCCCGCGAATGCGCCCGATCCGCGGCAATGGGGCGAGCGTTACTACTACGCGAATGCGCGTCGCGATGCGGGCAACTTCGCATGGCATGCGGACAACCTGCACACGGCGGAAGGCTCGCCGCGCGAGGAAGACATCACGGCCGAATGGACGTTCGGCGGCCGTTGGAATCCCGCAACGATTCCGCCGGTGTTGCCGTTTGCGGCGATTCCGCGTCCCGAGCATGGATGGCGCTGGGTCGATCCGTCCGGCGTCACCTTACAGTGGACAGCCGGGCGCAATGCGCTCGCGCATCGCATGCATTTCGGGATCGGCGAGTCGCCCGAGTTTCGTGTCGAGCAAAGCGACACGCGATTCGAGACCGGTCCGCTGCAGCGCGGCGAAACGTATTCATGGCGCGTCGACTCCGTCACGCCGAACGGCATCGTGCGCGGTCCCGTGTGGTCGTTCCGCGTCGATGCGCGCGACGTCCGCATCGCGCTCGTCGGCGATTCGACCGTGACCGAAAAGTCAGGATGGGGACGCGGCTTCAACGCACGCATCGCGGAGAGCGCCGCGGTGATGAATCTCGCGCGCGCAGGTCGCAGCACGAAGAGCTACATCAATGAAGGGCACTGGCAGGACGCTCTTCGTCGTGCGCCGAGTCACGTGCTCGTGCAGTTCGGACACAACGACGTCGAAGGGAAGGGGCTCGATCGCGAGACCGACGTTCCCACGTATCGCGCGAATCTGCGTCGCTACGTCGACGATGCGCGTGCGATCGGTGCGAAACCGATCCTCGTCACGCCGCTCGTGCGACGGAACTTCGATCTCGATGGACGGATTCGTTCCGATCTCACCGAACGTGCAGAGGCGACGCGAGCCGTTGCCGATGAAGCGCACGTGCCGTTGATCGATCTGCACGCACGGAGCATGGAACTGTCGACCGCGGGCATGGGACCGTTGAAGGCGGACGGCCCACTCGATCGAACGCACCTCAGTCTCGCGGGGAGCATGTTCATGGGCGCGGTCGTCGCCGATGAAGTGCGTCGCGTCGAGCCGAGCGTTGCGCCGCATGTGCGCGAGAAGAAACGTCCCGCCGCGCCGCAGGCGTGGTCGTCGCGCATGGCCGACTCGGAGATGAAGCGCACGCCCGATCCGATGTATCTCGACGCGAATCCGGAACCGCGCTGGGAGTACACGCCGGGGCTGATTCTGAAAGGCATCTTCGACGTCGCCCAGCGCACCGGCGATGAGCGCTACTGGAAGTACGCGAAGGCGTATTACGACGGCTTCATCAACACCGACGGCACCATCCGCGCGTACAACAAGGACGAGTACAACATCGACCGCATCAATGCCGGCAAGCCGCTGTTCCTGCTCTACGAGAAAACGGGCGACGAGAAATATCGCAAAGCGATCGAGCTCCTCCGCCAGCAGATGCGAGAGCACCCCCGCACCTCGGAAGGCGGTTTCTGGCACAAGAAGCGATACCCGCATCAGATGTGGCTCGATGGGCTCTACATGGGCGCGCCGTTCCTCGCGCAATACGCGAAGACGTTCAAAGAGCCGGCACTGTTCGACGACGTCATCAAGCAGTTCGTATTAATGGAAACGCACGCGCGCGACGCGAAGACCGGCCTGCTGTTCCACGGCTGGGATGAAAGCCGCGAACAGAAGTGGTCCGATCCGAAGACCGGCCGCTCGCCGGCGTTCTGGGGTCGCGCGATGGGCTGGTACGCGATGGGCCTCGTCGAGACGCTCGACTTCATCCCGCTCGATCACCCGCGCCGCCGTGCGTTGATCGGCATTCTGCAGCGACTGTCCGAAGCGATCACGCGCGTGCAGGACAAGAAGACCGGACTGTGGTGGCAGGTCGTCGATCAGCCGAATCGTGAAGGCAACTACCTCGAAGCATCCGTCTCGGTGATGTTCAGTTCCGCGCTGCTCAAAGCGTCGCGACTCGGATACATCGACAGGAAATACGGCGAGGTCGGCAAGCGCGCGTATGAAGGCGTGATCCGCGAGCTGATCGAAGTGGATAAGGACGGCCTCGTGAACATCCATCGGGTCTGCCAGGTGGCAGGGCTCGGCGGCGATCCCGAAAAAGGGGAGCGCTATCGCGACGGGACCTATCAGTACTACGTGACCGAGAAGATTCGGAGCAACGATCCGAAGGCAGTGGGACCGTTCATTTTTGCGAGTCTGGAGATGGAGCGACGGTGATATCGCTGTCATCCCGAGCGTCGAGCGAGGGACCTGGGTGGGCGGGGAGGCAGGCATGATCTTCGTGCCCCACCCGCCCAGGTCCCTCGCTCAACGCTCGGGATGACAGCGTGGGGTCCTCTCCCAACTCCTCCGACAACCGCTCCAGCCATTTCCGTCTTGCCGCAACCCCCTCCGGAACCACAATCGTGCGCGTCGTGGCCGCGCGCGTCGGATATCCGCCCACCTCTTCCTGACTATCGATGATCTTCCCCGTGCGATCGATCACGCTGCGCACGATGCGCGCGTCGATCGGATCTCTCCGCGCGGGACGTGATCCCGCCATGCGCAACACGCGATTCGCCGCATCCCACGGTTTCATCGCCGGACCTTGCGGCGTCGGCAACACCACGACCCCGTCATCCGCAAGCGCAATACCGATCACGACGTTGTCGCGCAACACCACTCGTCCACCCGGATCGACGCTCTTCACGAAGAACTTCCCCTTCGTATCCGGCCCCGCGATCGCCACGTTCCCCTCGAGCACCGCCTCGGCCGGCGCGAGCATCTTCTTCGCGCCGCGCGCGCCGATGCCGACGCACGCCGAGCCCCAGTTGTACATCAGCGATCCGCGCACGACCGCGCTCGTGCTGCCTTTGAGCCGCGGATTGCGCTCGCGGTTGTGCGCGAAGAGACATCCTTCGATGGTCACGTTGCGCACGCCGTCATGAACGAGCGTTCCCTTCGAATGCTCTCCCTTCGGATGTGTCGACTTCGACAGCGCCTCGGCAATCAGGCAATGCCGCAACGTGATGTCGTGAGCAGTCGTTTCGGGACCTTCGGCGTCGCCGGGTCCCGAGGTGGAGAGATTTTCGTCGATGGCCCAGGTGGCGGAGCAGTGCTCGAAGACGACGTCGTGGACCGGACCGGCCTTCGTGCGGCGAACGCCCAGCGCGTCGGGCGCCCAGTCGGGGAAGAGTCCCTTGCCGTCGCCGGGTCGCACGGCGATGTGCTGGATGATGACGTCGTGCGTCTCGACGATCAGGCCGCCGCGGATCAGCGTGATGCCGGGGTCAGGCGCCGTCTGGCCGGCGATCGTCGCGTGCGGATGACGAAGAGCGAGGGTCTGACCTCGCAGATCGATGACACCGCCGACTTCGAAGACGATCAGCCGCGCTCCCTCGGTCTCGATTGCCGCGCGAAGCGAGCCCTGACCCTCCGCGGCGAGCGTGGTGACGCGCAAAACCTTCCCGGAGAGCCCGCCAACGGTCTCGGAAGCACTGATTGGTATGACCAACAGGCAAAGAATGAGACCGGTTACGGTGTGACGGAGCACAACGATCGGGTATCGAGGCATGTTTCTAGTCTTAGTGGTCATACAAGTACTTGACTCCAAGATCCTGTTGGTCATATAACACACCTACCCGATAAACGACCCGTCGCCAGGAGGAGGTTGCCCATGAAGCAACGAATCGACCTGTTCTCCGCGGTGCTCTGCGCGCTGCTCGTCACCCTCATCAGCGTCCCTCTCGCAGCCCAGGATTTCCGCGGTGCCATCACCGGAACGGTGACGGACTCGTCCGGCGCAGTCTTGCCGGGAGTCACGGTCACGGTTACCAACGTCGATACGAATCTCGCGAGCAACACCGTCACCGACTCGCGCGGGTTCTATCAGGTCCGCTACCTCAATAGCGGCAACTACTCCGTCGAGGTCCAGCTCGACGGATTCAAGACCGTGGTCCGAAAAGGGATCGCAGTCCACGTCGGCGACTCGCTGAAACTCGACGTCGCGCTCGAAGCGGGCGGCATCGAAGAGGTGCTGACCGTCACCGCGTCGGCGCCGCTGCTCGACACCAGCTCCGGCGTCACCGGTCAGGTGATCGACAGCCACCAGATCGAGCAACTCCCCCTCGGCGACGGCACGGCCTACATGCTCAGCCGCCTCGCACCGGGCGTTGCCGACTCTTCCGATCTGCACTTCTCGCGACCGATGGACAACGGCAATCTCGCCGGTGTCGTCGCGAACGGCGCAATGGGCGGCAACGAGTTCACGCTCGACGGCGCACCGAATCGCGTTTCGCCCAACAACACGACGCCGACGAACAACAGCGGCGTCGTCGGCTTCTCTCCGCCCTCGGACTCCATTGCAGAGTTCAAGGTCCAGACGAATGCGTTCGATGCCCAGTCGGGACATACTGCCGGCGCTACAGTGAATCTCGCGCTCAAGACGGGCACGAATTCATTACGCGGCACGATCGGCTATTTCAATCGCAGCGACGCACGCTCGGCGACTCCGCTGCTCTCGAAACGCGCCGGCGCCGAGAAACCGACGCGCGCATACGACCGTTACACCGGCACGCTCTCCGGCCCGATCATTCGCGACCGCACGTTCTTCATGGTGTCGTTCGAGCACCTGCTCGACGTGCAGCCGGAGCCGTCGACGTACACGGTTCCGACCATGAGAATGCGCAATGGCGATCTGTCGGAATGGGGCGTCTCGATTTACGACCCGCTGACTGCGACCGGCAGCACGAACGCACGCACCGCGTTCGCCGGTGGCATCATTCCCGACGGTCGCATCAATCCCGTCGCCCGCGCATACGCGCTCCTCTATCCGGAGCCGAATCGCGACGGTCTCGAGAACAATTACTTCACGAATCAGCTGCGCCCCTACGACTACAACGCATTCCTGATGCGCCTCGACCATAGCTTCAGTTCGTCGGACCGCCTGTTCGGTAACGGCTATTGGAACAAGCGCGAGGAAGACCGCTACAACTGGGCCCTCGGCGCCGCCAACGCAACCGGCGACGGCGAGATCAACGGCTTCGAAGTCACGCACGGCTACGACTACCGCAGCAACCGTGGCGGAACGCTCGGCTATACGTCGACACGCTCGACGAGCCTCCTGTTCGACGTCGTCGGTGCCTGGTCGCGCTTCGACGAATACCGCGACCCGGCACAGGAATTCGATCTCGCCTCGCTCGGATTCGCACAGGCATCGCTCGCGGCGATGGAGGGTTACAACTACCTTCCGCTGATTACATTCGGCGGCTTCAGCGCCGGCACGAACGCCGACTCGCGCATCGCCACCCTCGGCGCGCAGCGCTCCGACTACGGGACCGGCTTCGATCGCCCGTTCACGAATCTCTCGCTTTCGCCGACGGTCAACTGGCTCTATAGAGCCCACACAGTCCGCAGCGGTTATGAGCTGCGCGATCAGCGCTGGCAGATCGACAATCCCGCGTATATCCGCTTTCACTTCAATGGTGCGTATACGCGCAACAACAACTCCGGCGCATTGAACGATCCCGCGCAATCGTGGGCGCAGTTTCTCCTCGGATTGCCAACCACCGGTACCGGCACAGTCGCCAACGCGGGTTCGACGGCGAGCCAATTCGAAATTGCAGCGGACGCCGATTATCGGCAGCGCTCGCACGCGCTCTTCCTGCAGGACGACTGGCACGTCAATAACAGCCTGACCCTCAACTTCGGCGTTCGCTTCGAACTGCACGAGGCGATGACGGAAGCAGAAGATCGCAACCTGGCCGGATTCAATTCGACGATCGCCAGTCCGATTGAAGCCGCAGCGATCGCGAAATACGCGGCCAATCCGATGGCCGAGCTTCCGGCGAGCCAGTTCCGCGTCAAAGGCGGTCTGGAATTCGCAGACGGCAAGCTTTACGACGATCTGCACAAAGTGCTGCCGCGCGCTGCGTTCTCGTATCTTCTCGGTCCGAAGACCGTGCTGCGCGGCGGCGCGGGCCTGTTCAGCTACGACTATTACTTCGACGCCGGCAATCAGACCGGCTTCTCGCAGCCGACGCCGGTCCTCACGACCGACAACAACGGCGCGACGTTCCTGACGAATCTCACGAATCCGCTTCCGGGCGGCCAGTTGATCCTTCCTCCGGGTGCGTCGCTCGGCGCAGCAACAGGACTCGGCCTCACCATCGGAACTGTCGTTCCCAACGAGCGCGAGGTTCCGTATTACACGCGCTGGCAGATCGGCGCACAGCGCGACCTCGGACGCGGATGGGTCGTCGAGGTGAATTACGTCGACTCGCGCGGGCGCAATCTCCCAGTGGTGCGCGAGCTTAATGGCCTGCCGATCGAATTTCTCTCCACGTCGCGCTCACGCGACAACGCACACGAAACGTTCCTGAGCGGTTCCGTCGCGAATCCGTTCCAGGGTTTGCTGCCGGGCACGAGCATCAACGGCGCGACGATCGCCCGCAATCAGCTGTTGCGCGCGTATCCGCATTTCCTCGCCGGCGCAGTCAATGGCGCGGTTTCCGGAACGGGTACGATCAGCGTCGGCACTGTGGAAACGGTGGGATCGGATCGTTATCAGGCGGGCTCGATCCGCATCGAGAAACGCTTCACGTCCGGTCACTCGCTCCTGACGACGTACACGCGCTCGAAACTGCGCGACAAGGTCAATTACCTCAATCCGAGCGACGGCATTCTCGAGGATCGCATTTCGCCCAATGACCGTCCGCACCGCGCGACGTTTGGCGGCACGTATCAGGTTCCGTTCGGACGCAACCAGCGCTGGGGTTCCGAGGCGAATGCGTTTGTCGATGCGCTCCTCGGGGGCTGGTCGGTGAGCGGTACGTATCAGTATCAGACCGGTTTCCCGCTGACGTGGAACACGAGCATCTACTATGACCCGGCGAGGGACCCGCGCGATCTTCGCGCCCACATCGGCGGGAAATGTCCCGAC
Source organism: Thermoanaerobaculia bacterium (assembly GCA_036009605.1). Lineage (GTDB taxonomy): Bacteria > Acidobacteriota > Thermoanaerobaculia > Gp7-AA8 > Gp7-AA8 > QHVT01. The sequence goes on along the minus strand of DASYLL010000202.1, from coordinate 15,141 downwards.
GGCGGCAGGGCCGGTCTCGATTGCGCGGCGTGGGATACGTCCGGCTTCTACATTGACGGCGGACAGGGTCGCAATGATCCGCGCATCGTGATGGGCAACAACGTCCGCTATTTCCCCTCGACACTCCCGCACGTCAGAACGGATGACCTGCACCTGATGGACATCGGCATCTACAAGACGTTCTCGCTGCCGGCGGATTTCGATCTGCAACTGCGGATCGAGACCATCAACGCACTGAACTACACGGTGCTCTGGAATCCAAACCAGGATCCGCGCTCTGCGAGTTTTGGGCTCGTCAACCAGGACCGCAACAACCCGCGCGACGTGCAGATCGGCGCGAAGTTGTCCTTCTGAGGATGCGGGGGTGAACTCACTTTTTCGAAGGCTGCCGGCGGTCCTCATTGCCGCCGGCAGCTTTTTTCCTCTCTCCGCCGACCCCGTCACGCTGAGCGTCGTCGTTCATAACGACCTGCCGTTCGCACGACACTCCGAAACGATCGAATTGAGCGCGGCGTCGCTTGCGCCGCTCGGCACCGATCTCACGAAAATCCATGTATTCGAGAACGGCTCGACGCGCGAAGTGCTCGCGCAGTCGCTCGATCTCGATGCGGACGGAAATTCCGAGAGCCTCATTTTTCAGGCTGATGTTCCCGCGCGCGGCTCGCGTGCGTTCGAATTGAAACTCGGCGATCGCCGCACGTATCGCAAAGACGATTTTCGTGTCTATGGCCGCTTCAATCGCGAACGCTTCGACGATTTCGCGTGGGAAAACGATCGCGTTGCGCATCGGATGTATGGCGCGGCGCTCGAAACGTGGCAGCGGGAGCCGCTGACGTCGAGCACGATCGATGTGTGGCTCAAACGCACCCGTCGACTCGTCCTCAATGACTGGTACATGGCCGACGACTATCACCGCGACAATGGCGAAGGAGCCGATTTCTACTCGGCCGGAAAGAGCCGTGGCTGCGGCGGGAGCGGCTTGTGGCGCGATGGACGTCTGGTCGTGTCGAAGAACTTCCGCGAATCGCGCGTGCTGGCGAATGGTCCGATCCGGCTCGTGTTCGAGCTGTACTATCCGCTCTGGGATGCCGCCGGAATTCGATCGGAAACCAAACGCGTGACGCTCGACGCCGGCCAGAATTTCAACCACTTCGAGAGCCGCTATGACGCGGATGACGCCACTCTCAGATATGCGGCGGGCATCAAGAAACATCCCGCGACGAAGCTGCGCGTCGAGAAAAGCGGCGGCTGGTTGCGCACGTGGGAGCCGATCAAAGACGGCGCGGGCGAGTTCGGATGCGCGGTCGTGTTCGATCCTGCGAAGATCGCGAATGTCGTCGAAGCGGACGGCAATCATCTCGTCGTCGCGCGCGGTCCGGCTTCGTACTATGTCGGCTCGGGATGGGATCGCAGCGGAGATTTCGTCGAAGTCGCGGACTTTGATCGCGCCATCGAACAGTGGGTGCAGCGCGTTGGTTCGCCGTTGCGCGTCGAGGTGAAGAGCAGATGACGATCGATCGCCGCGCTCTCGTTCGCAACGTGCTCGTCGCCGGCACGGGCCTGATGCTCGCGTCACGAACGTCGTGGGCGATGCTCGACGATCCCTGGTCGCGCGTTCCCGATCTCCTCGGCCGCATCGCGCCGCCGCGCATTCCGAAGCGCGATTTCCCGCTGACGAAGTACGGCACGATCGCGAAAGCCATCGATGCGGCTCATCGCGCAGGTGGCGGGCGCGTCGTGATTCCCGCGGGCGATCATCTGACCAGTCCCATTCATCTCAAGAGCCGCGTCGAACTGCACGTTTCCGCCGGCGCGACGCTGCGTTTCACGCAGGACACGACGCAATATCCGAACGTCTTCACGCGGTGGGAAGGCGTCGAGCTGATGAACTTCTCGCCGCTGATCTATGCATTCGAATGCGAAGACGTCGCGGTGACGGGCGAGGGCACGCTCGACGGACAGGGGGACGAAACGCACTGGTGGCCGTGGAAGGGCGTCACGACCGGTCAGCGCACAGACGTGATGTCGCACTCCGACGTCCCGGCGCCGCAACTCGCGGATCGCAATCGACTGTTTCAGCAGGCAGAGGACGGCGTGCCGGTGGCGGAGCGCGTTTATGGGCAGGGACATTTTCTGCGACCGTCGTTCATCGAGCCGTATCGCTGCAGCCGCGTGCTGATCGAAGGCGTCACGCTGCGCAATGCGCCGTTCTGGGTCGTCCATCCGACGCTCTGCAACAACGTCACGGTGCGCGGCATCAAAGTCATTTCGCACGGTCCCAACAACGACGGCTGCGATCCGGAATCGTGCCGCGGCGTGCTCATTGAAGACTGCATGTTCGATACAGGCGACGATTGCATCGCGCTGAAATCAGGCCGCAATGCCGACGGTCGCCGCGTGAATACGCCGGTCGAGGACGTCGTCATCCGCAATTGCGAAATGAAGGAAGGGCACGGCGGCATCACGATCGGGAGCGAGATCAGCGGCGGCGCGCGCAATGTGTTCGCCGAAAAGTGCAAGCTCGACAGCCCCGAGCTCGAGCGCGCGTTGCGTTTCAAGACCAATACGCTGCGCGGAGGCATCATCGAAAACGTTTACGTGCGCGATATCGAGATCGGAACGGTGAAACTCGCGCCGATCGAAATCGATCTTCGTTACGAGCCGCGCGATTCGGGCTCGTTCATTCCGATCGTGCGCAACATTACCGTCGAGCGGATGACCTCCGCGCGCAGCAAACATGGTTTGTTCATTCGCGGGCTGGAGCAGGCGCCGGTGCGCAATGTCATCGTGCGCGACAGCGTGTTCCGCGGCGTCGAAGCGGGCCACATCATTGAAGGCGCCGTCGACCTCACGCTCATCAATGTGACGACCGAAGCCGCGAAGAAAGAGGCAAAACCATGACCGTGGAACTGGCGCCCATCGCGGCGCAGACGTGCGTCGTGCGCGATACCGGAGCGCAACGCGGACGGCACTTCAGCGTGACGCCGCAAACGACGGCAGCGCGGCATCTGCATTTCGGTCGCATCGTGCTCGATCCATCCGACGAGCTCACGTTTTCGACCGAAGATCGCGAGACCGCATTCGTCTGTCTCAGAGGCAGCGCGACAATCCGCGAGTACGAATTGACTCGCTATGACGCGCTGTATGTCCCGCGCGATTCCGACATCACCATCCGTGCCGGCAATGAAGGTTGCGATCTCGCCGAAGTCGCGGCGCCGGTCGATCACCAGTATCCGGTGCAACACGTGCGTTTCGATGAGATTCAACAGGATCCGGCGTTACATTTTCGGACTGGCAGCGCATCCGCGGAGCGCGATCTCAATGTGCTCATCGGCAAGAACGTGCAGGCCGGACGCATCATGGCCGGCGTCACGTTCAGTCGCCCCGGCAACTGGACTTCCTGGCCGCCGCACGAGCACGCGCGTCTCGCCGAAGAGGCATATCTCTACATCGACATGCCCGATCCGGGCTGGGGCATTCAGCTCGTCTACAACGATCCGCGCAATCCCGAGCTCGTCGCCGTCGTGCGCGAAGGCGATTGCGTGCTGATGCCACAGGGCTATCACCCGAACGTTTCCGCTCCCGGCGGCACGATCAATTTCCTGTGGATGATGGCCGCGGTGCGTGAAGGGGACGATCGGCAGTTCGGCGTCGTCAATGTGCAGCCCGAATACGCGCAGGGCGGCTCGGGTCTCGAAGCGTCGAGGAAGTAGATCGATGGCGTTGACGATCAAGCCCGCCGGAGATTGCCGCTTCGATCTCGTCAGCCTCGGCGAAGTGATGCTGCGCCTCGATCCCGGCGACGGCCGCATTGCGACCGCGCGCACGTTTCAGGCGTGGGAAGGCGGCGGCGAATACAACGTCGCGCGCGGGTTGCGTCGTTGCTTCGGCCAACGCACCGCGATCGTGACCGCGCTCGTCGACAATCCCGTCGGTCGTCTCATTGAAGATCTCATGCTGCAGGGCGGCTGTGATCTGTCGTATCTGCGATGGGTCGATGACGACGGTGTCGGCCGACGCGCGCGCAACGGTCTCAATTTCACGGAACGCGGTTTCGGCGTGCGCGCGGCACTGGGCTGCTCCGATCGCGGACATACCGCCGTGTCGCAACTGAGACCCGGCGACGTCGATTGGGAAAAACTCTTCGCGCAGGACGGTGCGCGCTGGTTTCACACCGGCGGCATTTTCGCCGCGCTCTCCGAAACGACGCCCGAAGTCGCGCGCGAAGCGATGCAGGTCGCGCGCAAACACGGTGTGATCGTTTCCTACGATCTGAATTACCGCCCTTCTCTCTGGAAGGGCATTGGCGGCGCAGAAAAAGCGCGCGCCGTCAATCGCGAGCTCGTCGGTCTCGTCGACGTCCTCTTCGGCAACGAGGAAGACTTCGACGTCGCCCTCGGATACCGCACCGATGGTGTCGACGAGCATCTCGGCGCGCTTCCGACCGATGCGTTTCAACAGATGATCGGCCGCGTGCGTGCGGACTATCCCAACCTCCACGTCGTGGCGACGACGTTGCGCGTGGCACACACGGCGACGCGCAACGACTGGGGCGCGATCGCGTGGTGCGACGGTGAGTTTCACGAAGCGAAGCAGCGGCCAGATCTCGAGATCCTCGATCGCGTCGGCGGCGGCGATTCGTTCGCGTCGGGGTTGATCTACGGCTTTCTCGCGTATCGCGGTCCGGCGTGGGCGGTCGAATGCGGCGCCGCGCACGGCGCGCTGGCGATGACGACGCCCGGCGACACGAGCATGGCCACGCTTGCGGAAGTCGAGCGCGTGATGAAGGGAGGGACGGCGCGTGTCAGTCGTTGAACGGATTCGCGAAGTGGGGATCGTGCCGGTGGTGCGCGCGACGTCGGCGGCCGAGGCGATCGATGCGGCGGAGGCGATCCGCGCGGGCGGGATTCCGATCCTCGAGATCACGCTCACCGTGCCCGGCGCCGTGCAGATCATCGCGGAGCTGTCGAAGAAAATCGGCGACGACGCGATCATCGGCGCGGGAACGGTGCTCGACGCGGAATCGGCGCAAGCCTGCATCGACGCTGGCGCGAAGTTCATCGTCAGTCCCGCGCTGGACATCCCCACGATCGATCTCTGTCGCCGTCTTGGCGTCCCTGTGTTCGCAGGTGCGTTGACTCCAACCGAGATTCTGACCGCGTGGAAAGCCGGCGCGAATGCGGTGAAGGTGTTTCCCGCGAATGCGGTCGGCGGCGCGACGTATCTCAAGTCGATCAAGGCGCCGTTGCCGCAGGTCGAATTATTGCCGACCGGCGGCGTGTCGCTGAGCAACGCCGCCGATTTCATTCGCGCAGGCGCGATCGCGCTCGGCATCGGCGCCGATCTCGTCGACCTCGGCGCGCTTCGTCGCGGCGACGCAGCCGCGATTACGGAGAAAGCGCGGCAGTACGTTGCTGCGGTTGCGGCGGCGCGAGCATAGGCGCGGCGCTCGCTGTCGGCAGTTCCGACGCGTGTGCGATCGTCAGTGCGTGCGGCAGGATCAGATCGCCGGTGTGCGTGACGGTAACGCGATAGTTTTCTCGCGCGGTCTTCGCGATCGATGGCGTTGCCACAACGTGCGGCGTTGACGACGCGTCGATGAGCGCGGCCAGCGCGCTGAGCGTCGGCGTCTTGAAGATCTCGCGCAAGGGGAGGTCGACGTGGAATGTCGATCGGACGCGCGCGGCGAGTTGCGTGGCCAGGAGTGAATGGCCGCCGAGATCGAAGAAGTTGTCGGTGACGCTGATTCGCGGGACGCGGAGGAGCGACGACCAGATCGACGCGACGAGCATTTCGACGGGCGTCGTTGGTGCTACGAACGTAGCAGTCGATTCGAGGCGCGACAAGTCCGGTTTGGGAAGGGAGTCGCGATCGATTTTGCCGTTCGGCAGAAGCGGGAGTGAGGCGAGGCTGACGAACGCCGATGGAACCATGACATCGGGAAGGCGCTCGCGCAGGAAGGCGCGCAGATCGGCGGGTGCAGGCGTGTCGCCGTTGCGCGGGACGTAGTAGGCCGCGAGGCGACGATCGCCTGTCGTCGGCTCGAAGACGTGAACGAGCGCTTCGCGGATGGCGTCGTGTTCGAGCAGGCGCGCTTCGACTTCGCCGAGCTCGATGCGGACGCCGCGCATTTTCAGTTGGCGATCTTTGCGTCCGAGGAACTCGAAGCGGCCGTCGGGGAGGAGGCGCGCGAGATCGCCGGTGCGGTACGTGCGCAGCGATGCGTCGCCGTTGTGCGTCGAGAAAGCTTGCGCGGTGAGTTGGGGACGGCGCCAGTAGCCGAGGGCGAGGTGGCGGGCGCGGAAGGCGAGCTCGCCGGTGCCGCAGCCTTCGACGGGGTGGCCGGAGTCGTCGAGCAACAGGACTTCCGTGCCGGGCACGGGATAGCCGACGGGGACGGCGTTGCGCGGCAGCTCAGTCTCATGGTCCATCACGTATTGCAGCGCGAGGGTCGACTCCGTCGGGCCGAGGCCGTTGATGAAGATCGCGTGTTCGGAGAAGTGCGTGCGGAAGAGATCGAAGTCGCGGCGGAAGACTTCTTCGCCGCCGAGGACGACGGTGCGGATGGTGTTGAAGCGATGGCTTGGGTTGTTGCCGAGGAGGTAGCGATAGACGGTCGCGGTGGAGTGATAGATCGTGATCGCGTTGTCGTCCAAGAGTCGCGCGAGTGATTCGGGTGATTCGGATTTCACGTCGATCGGGTGGAGTGTTGCGCCATTGAGGAGCGCGCCGAAGATGTCCATGACGGCGGCGTCGAATCCGTACGCGGCGATGAGCGAGAGGTGATCGCGCGGCTGGATGCGCAATGCGTTCGTGTATGTGCGGATGTGATGCAGGACGTTGCGATGGTTCTGCAGGACGCCTTTTGGTTGGCCGGTGGAGCCGGAGGTGTACAGGATGTAGGCGTGGGCGTCGGGGGTGATGGTTGGGAGTTGTGCGTCTGATGCTGAGAGCTCGTCGATGTTGATGGCTGGGCGTTTTGTCGCGATGGCTGTTTCGAAGTTGATGGTGTCGGCGAGGATCAACGTTGCGTCGGCGTCGGAGACGATGTGTTTGATGCGATCGGCGGGGAACGTTGGGTCGATCGGGACGTAGACGCCGCCGGCTTGCAGCGTGCCGAGGATGGCGGCGAGCATCGGGGCGTCGTGTTCGAAGAGGAGGGCGACGCGATCGCCGGGGGTGATGCCACGGGTGACGAGATTCGTGGCGATGATTCGGGCGCGGCGCTGGAGCGCGGCGTAGGTCCAGGTGTGATGGCGTGAGCGGATGGCGATGTGTCGGGCGCGGCGGCGGGCGGTTTCTTCGAAAAGTTGGGGGATGCTCCCCTCATCCGCCTTCGGCACCTTCTCCCCTTTCACAAGGGGAGAAGGCTGATGTTGGCTCGGCCTTCTCCCCTCGGCGAGGGGAGAAGGTGCCGAAGGCGGATGAGGGGTCAGTGCAAATCGCGAAAGGTGAAGTTCCGGCGTCTTCGCGACGGTCTCGAGGATCGTTTCGAGATGCTGCAACAGGCGGCGGATCGTGGACGCTTCGTAGAGATCGGTGCGGTAGACGGCTTCGAGCAGGAGGCCGTCGGGTTGGTCGAAGACGTAGAGCGTGAGATCGAAGATCGATCGCGATGGCGTGGGCTCGGATGACTCTTCCGTGGGCGCGCCGGCGACGTCGAAGTTGATGACGTTGAAGAAGAGGTGGAAGAGTTTCGTCTGCGCGAGTTTTTCGTACGGCACGTCCTGATTGGCGAACGTGTCGAGCGTCGTTTCGCGAATGCGGTCGAGCAATTCGTGGAACGTGGGATTGCCGGAGACGTCGGTGCGCAGTGCCAGCGTGTTGAGGAAGAAGCCGATGAGGTTCTCGATCTCCGCGCGCGTGCGTCCCGCGACGGGACAGCCGATGAGGAGATCGGTCTGGCCGGTATATCGATGGATCAACAGCTTGAACGCGGCCAGCATCAGCATGAACGTCGTGACCTGCTTTTGTTTGCAGAGATCGCGCAGCGCGGCGACGACCGATTCGGGGACTTGCAGGGTCTGTCGGGCGCCGAGGGAGGATTCGAGGAGCGGGCGTGGGCGGTCGAGCGGCAGCTCGAGGGCAGGCGGGAGATTCGCGAGATGGCGCTGCCAGAACTCGAGTTGTTCGCTGAGCGCGCCGGAGTTGACGCGGTTGCGCTGCCAGAGCGAGAAATCGGTGTACTGCACGGGCAGCTCTTCTAACGATGCTGGCGCGGTGTAGAGCGTCTCGATCTCTCGACGGAGGATGGCGAGCGACCAGCCGTCGGCGACGATGTGATGGAGCGTGAGCAGCAGGCGATGATCGTCGTCCGCGAGTTTGATGACGCGCGCGCGGAAGAGCGGGCCGGTCGTGAGATCGAACGGCTCCTGCGATTCGATGTCGGACCAGTTTGCGACGTCGTATTCGTCTTCGACCTCGGTGATCGGGATGTGCACAAATTCGGCGGTGCCGACGATCTGCACCGGCACGCCATCGACGGAGGCGAACGTCGTGCGCAGCGTTTCGTGTCTCGCGACGACTTCGGAGAGCGCGGCTTCGAGTGCGTCATGATCGAACGCGCCTGCGAAGTGGATGACGTCGTGGATGTTGAAGAGCGGCGTGCCGGGATCGAGTTGATCGAGGAACCAGAGACGCTCCTGACAGAACGAGAGCGGGCACGGTCCCGAGGACTCGTGGCGCACGATGTTCTCGGTCGCGGCGGGTTGTGATTTACCGTGACTGAGTGCCTCGGCCATCGCGGCGATGGTGGGGCGCTCGAAGAGCAGGCGCACCGGGACTTCGACACCGAACGCGTCGCGCAAACGTGAGACGACTTGCGTGGCGAGCAATGAGTGTCCGCCGAGCTCGAAGAAGTTGTCGGAGCGCCCGACTTTGTCGAGCTTGAGCAGTTGCTGCCAGATCGAGGCGAGCGTCGATTCGACGTCATTGCGCGGTTCGGCATACGCGACGGAAAGCTCGGGGCGATCGGCGCCGGGTGCGGGCAAAGCGCGTCGATCGATCTTGCCGCTGGCGTTCAGCGGGAGCGACGGCAGCTCGATCCAGTGCGCGGGGATCATGTACGCGGGCAGGCGCTCGCCGAGCCATTCGCGCAGCTCGCTGACGTTCGGGCGGCGGCCTTCTTCGGCGACGAAGTACGCGATGAGCTCCGAGGAGAACTGCACGGTGACTTCGCGCAGGTAGGGATGCGCGAGAAGCGCGGCTTCGATCTCGCCGGGCTCGACGCGGAAGCCGCGGATCTTGACCTGGTTGTCGAGGCGGCCGATGAAGTCGATGGCGCCGTCCGCGCGATAGCGGGCGAGGTCGCCGGTCTTGTAGAGGCGAGCCGTACTGTCATCCCGAGCGTCGAGCGAGGGACCTGGGCGGGTGGGGCACGAAATGTCGTGCCTTTCGCACCGCCCACCCAGGTCCCTTGCTACGCTCGGGATGACAAGCACACGCAACGCCGAATATTCCCAGTCGTGCGAGAGTATTGACGTCCATGCGCCTGCTGCTCGATTGGGTAGCAACGGTCGTCATCGCCCTAATCAGAGCGCAGCAGTCATGCGTTCCGCGAGTGTACCGAGGGCCTGACTCATTGCCGCCGCGATGACGGCGCTGTCCAGCGAGGCCATGTCGATCGTAATGCGTTCGTGATGCGTTACGGGGGCGACACCGGGATCGGTGAGCGTCCAGCGCGCGTCGAGGATGAAGACACGGTCAGCGCCGGCGGCGAGGTCTTCGAAGACGACGGAGATCGAGCGCGTCGTCGCGGCGGAGCGGACCTGGCCGGGGAGGATGATCATTCCTTCCGGCAGGCGATTCGCGAGATCGAAGGCGAGCGTGTGCATGACCATCTCTTCAATGGGGGAGGCCCATTGTTGCGTGCCGCGCATTTCGAGTTTGAGATCGGCGCCGCGGACGACGATTTCGCGGCGGTCGATTCCGGGCGGGAGCTCGATGGCGTCGATGGCGATGGGCGTGCCGCTCAACGCACGCGCTTCGGCGGCTCGCGGGATGGTGTCGAGCGAATAGAAGTGATTTTCTTTTCGTGAAAGGAATCCGCAGCCGGACAGCAGCATGACCGCGAGGATGGGGACGGTTCGCCGGATCATTTGTCGCTCCTCCCCTTGAGCAGAGCGTCGGGATTTTCACTGAGGTATTGAGACAGTGCGCGAACCGATTCCGCCGCGCGCGTCAATTCGCGGATGAGCTCTCCGACGTCGTAGCCCTGTTTTTGCGAGCTGCCGAGAATCTGTTCGGCTCTCTTTGCAGCGGCTTCTGCTGCCGAGGCGGTATTGCGGAGGCTTTCGACGAGGGGATCGATGTTGTCGCCAGCCGTCGTCGCGACTTTTTCGATTTCGGCCAGCGAGCGATTGAGGCGCTGCAGGCTTTGATCGAGCGCCGGGTCATTGACGAGGGCATCGAGGCGTTGCGTCGTGCTGCGAATGTGACCGGCAATCTCATTCAGCGGCAATCCGCGAATCGTATTTGCGACTTCTGTGATCGACTCCATTGCGCCGGCGAGTCCGTTGTCGGCCGCAGCGGCTGGAATGATCGGCGGATCGGTCGTGGTGACGAGTCGTCCGGCTCCCGGTTTCGCCATGATGTCGAGATTGACCGCGCTTGCGCCGGGCAATACGAGACTCGTCGCCAGCGACGCGCGCATGCCTTTCTGCACGAGTTTCCCGAGCGCGTCATTCATTGTGGCGCGCAGTTCCGCGCGCGTTGTCGCATCCGTGACCTGGAACTCGAGCAGTCGCGGATCGATCTCCAGTGTCACCGGTGTCTGCAGCGTTGCACTGTCGGCGAGATAGCGCAGTCGCACTTCGCGCACGCGACCGACCTGCATGCCCTTCATCTGGACCGGCGTGCCGGGTTTCAATCCGCCGATCGGTCCGGGGAAGTACGTCAGATACGTGAGATGCGGTCCGTCCGCCGCTGCAATGGCAGCAGGGCGCGAGTCATAGAGCTCGAATCGAGCTCCCTCGGCAACCGCCGCACCCGCCATGACTTCCGGCGTGTAGAACGAAACGGGCGAATTCAAGAGTGACGTGAGCGAAGCATCGCCAACCGATACTCCACCGCCGTCGAGCGAGATATTGAGCCCGCCGCCGCGGAAGAATCGCGTTGATTGGCGGACGTGATTTGCGAACCGCTGCACGACGAATACGTGGACGGACATCTTTGTGCTGCGTTCGTCGTAGGCGGCGCCGAGGACGCGTCCGACGCGGATTCCTTCGAATTGCACGGGTGAGCCGACCGCCAGCGCGCCGACGCCGTGACCTTCGAGAATGAACGTTTTCCCTGCCTCGGGCGCGGCGAGCACGGGCGCGTACTCCTGTCCGACAAACTCGCGCGCTTCGTCGCCTTCGCCGGGTGCGATGCCGACGTACGTTCCGGCGAGCAGGCCGCCAATGCCGCCGCCCTCGATCCCCGGCTCGACAATCCAGAAGCGCGTGCCTTTGCGCAGCGCGTGATTCATCGACGCGTCGAGCGTGATGCGCACGACGACTTCGTTCAGCTTCTCGTCGACCGTGATCTTCTGCACGGTGCCGACTTTCGCGCCGCGGAATCGCACGGGCGAATAGCGATCGAGTCCACGCGCTTCGACGAAGCGCACGGTGATGTCGCCGCCGCCGAAGAATCCGTAGCGCACGACGAGGTATCCGACGAAGAAGATCGCCACGACCGGAACGATCCACACCCACGGCGACCACCGCGCCACCTGCACGCGAGCCTCGGCCGCGTCTGTTTTCTGGTCGTACTCACTCATCCGGTTTCCCCCGCGGTCTTCCACATGAGTCGTGGCTCGAAGAGCCGCATGGCGAGCATGATCAGAGCGATGAGCGCGAACAGCGGCGTCGCGCCGGGCCCCGCCACGATGTCGTCGATTCCCCGGAAATCGACGATCGGTGCCGCGATCGCGGCGATGAACGGAATGATCATCGGCCAGCGCATCAACTTGTGCATGAGGCGGTACGTGCGCGTGCGCAACACGAGGCCGTGACGATTCGGGAAGCGCACGCGCGCGAGCAGCCAGATCATGCCGAGGAGCTCGACGATCGGGATGACGATTCCGGCGACGAGGATGACGACGCTGCCCTGCCAGAAGCCGTGATCGGCGAGCAATTGGATCGTGCCGATGATCGTGTGCTCGAGAACCGCCGTGAGTTGATCGTTCACCATCACCGAGAACGAATACGCGGGCAGGCAGAGCGGAATCGCTGCAGCGATCGCGGCGAGTGCAGGAGCGAAGCGCTTTGCGACGTTGCGATCGAGCGTCGCGCCGCAACGCGGGCAGGGATCGCCTGATTGTCGCGATGGCGCAGCGAGCTCACATGCATCACAGGAAGGCACGCGTTGTCCCGCAGGAACCGACGCGGCATCCGGCCAGATCGCGTTCCAGATTGCGCGTCGATCGAGAGAGCGATCGGCAAGGAACGCGAGCAGCGCGACCGCGAGATAGCACCACGCGCCGGCCTGAATCTGGACTTGCGCGGGAACGGCCGCGCGGACGTACGCGACGATTCCGGCGATCACGACGACGTCGGTCATGCTCCAGAAGCGCAGCTCCTGGCTCCATCGGAAGATGCGGCCGCGCTGCGGAAGCCGCCAACCCCAGCGGATCGATCCAAGGACGAGGACGAGAAAGAACGCCCGCAGTGCGGGAAAGAGAAATGCGAAGAAGAGGAAGCCGAACGCGAACGGGAACCACACTTCGCTGTAGATGACGGGCACGCTGGAGACGAGACGGCTTTCTTCGAAGAGAAGGTTGCGAAACGTCGAGTGCATCAGCGGCAGGAACACCGCGGGCGGCAGCAGGACGAACATCGCCGCGGCGGCCGCGAGCGTGAAGTCGAGTCCGGAGACGGAGCGGCGATCGAGCACGCGCCCGCAGCGATGGCACACGGCGGTCGCGCGTGGGGGGAGGGGAGGGATCGTCTGCGTGCGGCCGCAATCGGCACAGGTGATCGTCATCGCCGGAGGGGGCGAGGTGCAAGACGGGTTCCCAGCCGACGAGGTTGATTGAATGGACGGTGTGCGTCCCGCCCGCCAGATCCCTCGCTGGCGCGTGGGATGACGGACAGCTGGTCAGCTGTCCGTCAATTAGGCAGGACTTCCTGGATCGTGCGCAGCAGCACGGCGCTCGTGTACGGCTTCAGCAGATACGCGACGTTTGGCTGTTCGAGCAGCCCGTCGATGAGTGCGCGATCGGCGTGGCCGGTCGAGAAGATCACCGGCATCAGCGGCTGCTTCTTGGCGATGGCCGTGTAGACCACCGTGCCTTCCATGTCGGGCAGTCCGACATCGAGCACGACGACGTCGGGCGTGAAGCGCTCGAGCGCGAGGATGGCCTCGGCGCCGGTTTCGGCGATGTCGACGCGCAGTCCTTCGAGCTCGAGCAGCGACATCAGGCCCATCGCGACCGAGTGATCATCTTCGACGAGCAGCACGTGACGGCCCACGCCGATGCTGGCGATCGCGTGTTCCACCGCTGCCGTCGCCGTCGCGGAATCCTCGGCCAGCGGCAGAAAGATGTGGAACGTCGTTCCGACGCCGACGGTGCTCTCCACGAAGATGTCGCCGCCGTGGCGTTGCACGACCTGATGGGCGACCGCGAGACCGAGGCCGGTGCCGCTTTTCTTGGTGGTGAAGAGCGGCTCGTAGATGTGGCGCAGCGTCTCGGGCGGCATGCCCACGCCGGTGTCGCGCACGATGCAATGCGCGAAGCGCTCCGGTCGCGCAACGACACCGAACGGCATCCTCGCATTCGGCTGCTCACGCACTACTTCGATGGTGAGCTTGCCGCCGTGCGGCATCGCGTCGCGCGCGTTGAGGATCAGATTCGTGAAGATCTGCTGCAGCTGATTCGCGTCGCCGTCGATGAGGAGCTCGGGCGCCACGATGGACGTCTCGATGCTGCAGTACGACGGCATGAGGGAGGTTGCTTCGAGGACGATGCTCTCCATCCACGGCGCGACCACGAACGTCGTGCGCTGCGGTTGCGCGTGACGCGTGAATCGCAGGATTTCTTCCGTGATGCGCTTGCCGCGTTTCACCGCGCGGGCGATGTGATCGAGCGAGGTCTCGAGGTTCTTGCCGCGGCGGATCACTTCGACGAACGGCGAGATGCCCATCAGCACGTTGTTGAACTCGTGCGCGATCGTGGCGGCCATGCGCCCGAGGCTGGTGAGGCGATCGGCCTGTTCGAGCTTGACCTCGAGCTTGCGTCGCTCGCTGATGTCACTGAAGGTGATGACGACGCCAACGTGCACGCCGCCATCGATGATCGGCGCGGCCGAATACTCGATGGGGACGCTCGTGCCGTCGCTGCGCCAGGCAGTGTCTTTGTTGATGGAGTGCACTTCGTCGCTCATCGCCAGGCGTGCGATCGGACAGCTCGCGCCTTCGCGGCAATGAACGCCGTGCAGCAGCGCGTGCAGCGTTTCGTCCATCTCCCGTGCGGAGCGGCCGAGGATTTGCGCGGCGGCGTTGTTCGAGAGCGTGCAGCGGCCCTCGCGATCGATGGTGATGATTCCTTCGACGGTCGATTCGAGGAGAAGCTGCAGGCTGCGCGTGAGGTTTCGGTGCTCGTTCTCCGCGCGACGCGCTTCCGTGACGTCGCGCGCGAATCCGTAGACAGTCCGCGTGCGGCCGTTCTCGAGTTTCGCGAATGACGTGATGTCGAGCAGCACATCGCCGTGCTTGCCCTTGATGCGCAACTCGGCGGCCATCGGCTCTCCATGCTCGACGATGCGGATGAAGCGCTCGCGGACGCGATCGAGATCGGAGGGATCGAGGAGATCGAAGCCATGTCTGCCGATCCAGTCGTTCACCGGCCAGCCGGTGGTTTGTTCGAACGCGGCATTGAGCGAGAGAAACCGTCCATCCGGCGACATCGTGAAGATGACTTCCGACGCGCCTTCGACGACGTCGCGATAGCGCTCGCGCGAGGCGTCGAGCTCCTGTTCGGAACGTTCGCGCTCCATCGCGTCCGCGAGGATGTTCGCGAGCGATTGCAGATATTCGACGTCGGCCTCGATGAACGCACGGCCACGTTTTCCGTGTGCGGTGAGGATGCCGAAGCTTGCGACTCGAGCGGCGATGGTCGCGGCCGAATCGTTCTCGTCCGGCACGAAGTCGCTGCGGAAGCTC
>DASYLL010000201.1:0-40649 GCA_036009605.1 Thermoanaerobaculia bacterium | reverse complement strand
GCCGAGCTCGCACAGGAGGCAGTCCCGCCTCGCAGCGGCAGCAAAGAGTAAGGCCGCTTACAAACTCCCGAGAATCGTCTCCAACTGCATCAATCCCGTGCGCAACAGAAAGCCATTCGAGCGCCCATAACTCCGCGAGCCCACAAAGAAGAATCCGGGCTCCCCCGACTGCAGATCCTCGGGCTTCACCGCGGGCACCGACAAACAATCCGTAATACACGAGATCGCGCGGTACAAACGCGCTCCCCCTTCCGTCACCGGCGACGTTTCCACCGTGAGCTCGGAGAGAAAACGCGCATCGGGGCGATAGCCGGTGAACGCCGCAATCGCATCGGCATCCACAACACGTCCGCCGGTGAGCGTAATGACGACATGTCCGTTGTTCTGCGCGACGCTCTCGATCATGGCGCGACGCTCGACGCGCAGAAACTCGGGCGGATTCTCCGCGAGCGCGTTTGCGAGATCGACGACGGCGCGACGCTCCGGCAACGGATCGTTCGGCACTTCTTCGCAAGGCCGCCGATTCGCCGCACGCGTCACCCAAACCACCCGCGTCGACGGCGTCTCGGCTGCGAGTGCCGCTAGAAACCCGATCGCGTTCGCAGCCGAATGTCCGTCGCCAATGACGAGCACGCGCTTGCCGCGCAGTTCGTCAATCCGCGACGGCAGCTCGCCCAGCGTGCGGATCGGACGCCGCGCCAATTGCGATTCGCCGCGCGGCGGTAAACCGCCGTAGCCCATCGGACGCGGCACGATCAACCCGCCGCTCGCGTCGAGCACGACGTCCGCGTCGAACGATTCATCGTCTTCGCACAAGACACGGAAGGAACGTTCGGCGCGTAGTGGGTGTCCCGCGTAGTCCGTACGCGTGAGTCCGCGCCGTCCCACTGCCACGACCGTGCGTCCCGTATGAACGCGTCCGCGCAACGGCTCGCCCTCGACCAACGGCAGCAACACGCGATCCGCGTACTCCGCGCCAGTGAGCAGCGAATTTTCATCCGGCATTGCGTCGCCGAGAAGCTCGCGCATGCGCGCCGAGACATTCATGTGCAGCGGAGAGAAGAACCGCGTCGCGCCCCATGTGCGCAACGACGCGCCGACCTCGCCCCGCTCCAGCACCGTCACCTCAGCGCCGCGATCCGCGGCTCCGATCGCCGCGGCAATTCCCATCGGCCCCGCGCCGATGACGAGCACGCGCATCAGACTTCCTTGCGTGCGATGGCGTTACAGGACTGCGCCCAGTGCGCGATCGTGCCGCCGCCGCGAATCACCGCCGCCACGCCCACCGCTTCCGCCATTTCTTCCGGTGACACGCCTGCGTCGCTGCACGCGGACGAATACGAATCGATGCAATACGGCTCCTGAATCGCGTACGCCACCGCGAGCGCGATGAGCTTCTTCGTCTTCTCATCGAGCGCGCCGGGCGCCATCGTGGCCGTGTACCAGTTCAGAAACGCGTCCCATCCTTTCGGATTGGCCTTCGAGATTTCCCCGAAGCGCGCGAGGTCTTCGCTCATGTAGTAGCCGGGCATTCAGTTCCTCCGAATTCGCCGACGAGTTTACGCGAAGCGTTTGCGACGCGCGTGTGCTAAAACTGCGGTCAAATCACCATGACAGAACAAGATCGCTTTCGCATCCAGGTGCTCGAACGTCTGGCGCTGATGGGGCCGAATCTCTACGCGCACCGCCCGTGCATCAAGTGGAAGATCGACATCGGTCCGTTCGAAGAACGGCCGACGAATACGATCGACGGCTTCACGGACACGCTCAAGTCGCTCATCCCGACGCTCATCGAGCATCGATGTTCCGAGGGAGTGCGTGGCGGGTTCTTCACGCGGCTCGAGGAAGGCACTTGGCTCGGGCACGTCATGGAGCACGTCTCGCTCGAACTGCAGTCGCTCGCAGGCATCGAAGTCGGCTTCGGCCGCGCGCGTGGTGCCGGAGCACCGGGTGTCTACAGCGTCGTGTACGAGTGCGAAGAGCGCGAGACCGGCATCCTCGCCGGTGAGCTCGCCATCGAGCTGCTCGAGACGCTGATCGCGGGCGAAACGTTTGCGATCGACGAGCACATCTCCGAGCTGCGGCGCCAGTACGAGCGCAGCTCGCTCGGACCCTCGACGCGCTCGATCGTCGACGTCGCGGCGGCGCGCAACATCCCGTACATCCGCCTCGACGATCTCAATCTCGTCCAGCTCGGCTACGGCGCCAACGCGAAGAAAATTCAGGCCACGATCGCGTCGACCACGAAGTACATGGGCGTCGAGATCGCCGGCGACAAAGACACGACGAAAACGATTCTCGGGTTTCACGGCGTGCCTGTGCCGCGCGGCGATTCCACGCGACATCTCGATCAGGCAATCCGCATCGCCAATCGCATCGGATGGCCGGTCGTCGTGAAGCCGCTCGATGCGTCACACGGCCGCGGCATCGTCACGAACATCCACAACGAAGAAGAGCTGCGCGTTGCATTCGAGGACGCCAAGCAATACCGCACGAGTGTCGTCGTCGAGCGCTTCCTCCACGGCCGCGACTTCCGACTGCTCGTCATCAATCACAAATTCATCGCCGCGGCGGAGCGCGTTCCCGCGCACGTCATCGGCGACGGCACGCACACGATCTCGCAACTCGCGGACATCGCGAATCAGGACCCGCGCCGTGGCGAAGGTCACGAGAAGGTGCTGACGAAGATCACGCTCGACAACGCGACCGAACGATTGCTCGCAATGCGCGGGATGACGGTCGAAAGCGTGCCCGAGGCTGGACAGGTCGTGCCGTTGAAGACGACCGCGAATCTCTCGACGGGCGGGACGTCGATCGACGTGACCGATCGTGTGCATCCCGCGAACATCGAGCTCGCCGAGCGGATCTCGCAGCTCGTCGGACTCGACATCGCCGGCATCGACGTTGTGGCACCGGACGTCGAGACGCCGATCGCGGAGAACGGCGGCGGCATCGTCGAAGTCAACGCCGCGCCGGGGTTCCGCATGCATCTCGCGCCGACCGAAGGCAAATCGCGGCCGGTCGGCGAAGCAGTGATCGACATGCTCTTCCCGCCCGGAACGCAGTCGCGCATCCCGATCATCACGATCACCGGAACGAACGGCAAAACGACAACGGCGCGGCTCTGCGCGCACATCGCGAAGATGGCCGGACAGGTCGTCGGTCTGACGACGAGCGACGGCATCTACATCCGCAATCAGCTCGTGCAGAAGGGCGACACGACCGGCCCGAACAGCGCGCAGGTCGTCCTTCGCGATCCCGCGGTCGATTTCGCAGTGCTCGAAACCGCGCGCGGCGGAATCCTGCGCGCCGGTGTCGGCTACGACTGGTCGAACGCCGCGATCGTCACGAACATCGCCGCCGATCACCTCGGCATCCGCGACGTGAACACGCTCGAAGATCTCGCGCGCGTGAAGGCCGTGACGCTCGAGCGCGTGAACAAGGATGGCTACGCGATCCTCAATGCCGAGGATGCGATGACGCCGCTGATGCGCGAATACACGGAGTGCAAACTCGGCTACTTCTCGCTCGATCCGAACAACAAAATGTTCCGCGAACACGTCTCCGCCAACGGCCTCGGCGCCACACTCGAGAACGGCTGGCTGATGCTGTACGAGAACGGACTGCGCGTACCGCTTTGTGAGGATCGCCACGTGCCGATCTCGTTCGGCGGCAAGGCGCGATTCAACATCGCGAACGCGCTCGCGGCGGTGCTCGCGTCGTTCGCGACAGGGATTCACATCACTGACATCGTTCCGGGACTGCAGTCATTCTTCCAGTCCGCGACGACGACTCCGGGACGCCTCAATTTCGTCGACTTCGATGGCTTCCGCGTGATGATCGATTACGCGCACAACCCGCACGGTCTCGCGGCGATGAGTGAGCTCGCTACCGCGCTGCGCCGCACGCGCCTCGTGTGCGTCCTCGGATTGCCGGGCGATCGCCGCAATGAAGACATCCATGAAGCGGCGCGCATCGTCGGCAGCAATTTCGATCGCGTGATCCTGCGCGACGATTTCGATCTGCGCGGACGACAGCCTGGTGAAGTCGCGGGCGTGTTGCGCGAAGGACTGCTCGCGGGCGGACTCGCGGAAGACAAGATCACGCATCGTCATGCGGAGCTCGATGCGATCACGCTTGCGGTGTCGGAGGCGGCGCCGGGGGATCTCATCGTGTACATCGCGGATAAGCCTGCGATTGCCGCGGAGTACGTCGAGAGCCTGCGCAAACAGAATGGCCATGCTGATCATTGAGAACGGCGACGTTTACACGCCGTCGCCACGCGGCAAGGCGAACATCGTGGTTGCGGGTGGGCGCATCGAGAAGATCGGCGACGTGTCCGCGTCGTCGTTGCGCGCGCTCGATCCCGAGGTCATCGATGCGAGCGGTTGCATCGTCGTGCCGGGATTGATCGATGCGCACATTCATCTGATCGGCGGAAGTGGCGAGCAGGGATTCGCGTCTGCGACTCCGGGGATCAGTGCGCAGGAACTGCTCGCAGCTGGAACGACGACTGTCGCTGGATTGCTCGGCACCGATACGACGACGAAAACCTTGCCGTCGTTGCTCGCGAAAGTGAAGGCGCTGCGCGATGAGGGATTGAACGCGCTCATGTGGACCGGCGGGTATGACGCGCGGTCGCTGACGGGAAGCGTGCGCGATGACATCGTACTGATCGAAGAGATCGTCGGCGCGGGTGAGATTGCGATTGCGGATCGGCGTGGTGTGCATTTCGATGCTCGCTCGCTCGCGCAACTTGCCAGCGATTGCTATGTGGCGGGAACGTTGACGGGCAAGGCGGGTGTGCTTCATCTGCACACGGGCGAGTTGCAGGAGCGGTTGTCGATCGTGCGCGAGTTGCTCGATCGCGGCGTGCCTGCGACGGCGATTCATCCGACGCATGTGACTCGCAATGAAGAGTTGTTCCGCGAAGCGATCGACTTGACGCGGCGCGGTGTGACGGTCGATCTCGATGTCGTCGATGAGGATCTCGTGCGCTGGCTGCGTGTGTACGACGGCGATCGGGCGATGCTCACGATCTCGACGGATGCGCCGATCGGACGCGTGGGAGCGTTGCTCGGACAGATTGTCGATGCCGTGCACTCAGGCGTGCTGTCGCTGGAGCACGCGTTTGCGCTGGCGACACGCAATCCCGCGCGTGTATTGAAGCTGCACGATGTTGGTGAGATCGCGGAAGGAAAACGCGCCGATCTGCTTCTGCTCGATGCGAAAACGCTCGAGTTGAAACGCGTCGTCAGTCCGCCACGAAACTCGCGCCCGGCGTGAGCACCTGGAGACGGTACGTCTTCGCGTGCGCGTCCATCCGATGATCGGGATCGACGATCGTGACCTCGCCCGCGCCCTCCACCGTCACCAGGCCATCGCGATTCCAGACGATGGCCGTATTCTCGTCGATGCCGATGCCGGTGAGCAGATGCGCGTTCGTCGCGCTGATGAGGCGGCTGAGACGGCGGCGCTGTCCGAAGTGCTGATCGATGATTGCGTCCGGAATGAGGCCGAGACCCTCGTCGTACAGGACGATGTCCGTGCCCTTCTTCCGCGTGGAGCAAGCGATCATGCGACGGCTCACGGCTGAGGCGCCCGCGCTCGTTCCCGCATACACGGCGCCGTTGCGAACGGCGTCGCGGATGGGCTCGACGATTTTCGCGGCGCGCAGGGCTTCCATCAGACGAACCTGATCGCCGCCCGTCACGAAGATGCCGGTGGCATTGCCAATCGCGGCGAGATCTTCCTTCGTCACGCCGGACTCGGCATGGACCGCATGAATGGCCTTCACACCGAAACGCTTGAAGATCTTCATGTAGCGCTGCGCGCGTTCGCGCGGCGCCATCGAAGCGGACGGAACGATGACGATCCGCGCGTCGTGCCCGCCTGCGCGCTCGATGAACGCGGCCAGGAGCGACGTGCGCGCGACGCGCTTGTCCTCATTGCCGCCGATGGCCATGACACACCCGTTTCCGATCAAATCGAGATCACTCACCTTCGTGGAATCTAAATAACATCCTGTGTGATGGTATTTCAATTCCGGCGAGCGCAACGGTGTAGCACATGGAATCGCGACGTACAGTCCGGCGTACACCTGGAGACACGATGCGACGTGTGAAATTGGATCGAGACATCAGGCCCGTTTCGGAGTTTCGCGCAAACGCGGCCGAGCTGATCGAGCATGTGAAAAGCAGCCGCCGCCCGCTCGTGCTCACGCAGCGCGGTCATTCGACGGCAGTCGTACTCGACGTAATGGAGTACGAGCAAATGGTCGAGGAGATCGAGCTTCTCACCGATGTCCGCACCGCGGCAAAGCAGATCGATGCCGGCGAGGGCATCTCGAATCGCGAGGCAAAAGCCGAGCTGAGACGACGGTTCAGTCGGTGAGAATCGATAGTCGCCGCTGGCGATCCTCACCGTCCGCAATTTCGCGCAGGAGCTCGATTCTTCAGAACTATCGGCAGGCGACGAAGAGCCCCTACTTCACCCGATACCCCATCTTCTCCAACTCCCCTTTCACCCGTGCCAGGTGATCCCCCTGAATCTCGATCTCCGCGTCTCGCGCGGTCCCGCCGCTGCCACATTTTTTCTTGAGCGTCTGCGCGACAGCAGCGAGCGTCTCCGCGGTGTGTTGAAACCCGGTGGCGACGGTCACGGTTTTGCCGGCGCGGCGTTTTTTGTCGAGCGTCACGCGGATTGTTTGTTTCGCGACATCGGCATCGGTCGGCGTTTCGAGTTTGCCGGATTCGCGGAGGCGTTTTGCTTCCTGGGGGTCGGAGGTCCAGACGAGCTTCGAACTTGCCATGCGTGGCTTACTCTACGCGAATGGATGATCCCCGTTTCTATCGTGGGTGGAGGAGGCCGGGTCCGGTGCCTCCGGGCGGGCTCGCGCCGGGAGAGGGCGAGTCGCTCGATTTCATCTGCGGGCATTTCCGGATTTTTCAGTATGCGAAGGGCCATCGCTATTCGACCGATGACGTGTTGACGGCGTGGTACGGGACGACGCATGCGCCGCGTGTGGATCGTGCGGCGGATCTCGGGTCGGGCATCGGGTCGGTGGCGCTGATTTCGGCATGGCGCCTTCCGGGCGCGATCTTCTGTACGGTGGAAGCGCAGGAGATGTCGATCCGCCTCGCGCGTAAGACGATGGCGTTCAATGGGCTCACCTCGCGGTTTACGCTCTATCAGGGAGATCTGCGCGACGAGACGATTCTCGCGAACGAAGAGCCGTTCGATCTCGTCACCGGCTCGCCGCCGTACTTTCCTCCGGGCACTGCGACGAAAGCGGATCACGCGCAGGCAGTTCCGGCTCGTATCGAAGTGCGTGGTTCGGTCGCGGATTACGCGCAGGCCGCAGCACGGATTCTTTCGCCGGGTGGGTTGTTCGCGTTCGTCTTTCCGACACTGCAACTCGATCGCGCATTGCAGGGTCTCGACGATGCGGGATTGAAGCTCGTGCGCAGGCGCGACATCGTGTTCAAAGATGGCGATACGCCGTTGATCACGCTCTTCGCGGCGTCGCGCAAGGACGACATTCCGGCGACCTATGAAGCGCTCATCGAGAAGCCGTTGACCATTCGCAGGCGTGATGGTGGCGTCGATGAGGAGTATTCGGCGATCCGGATGAGCTTCGGGTTTCCGCCGGGAAACGTGCCCAGGTCAGCGCGCCAGTAGTTTCGCAAGCTCCGCGGCCTGCTGGCGAATCTCGGGAATCGCGGTCGATTCCCACAACGCCGGACGACGCAATGGGCCGAGCGTGAAGAGATCGTCCACAGGTTGACCATCGGCGCCGATGAGGCGGCCATCGTCCGCGGTCTCGATGCCGAGTCGCAAGGGATCGGGAACGAGCCATCCGGCGCGGCGCATCTGCACGACGAGCGGAAGATCGAGTCGCGCGTAGTCGCACGCGGGCCCGGTGCAGTTGATGACACGCGCGACTTCGAGCGTCCGCGGCTCGCTCGTTTCGACGATGAGTCCGGGACGGATGCGCAGGACGCGTCCGCGAAGAATGTCCACGCTCAACCGCGCGAGCACTTCCGGCGCCGCGCGATGGCGATGCACGTCCCACAGATTCTTGAGGTGCCGCAGAAACGAACGCCGTTGCGCGAGCGACCAGCCTCGCCAGATCGCGACCGTGTGCGGACGAAGGCTGTCGACGATCGCACGCCACGCCTCCCCTGCTTCGACCTGCGCGCGCACCCAGCGCAGCGCGCCGCGCGGCGATGCGAGCTCCGCGGGCAACGCAGCCAGCCGACGCGGCGTGACTGGCGCGTGCGGCTGCGGCAATCGCGCGTGGCGCGAGAGCATGTAGATCGTGCCGCGATGGCCTTCCTGTCGCAGCGCCATCGCGATGTCGATCGCGGTCAGGCCGGTGCCGATCAACAACACAGGTGCATCGTGCGAGAGCCCGATTGCCGCGCCGGGAGCCCACGGATCGCGCACGTACTCCGCGGGCGGTTCTTCGTCGAAATGCAACGGATCCGAGGGCGGCAGATTGCCGAGGGCGAGCACGACCGAACGCGCGTTGATCGTGCGGCCGTCATGAAGATGCACGGTCCACGTCTCACCGCGCGTCAAACCGATCGCAGTGCCGCCCACTCGCGTCACGCGCGAGTGCGTCTCCTCATCGGCGAGCAACGACGCCAGGTAATCGCCGTACATCGCACGCGGCGCGAACGTTCCCGCGGTCGCGTTCGCATCACGCCCGCGCAGCCAGCGCAGAAAATGTTCGGGATCATCAGGCAGCGCGCTCATCCGCGCGGCGGGCACATTCAACAGATGCGCGCCATAGGGCGTCCCGTACGCGAGCCCGCGAGCAGCGCGCGCGCCGGCATCGATGAGCGCGCCACGCGCATTGCCCTGCGCCAGCCGCGCGAACTGCACAGCCGTCAGCGTCCCGCTCGCTCCCGCTCCAATGATGGCTACGTCGAAGAACTCGGTCACGCGGATTTTTTCTTCTTTGCAGCCGTTTTCGTTTCAGCGCGCACCGCTTCATAGAGCTCGATGAAGCGATCGGGCGGTGTACTGGCGATGGCGGTGCCGATGGCATCGAGCGCGAGATCGTCGAGCTTGCGGAAGCGGACGCAGGACTTGCCCATGTCGAGCTTCTTGCCCGCGGCCTGGAAGCCGGCGCGCATCTCTGCAACTGCCGCTTCGTCGGCGTACGCGAACATGTAGAGCGCGTAGTAGTTCTTCTGTGCGGCGAGCGCGACGTAGCCGAGGGGCTGGTTGTTGTAGGTGTTCGGGTAGGTCTCGAGGGGGATGCCGTAGAGGATCATGCCGTACGTCATCGACTCGACGTAGCCCTTCGGGAGATGCCGGCGGATGAGCTTCCGCATTGCCGTCATGACGTCGCGGCGATCGTCGGGCAGCTCAGCCAGATATTGCTCCACGTTTTGTGCAGCGCTCGTAACCATGATCGAAAGTGTACCGCGCATACAATACCGCGGCATTTCAAGGAGGAATTCATGAGAGCAGTTCACAGCAGACTCACGTCGCTGGCCGTCCTGCTGATGCTCGTCGCCGCCGGCGCATCCGCGCAGGATCTCGCCTCGTTCGAGAAACGGACGTCGATGCGGCAGCTCGATAACGGGCTCACGGTCATCATCCTCGAGCGCCATGACGCGCCCGTGTTCACGTACGCGACGATGGTCAACACAGGATCCGCGCAGGAGGTCCCGGGGATCACCGGCCTCGCGCACATGTTCGAGCACATGGCCTTCAAAGGCTCGGACCGCATCGGCACCACGAACTGGGACGCCGAGCGTGCAGCACTCGCAAAGGTCGAAGAGACCTACGCCGTCTACGATCAGGCCCGCCGCGCTGAAACCGGCCGCGATGAAGCGAAGGTCCAGCAGCTCGAGAAGGTGTGGAAAGACGCCATCGCCGAAGCCGACAAGCATGCGAAGGGCGACGAGTTTTCGGAAGTCGTCGATCGCGCGGGCGGCGTCGGCATGAACGCCTTCACGTCGTCGGATCAGACGGGTTACTTCTTCTCGCTCCCGTCGAATCGCTTCGAGCTCTGGGCGTTCCTCGAGTCGGAGCGCTTCCGCCAGCCTGTCTTCCGTCAGTTCTACAAAGAGCGCGACGTCGTCACGGAAGAGCGCCGCATGCGCACCGAGAGCAGTCCGTTCGGACGGTTGCTCGAGCAGTACCTCGCCACCGCGTTCATCGCGCATCCGTACGGCTTCGCGACCGTCGGCTGGCCGTCGGATCTGCAGAGCTTCTCCGCGACCGACGCGCTGGCATTCGCGAAAAAGCACTACGTTCCGTCGAACATGGTCATCGCCATCGTCGGCGATGTGAATCCCACCGAAGCGTGGCCGGTGATCGAGAAGTACTTCGGACGCTTACCCAAAGCGCCAAAGCCCGACACGCTCCGCACCGTCGAGCCGAAGCAGATCGCGGAGCGGATGGTCATCCTGCGCGAGGCTTCGCAGCCGCTGTACGTCGAGGGCTATCACCGCCCCGCCGCAACGCATCCCGACAGCGCGGTCTACGACGTCATCTCGATGCTCACCTCGAGCGGCCGCACGTCCCGTCTGTATCGCGCGCTCGTGCGCGACAAGAAAATCGCCGCTGCCGCTGCCGGCTTCAACGGCTTCCCCGGCGAGAAGTATCCGAGCATGTTCACGTTCTACGGCGTCACGACACCGGGTCACACGCCGGACGAAATCGCAGCAGCGATGCAGATCGAGATCGAGCGACTGAAGACCGAAGACGTTCCGGCTGATGAACTGCAGTCGGTGAAGACGCGCGTGAAGGCGCAGCTCGTACGCGGGCTCGCCGACAACGACGATCTGGCGCTGGCCATGGCCAGCTATCAGACACTGTACGGCGACTGGCGCGAGCTGTTCCGCGAAGTCGAGCGCATCGACAAAGTCACCGCCGCCGACGTCAAGCGCGTCGCCGCGGAGACGTTCACGCAGTCGAACCGCACCGTCGCGAAAATCGAATCGGCCCCGAAGCCCGCGCCGAAGGGAGGCGCCCAGTGAAACGTTTTGGAATGAGTGCAGTGCTGTTGCTCGCGGCGATGTCGGCAACGACGGCGATCGCACAGGTCACGAGCGTCGACGAGATCAAGACTCCGCCGCTCCGCAAGTTCTCGACTCCGCAGCCGAAACGCATCGCGCTGCCGAACGGCATGGTGATCTTCCTGCAGGAAGACCACGAGCTGCCGCTGATCAAAGGCCGCGCGACGATTCGCGGCGGCAACCGCGACGTCCCGGCCGACAAGGCCGGCATGATGGGCATCTACAGCGGTTCGTGGCGCACCGGCGGCACGGCGTCGAAGACGGGCGATGAGCTCGATGAGTTTCTCGATGCACGCGCGGCGCGCGTCGAAGCCGGTGCCGGCGGCGACTCCGCGACCGTGAATCTCGACGTTCTGAAGCAGGACTTCGACGCGGTCTATCCGATCTGGGTGGAGATCCTGCGCAAGCCGGAGCTCCGCCAGGACAAGATCGATCTCGCGAAGACGCAGGCCAACACCGGCATCTCGCGCCGCAACGACGAACCGGGCGGCATCATCGGACGCGAGGCGCAGAAGCTCGGCTACGGCGCCGACTCGCCGTACGCGCGCCAGCCGGAGTACGCGACGATCGCTTCGATCACGCGCGACGATCTGCTCGCGTTCCATCGCAAGACCGTCCATCCGAACAACATCATCCTCGCGTTCATCGGCGACTTCGATTCCGCGAAGATGGAGAAGCGGTTGCGCGATTCATTCGCGTCGTGGCCGCGCGGTCCGCAGGTCGCGAAGCCGACGTTCACGGACACGTCCGCGAAGCCGGGCGTCTACTTCGTCGCGAAGGATGACGTCACGCAGGCGAACATCGCGATGGTGCATTCCGGCACCGAGCGCAACAACCCCGATTACTACGCGCTCAACGTGATGAACGAAATCTTCGGCGGCGGTTTCTCCGGACGCCTGATGCAGAAACTGCGCTCGGAAAAGGGGCTCACGTACGGCGTCGGTGGCGGCGTCGGTGCGAACTGGGACTACCCCGGTCTCTTCCGCGTGCAGATGGCGACGAAGAGCGGCACGACGCTCGAGTCGATCGCGGCGCTTCGCGAGGAGATCTCGCGGCTCGCCAGCGCGCCGGTCACGCCGAAAGAGCTGTCGCTCGCGAAGGAGTCGATCCTCAACGCGTTCGTCTTCACGATGGACACGCGCGAGAAGGCGCTCAATCAGCAGGTGCTGCTCGAGCTGTACGGATTCCCGAGCGACTACTACGTGAAGTATCCGTCGATGATCGAGAAGGTCACGGCAGCGGACGTCGAGCGCGTTGCCAAAACGTACGTGCATCCCGATCGCCTGGCCGTCCTCGTCGTCGGCAACCAAAAGGATTTCGAGAAACCCCTCTCCTCCCTCGGCACCGTGACGACCATTGACGTCACGATTCCCGAGCCGGGTGGCGCGGAGAAGAAAGTCGCGCCGTCTGCGAGCAATGCGGAAGGTCCCGCGCTGTTCGCGAAGGTCGTGGAGTTCGTCGGCGGCAAGGCCAACATCGATGCGGTCAACGGCTCGCGCGTTGCGGCGTCATTGACGATGAACACGCCGCAGGGTGCGATGTCCATGGAGCAGACGACGATACTGCAGTATCCAAGCACGTGGCGGCAGGAAACGACGCTGCCGATGGGCACGATGACCAGCGTCATCGCACCGGGCGTCGCGTTCGCGATCACGCCGGTGGGAACGCAGGATCTGCCACCCTCACGGCGGGACGCCGTGCTGACCGACCTCAAAACGGAATACTTCCACATCCTCCGTCACGCGAATCCGAAATACACGTTCACGGCGGGCGGCACCGAGAAGATCGGCGACGTCGAGACGCGCATCCTGGAGATCTCTCCGGAAGGCGGCGTCGTGCGCTGGTACATCGAGCCCGCGACCGGCCGTCTCGTGCGCGTGGTTCGCACCACGCAGATGGGCGAATCGGCGACCGACTACAGCGAGTGGAAGAAGTTCGGCGCGCTGCAACTCCCGACCGTCGCGACCATCACGCGCGGCACCGAGAAGGTCGGCGAAGGACGCGTCTCGGCGGTGGAGATCAATCCAACCATCGACCCGAAGTTGTTCGCGAAACCGTAGTGGCTTTCGTGGAGGGACGGGCTCTCAGCCCGTTCCTCCCTGCCCCGGTCCGCGCGAGAGCTGCACTTCCTTCACGAGCCGCATCATCGTGACCGTCATCTCGTGCATCGCGTGAATCACGCCGACTTGAAATGCGGTCGGCGGCTCACCTGCGGCGCATCCGCACGTATTGCACGGGCCGCCGCGGCCGCCGTCGTGCTGGTCGATGATGTGGCCGCAGGCACAGGAGTCTTTCCCGAGTTGCATTCGCTGATCTCCTCGCTCAGAGTTTCTTGATCAACATCATCGCTGCGGCCGCAAGGCTCGCGGCGAGCAGGAACAACATTTTCGGATCGAGAGTGGGCACGCCCGCGACACTCGCAGGCGCCGGCGCGATCGAGAACGTCGCACTGCCGCTGTTGTCGCCCGGCGTGATCTCCGTCGTGCTCGACGTCGCCGTCGCGGTGTTCGTTACCGGGCCCGTGCCGGTCAGCAGCACGACGATCGCGATCGTGGCGGTTGCACTCGGATTGAGTGTGCCGAGGGTGCAGGTGACGGTGGTGGTTCCGCTGCAGCTGCCCTGACTGGGCGTCGCGGAAACGAACGTGACTTGTGGCGGGAGGATGTCGGTGACGACGACGTTGGCCGCCGCATCGGGACCGGCGTTACTGACGGAGATGTTGAAGGTGAAGATTTGTCCCTGCTGCGCGATGCCGGAGATGGATTTTGTAGTAGTCAGATCCGCGAGAGGCAAAGCCACTTCGACTGCGCCCATGTCGAGACGGCCGCCAACGACGCGCGGGAATCCGCGTTGATCGGTGGTGGGTGGCGGCGCGAATGCAGGGTCGCCTGCGTTGATCACGGGACTGGTCGGCGACGGCGAGTTCGTCACGGTCGGGCCGCCATTGTTCGCGACCGGCAGCAGTTGCGGGTCGACGCCGGTGATGTTGCCGCCGAGGTCCGTGTACGGCCCCAGCGCTCCCTCGACGAGCGAGTAGCCAATGCTGAGATTCTGCGCCAGGCCGGCCTGAATGTCGCCGTTCGTGCCGAGGCTGTCCGCGAGGATGGAGTTCGTGACAGTGGCGGTCGCACCTGCGCCGCCGACGATGATCCCGGTGTCGAAGTTCGAGGCGATCGTCACGTGGTCGATCACCGCGGTGGAAAAGGAGATCGCGATCCCGCCGGAGCCGAAGTTTCCGGCAATCGTCGAGTTCTCGAGATCGAGAGAGCTCGCTTGCTCGACAAGGAGGCCTCCGCCGCCTCCGAATCCGCTGACCTGATTGGAGACGACCGCGGAGCGGCGCATGACGAGTTGGGACGCCGCTGTAACGCTGACTCCGGCGCCGCCACCACTGTTGCTGCGGTTGTTCGAAATCTCCGTGTCCTCGATCAGAGCATCGGCAAGACCGCTCAAGAGAATCGCGCCGCCGGTGACGGTGCCCGACATCCCGCTGCCGCTGCTGTTGTTGTCGAATCTCGAGTTGGTGATCTGCAGGGGCATCGTGGCGTCCATCGTCTGCGCCGAGATCCCGCCGCCGCCCTCGTTGCCGGAGTTGTTCAGGAATTCCGTGTCGTCGATCGTCACCGATTGAGCGTTGCGGGTGTAGATGCCGCCGCCCGCTCCCTCCTGAAGTGACGGCGTGGCGAAGGCCAGATTGCCGCTGAGTTGGGAGTGAATGACCGTAAGCGATGCAGCGGTCTGGCTTCCGGATGCGAAGCCGGTGAGACCACTGAACGCGACGCCGGCGCCGTGACCGCCGGCCATGCTATTCGCCACGGTGACGGCATCGAGACTGAGACTCTCGCCGACAACGCGGATCGCGCCACCCGACGATGCGTCGATGTCGCCGCTCACGAAGCCCAGTCCGTCCGTCATCGTGAGCCCGCTGATCGCAATCGTTTCAGGCGCCGCAGGCGCTGCTTCGATGTTGAAGATGCGTGATGCGTCATTCCCACTCACTGACAACAGCGCGGCTCCGGGACCGCTGATCGTCAGGCCTTCGGTGACGGCGATCTCGCCGGTCGTGAGTGTGATCGTGCCGGTGAGTCCCGCCTGAAACGTGATCGTGTCGGCGCCACCGCTGCCGTTTGCATCGAGCACGGCCTGACGAAGACTCCCCGCGCCGCTGTCATTGAGGTTGCTGACATTGTAGGTAGCGGCAGACGCGATGGTGCCGTGCAGCAATAGCATCAATAAAATTGGGCGCATGAGGCGCGCACGTTACCGGATGCTACGATGCGCGCGCAAATGGCGACGGCTGCGGACATCAGGCTCATCGTCTCCGACGTCGATGGCGTCTGGACGGACGGCCGCATCATCTACGCCGGTGATCGCACCGAGATCAAGGAGTTCAACGTCCGCGACGGCCTCGGCGTCAAGCTCGCGCAACGTGCGGGACTCGTCGTGGCGCTTCTGACGAGCCGGCGTTCCCACGCGCTCGAGAAGCGCGCGAAAGAGTTGGGAATCACTGAGATTCATCAGGGCGCGGCGAACAA
The DNA here is from genome assembly GCA_036009605.1 of Thermoanaerobaculia bacterium. Lineage (GTDB taxonomy): Bacteria > Acidobacteriota > Thermoanaerobaculia > Gp7-AA8 > Gp7-AA8 > QHVT01. The sequence goes on along the minus strand of DASYLL010000201.1, from coordinate 25,075 downwards.
GCTCGAAGAGTTGGAGAAGGTCGCGAAAAATCTCTCGATCTCTTTCTCGCAAATCCTCTACGCCGGCGACGATCTCCCCGACCTCGGCCCGATGATGCGTGTCGCGATCTCCGCTGCGCCATTCGATGCTGCGCCGGAAGTGCGCGAGGCCGCGACGTGGAAACTGGAAGCCGCAGGCGGTCGCGGCGCATTCCGCGAGATCGTCGAGCGCCTGCTGCGCGAGCGCGGCGACTGGCCGTCTCTCATCCGGGAGTTCTCTGGTGGCAAGCCAGGCGCTGCGAGCATTTAGGTTTCGCGTGCTCTATCGCCTGTTGCTGATCGTGACAGCGATCGGGCGACGCATCCCTTTGCGCATCGGGCGTTTCTTCGGACGGACGCTCGGGCGACTGGCGTGGCATGTCGCGCGTCGCGAACGCCGCAAAGCTCTTGCGAACATCGCGGTCGCGTTTCCCGAATGGTCGGACGCAAAACGCAAAGAAACGATCCGCGCGATGTTCCGCCACATGGGCATGTCGCTGTTCGAGATCGCCTGGCTACCGAATCTGAAAGAAGAAGGCGGCGCGACGACGACGATCTTCGAAGGCGCCGAAGAAGTGATGACGCAGATCGACGCGGGACGCGGCGTCATCATCTTCACCGCGCACTGCGGCAACTGGGAATGGCTCGCCTGCGGTACTGGCCTGTTCGGTCGTCCGACGAGCGTCTTGCAACGCGAACGCGATCAACCCGAATTGAATCGCTACATCACCGAGCTGCGCGCGAACGCGGGCGTGCATTCGATCGACCGCGGCTCCGCATCATCCGCACGCGACATGATGCGCATCATCAAACACGGCGGCATCCTCGCGTTCCTCGTCGATCAGAACCTGCGCACCGAAAGCGTGAGAGTGCCGTTCTTCGGCCGCCCCGCACCAACGCCGATCGGTCCCGCGAAACTCGCCATTCGCACGGAAGCGCTCGTGAGCATCACGTTCACCGAACGATTGCCCGACGGACGTCACGTGATCCGCTACCTGCCACCGATTCAGTGCAAGCGCAGCGATGATCCCGCCGCACTCGTCGCGCACGCGACGACGTTGATCGAGCAGCAAATCCGTCGCGTGCCGGAACAGTGGGTCTGGATGCACGACCGGTGGAAGGAAAGGCCCAAGTGGGACGTAAGCGGTGAGTCGGAATTGAAAATTGAAAATTGAAAATTGAAAAATCGGAGCACCCATCTCGCGAGAGACTCATTCCGATTTTTCAATTTTCAATTTTCAATTCCGACCTTCACTACTTGCGTAGCAGATTCTTCAATATAAAGATCGCGTTCGCCGGCCGCTCAGCAAGCCGCCGCATCAAATACGGATACCACTCCGTCCCAAACGGAATGTATACGCGCATCCCCCACCCATCACGCACCAGCTGCTCCTGCAGATCGCGACGCACGCCGTACAACATCTGAAATTCGAACGCGCTCGCCGGGATGTTCTCCGCGCGCGCGAATGCGATGGTCGCCTCGATCATCTTCGGGTCATGTGTGGCGATGCCGTGATAGACACCGCTCCTGAGCAGAATCTTCATCAGCTTGACGAAGTTTGCATCGACTTCGGCTTTGTCCTGGAACGCAATCTCCGCCGATTCTTTGTACGCGCCTTTGCACAACCGGATGCGAATGCCTTCGGCGCAGAGTTCCTGGCAATCCTTCTCGCTGCGATGCAGGTACGCCTGAATTACGGCGCCGACGTGGCCCGCGTTGCCGGGCTGGCGTTGAAGCTCGTAAACCATGTCGAGCGTCTTCTGCGTGTAGGGCGAGCCTTCCATGTCGATGCGGATGAAGTTGTTCAACTTCGCCGCGTGTCCGACGACGTCGCTCGTCATCTGATGCGCGACCGATTCATCGACGTCGAGTCCCATGTGCGTCAGTTTGAGACTGGCGTTCGCGTTCAGTTTGCGCGCGGTGATCGCGTCGAGCATCTCGTGATAGAGCTGCGCGCTGTGCTTTGCTTCCTCGAGATTGGTGACGTTTTCGCCGAGGTTGTCGACGCTGACGCTCATGCCGCGGGCGTTGGTGGCGGCCGTTGCTTCGAGCGCTTCCTCGACGGTCATGCCGGCGACGAAACGGTGCGACATGCGCTGGCCGATGCGCGACTGCTCGGCAAAGTTGCGCAGCGAACGGCTCTCAGAAAGTGCGATGAACAAGGCTCGAAACATGCGGTGATTTAGCTCGCTTTCAACTCGCTTTTGCAAGGGCGATGGCACAGACCCGCGCGGCTCCGGCCTCGCGCAGCGCGGTGGCGCAGGCGCGGAGCGTTTCGCCCGTGGTGCAGATGTCGTCGACGAGGAGAATGGATGTCCCTTTCACGAGGGTGGATGCAGTGAAGGCGCCGCGAACATTACCGGCTCTGAGGCGTTTCGGCAACGTCGACTGCGCGGCGCGCTCGCCGTGGCGCGCCAGCAGGTTCATGTCACAACGGATGCCGAGGCGGCGTCCGAGAGCGCGGGCGAGCAACTCGGCCTGGTTGTAGCCGCGTCGCCGTTCGCGGGCGCGCGGCATCGGCACGGCCACGATCGAATCGAAGGCGAGATCGCCGCGACCGCGGATCGTTTCTTCGAGCAGCCCCGACAACGCGTCGCCGAGAAAATCGTGGCGCTTGAATTTCAGCGCGTGAAGAACGGGCTCGAGCGCGCCGCGATATTCGCCCCAGGCATCGCACCAATCCACAGGAAGTGGATCCGGCACGCAGCCGACACAGAGAAGCGTGGACGGCGCGGTCGTCGGGGGCTGCGTGGTTGTCGGTTCTCGGTTGTCGGTTGTCTGTACCTCATCGACAGAAAGCGAACTTTCAGACAACGGACAACCGACAACCGACAACTGCGCCGTCGCCGGCAGGGGCTGTGCGCACGAACGACACTTCCCGCTCACGATTCTCGGCAATGACGCCCAGCATTCGGCGCAACAGGACGCCTTGCGCTCGCGCCACGGCAGCTCCGATTCGCAGGCCACGCACCATGACGGCAGAACGATTCGCAGCGCCTCGCGTCCAACTATCGATAACGCGCCGCGGAGCCTGCTCTGCACGCGGACATTGTAAGGAGAACTCACTTTGAACAACCAGAACACCTCCCGTATAGTGCCGGCCATGAAACGGACCTCTCTCCTCCTCGCGCTGATCGTACTCAGCGCGCTTCCCGCGGTCGCGCAGACGAACGAGCTCGGAGTGCTCGCCGGCGGCAGCCGCCGGTTCGTCGACGGCGCAAAGAAAGAAGACGACGTGGTCTTCGACGACAGCACGTTCTCCCTGTCGAACAGCGTCTTCGAGATGTACTGGGCGTTTCAGCTCGAGCCCGAGGTGTACATCAAGATCAAAGGCGGCCGCATCCAGACACCGATCGCCATCCCGTACGAGGTCGAAGGCGAGGAGAAGCTCTTCCGCAGAGACGTCGAGGGCGAAGTGCAGCACATCGAGGCGAACGTCGAGTACCGCTTCTCCGAGCCGTTCGGCACGACCAGCCTCTTCGGTGGCCTCGGCTTTTACCGGCAGAGCGCGGACGACGAAGAGTCGAGCACGAACTACGGCGTCAACGGCGGCGTGAACGCGGATTTCCCGCTCTCGCGGCGTTACGGCATCGTGGTCGAGGGCACGTATCACTGGACGAATTCGCGCTTCCAGTCGCGCTACATGACCGCGACTGCCGGCCTCCGCGTTTCGTTCTGAGACGGCGCGGTCATTGCTCTCTCTTCTCCTTGAAAAGGAGAAGAAAAGCATGGCAAATGCGAATGACAGACACGTCCGTGACGTGATGACGTCGAACCCGGAGTCCGTTGGTGAGAAGAACAGCCTCCGCGACGTCGCACGCATCATGAAAGATCGCGATACGGGCGTCGTGCCCGTCGTCGACGGCAAGAAGATCATCGGCCTGATCACCGACCGCGACATCGTGGTCCGCGGGCTCGCCGAGGGGAAAGATCTCGGCAGTGCGAGCGTGACGGAGCTGATGACGAAGCAGGTCCGCAGCGTCCGCGAAGACGCGACGGTGAACGAGGCGCTGGAGCTGATGAGCAGCGCCGACGTGCGCCGCGTGGCCGTCGTGAACAGCAGCGACGAGCTCGTCGGCATCGTCTCGCTGGGCGACATCTCGATCAATACCGACAAGGACAACAAAGTCGGAAAGACCGTGGAATCGATCAGCGGAGCGCCTCCGAACAACTAACCTGGAGTGCGGCAGCCGCGGCTGCCGCATTCCGCCCCGGAATGTCCCGCCCGCTCCTCGCCGTTCCTGCGGGCGTGAAAATCCTCCTCACATCCGCTCTCACGCTATTCGTCTGCGCGCCGCTGTTTGCGGTCGACGTCGATCCGAAGCTCGATCGCGCGGTCCGCGAGCTCATCCCGGTCTGTGCCGATTCGACCCTGAAGTACGACGAGATGGCCGTGAAGCTCCCGCCGCGATTCACCGGCGCGGTGGTCACCGTGATCAGCGCGCGGCATTCGTGCGACGGCTCGTTCGCGGGCGTGATCTCCCCCTCCGGCGCAATGTTCCTCGGCTCGCCGTGGCCGATCGCGAGCGAGGAAGGCAAGACGATCGAGGAGAAGCTCAAGAACTTCACCTGGCGCAACATCCGCGAGAACATGACGGCCACCGTCGAGTACACGCGCAATGCGGACGGCCTCTTTCCCGTCACGCTGAACCAGGCCACGGAAAACGGGAAGCTGCCGCTCACCGGCTTCGTCGATCCCGACGGCAAGATCTACTTCTTTGGCGCGTTCCGTCCGATCGCGGATGTGCGTGCGGCACGAGCGAAAGTGTTCGATGCATTCGCCGCGAAAGCGCCGACGAAAGGCACCGCGAGCGCCGCGGTGACCATCCTCGAATTCTCCGATTTCCAGTGCCCGTCGTGCCAGCGCGCGGCCGGCTATCTCGATCCGATCCTCGCCAAGCACGGCGACAAGGTGCGCTACATCCGCATGGACGTCCCGCTCAGCGGCCATGCGTGGGCGTTTCCGGCCGCGCTCGCAGGACGCGCGATTCATCGCCAGAAGCCCGAGCTGTTCTGGGAGTACAAGAAGCAGATCTACGCGAATCAGAGCAATCTGAATCCGTTCTCCTTCTGGGATTTCGCGCGCGGCTTCGCGGAAGACAACGGACTCGATCTCGCGCGCTACGACAAGGATCTCGAATCGATCGAACTGAAGACCGAGATCCTCAACGGCGCGGGACTGGCGCTCTCGAATGACGTTCGCGCAACGCCGAGCTACATGGTCAACGGCGCGCTCGTCGACGCGGGCGATGAAGGCAAAGCGCTCGCGGAGTACATCGACAAGCTGCTCGCGAAATAGCCGGCACGGCCGGCCGCGCTGGTTGCTGCGCCTTGCGGGTCGTGTATCGCGAGCCACATGACGTCCGGCTTCGATCGGCGCAACCCGCCTGGTCTCTCGAATTCGCCGCGCCCGAAACGAGCCTACCGGGCAGCCGTACGTGCCACTCGGCGGAGCAAGTAGCGCTGCCGGCCGTGCCTGCTCAAATCGCCTGCCAAACCAGATCGAGCGTCGCCTTCAGCATCCGTCCCGTCAGCCCCCAGATTTCGTGCGGACCGTGATGGTAGAAGTACGCCGGATGCTGCGTGCCGCGAAACATCACGTACCGCACCTCGGGATTCGCGACATCGAGTAACGCCTCGATCCGCACCTCGAACACTTCGACGACTTCCGCTTCCTGAATCACGACGTCGAACGGTTCGTGGATCACGGCGACAAACGGCGCGACGAGAAAGCCGCTGTGCGTGATGACGTCATCGAGTCTCCCGATCAGTTCCACTTGATGCGGCGGGATGCCGACTTCTTCTTCGGCCTCGCGAATCGCGGCCTGATCGAGCGACTCCCCTGCTTCGACGGATCCGCCGGGAAATGCGATCTGCCCGCCGTGCGCAGCGAGGTTCTCCGAGCGTTTCGTGAAGAGGATCGACCAGCCGCCGTTGTTGCGCACGAACGGAATCAGCACGCACGCGCGTCGATGTTGCGGCGCGTCGTCGATCTCGATCGCCGGACGCTGCGCGAGAATCCCGCGCAATCGCCCCAGCGCCACATCATCGAACATCGCGCACCTCGGCGAACGGCTCCGGTTCGAGCATCGGCACATCCTGCAACGCGTGATACAGGCGAACAGTTTGGAGTGCGGTAGCCGCAGCTACCGCTTTTGCATGTTCATGCGCGGCTCCGACATACGAACGCGGCAGCTGCGGCTGCCGCACTCCAAACCGTATCGTCGCGGTGGTTCCCGGTTCGAGATCCCGCGGCAAGGCCAGCCATCGATCCTGTACCTGCACGTCTCCCTCGAACAGTTTCACGATGAGCCGATACTCCGGCTGGCCGTACGTGCGCGTGCGGATGGTGAACGCGCCAACGTTCTTCAACGTGATCACGAGCTCGCTCGCTTCGACGCGTGCGTCAAGCAACGCGAGCTCAGGAAAGAGCGGCAGCGGCGAGATATCCATCGACCGTCTTCTCCAGCGTCGCATTCTGTTCGAGCCACTCGCGCTGTGCGCGCGACGTGTCTTCGAGCTCGCGCGTGAAGAACTCCACCACGCGCTCGACTTCGCCTTCGCCCAGCGGAACTTTGAACACGCAATCGTTTGGAAACTCCGCGAACTGCGCGTAGTTGCTCACCGCGACCGGCTTGCCCGCATCGAATGCGCGAATGAGCGTGCCGGACGTTTCACCCGCCGACGGATAACGCAGATTCACGAACCGATCGGCGATCGCGTAGTACGCGGGAAACTCATCGTCCGCTACGTAGCCCGTCATGACGATGCCATCGCGCTGCAGCAGATTCACGTCGATGTTCGGCGCGGGCTCGCCGACGATCAGCAGCGCGAGATTCGGCACGCTCGCCCGCGCGACATTGAACGCTTCGAGCACCACCTCGGCACGCTTGGCCGAAGTGAGAAATCCGAAGAGACCGATGACGAGCGTGTCGGGAGAGAACTCATAGCGCGCGCGCAACGCATCGCGATCGAACGATCGCGTCTCGGCCACATACGGATGCGGCACGACATGAATCGGCGTCTCGACGCCGAACGATTGCAGCCGCTCGCGTGCGTAGTGGTTGTGCACGATGACCGCTTTCGAGCGACGCGCGACATCGATCGACGCAGGCATCAGAAAGTTTGCGATCTCCGTGTGGAGTCCGATCGCACGACCGCGCGCCCACGCCGCGCCGGCGGGACCATGATTCGCTTCCATCGCCGCGACGTAGCCCTCGACGTCGCCGCGCGCGAGCGTCATCTCCACGACGAGATGATGCAGCACGAGATCGTGCAGGACCGCGACTCCCGGCTCGCGCATCGCTTCGCTGTACATCAACTCGTGATGCGGATTGTTGCCGAGCTGATAGACGACCGCATCGAAGTCCTTGCGTCGGTAGCCATCGAGTGAATCGAAGGCGCGCACTTCCGCACGCTTTGCAAGCGCGGGAAGGAGCATCGATGCGTAGTGCGCGACGCCGCTGCGAGTCGGAGGCAACGGGGTCAGCACCGCGAATTTCATTTAATCCGCCGACGTCCTGGCCTGCGCCGAAAGATACGCCTCGATGAAATCATCGAGATCGCCATCGAGAACGCGGTCGGGATCGCCGGTCTCGTGTTGCGTGCGCAGATCCTTCACGAGCTGATACGGCTGCAGCACGTACGAGCGGATCTGGCTGCCGAAGCCGATGTCCTTCTTCTCGCCTTCGATCTTCGCCTGTTCCTCTTTGCGTTTTTCGAGCTCGAGGTTGTAGAGCCGCGAGCGCAGGAGCTTCATCGCGGTGTCGCGATTCTTGTGCTGGCTGCGCTCGTTCTGGCACGTCACGACGGTGTTCGTCGGGATGTGCGTGATGCGGATCGCGGAGTCGGTCACGTTGACGTGCTGCCCGCCCGCGCCCGACGAACGATACGTATCGACGCGCAGGTCTTTGTCGTTGATCTCGACGTGGATCGTGTCGTCGATGTCGGGGATCACATAGACGGATGCGAACGACGTGTGCCGCCGCTTCGCCGCGTCGAACGGCGAGATGCGCACGAGCCGATGCACACCACTCTCGGCTTTGAGATAGCCGTAGGCGTACTCGCCGCGGACTATGATCGTCGCGCTCTTGATTCCCGCTTCTTCACCGGCCGAGACCTCGAGCAGATCGGCCGACCAACCCTTCTTCTCGCAATAGCGGAGATACATGCGCAGCAGCATCTCCGCCCAGTCCTGCGACTCGGTGCCGCCGGCGCCGGCGTGGATGTTCATGATGCAGTCGAGCAGGTCGTGCTCGCCCGAGAGCTTCATCGTCAGCTCGATGGCGTTGATGTCGGCCTCGAGCTGCGCGAGCAGCGTCTCGATGTCGGCGTCCACGCTCTCGCCTTCGCGCCGAAGCTCGAGCAGCACATCCAGCTCCTCGGCTTTCGACTCGATTGATTCGCCCGACGCGATGCGTTTTTCGACACGCGCGCGCTTGCGCCCTACTTCCTGCGCTTGTTCCTGGCGGTCCCAGAACCCCGGTGCGGACATCTCGCGCTCGATCTCGTCGAGCGCCCTTCTTGCGGAGGCTAGGTCAAAGATAGCTCCGGACGAGGGTGAGTCGGCCGCGGAGCTCGTCGATTTTTTGGAGGCTATCGTCGTTCATGGTCATTTTATGTGTCGTCTTCTGACGATCCCGATCAGTACCACGGCGCACGCCATCCACGCAAACCAATCGCCGAATCGGACATACGGCGTCGTCGTTTTGCGCGGCTGGAACTTCGCGTAGATGATCCCCTCGCGACCCATGGGAATGGACTCGAGAACGCGTCCCGTCGGATCGACGAACGCGGAGATGCCGGTCGTCGCGGCGCGCAGAATGTAGCGGTCGCCTTCTACGGCGCGGAGACGCGCCTGCCAGAGATGCTGCGCCGGTGCCGACGTGCCGTCGTACCAGGCGTCGTTCGTGATGGTGATGATCACCGTCGCGCCGTTGCGCACCTGCGTGCGCGTGATCTGGGGATAGACGATCTCGTAGCAGATCGCCGGACCGTACGCGAGCTTGCCGAGGAGCGGCAGTTCGTTCGTTCCGAATTCGAACTCCCCTACCGCGCGCACGAGTTTCTCCGCGAAAAAGAGCACGCGCCGCATCGGTACGTACTCGCCGAACGGCACGAGGCGAATCTTGTCGTAGTGGCCGATCGTCGTACCGTTGCTCACGAGGAACGCCGAGTTCCAGAGACGCTTCGGCTGCTTCGGATCGGTGGCGACGGAGCCGAGGATGATGTCGATGCCGTAGCGGGTCGAGAGCTCCTCGATCGAGGCGCGGAAGAAATCGGTTTCCGTGTACGACAGCGGCACGGTCGACTCGGGCCAGATCACGATCTTCGCGCCTTTGTTCGCGGCGTCTTCCGTCATCGCGATCATCTTCTGGTAGATCGCAATCACGTTCGCTTCATCCCACCGCATCTGCTGCGTGATGTTCGGTTGCAGCAGCGCGGCGGTGATGGGATCCGATGCATTCGGTCGCGCGAGAAGCTTCGATGCGACGAGTCCCGTTCCCCACCAGACCATCAGCAGAATGCCGAGCGACCCCACCACGAACACGCGCTGAATTCCGGGAGGCCGCTGCGTGATCCACCACGCGGCGACGGTCGCGGGCAACACGACCAGTGCGCCGACAAAGTACGGGCCGCCGAAGCGATCGATCTGAATGAGGCTCGTGTAATCGATCATCGCCGTGGCGATGAGGTTCCACGGAAAACCCGACAGCAGATAGGTGCGCGCGTATTCGACCGCCGCCCACGCCAGCGGCACGAGCAGCCACGGCAGGAATCGCGCGCCGAGTTTGCAGCGATACACGAGCAGCGCGAACACGCCGCCGTACATGCCGAGGTAGAGCGACATCGCTGCGAAGATCGCGACGCCGGCTGCGTACGGCAGCCCGCCGTAATGCGACATCACGCGCACGACCCACGGCACCATGATCAGCCACGCGGTCGCCTGCGAGATCCAGCCGAAGAGAAACGCCTGCTTCGCATTCTTCGCACGCACGATGGCAATGAGCAGCGGCGCGAGCGCAACGAACGCGAGCCATCCCTGCGCAACACTCGGGAAGGCGAAGGCGAAGAGGGCGCCGGAGACGATGGCGAGGAGGAGATGAAGAATCATGTTGCTGGTTACTGGTTGCTGGTTCAATGTGCCTCAGCGCGAGAGCGGTGTGTCTCGCGATGCGCCACCTTGAACCAGCAACCAGCAACCAGCAACTATTTTTTGAAGAGCGCGTCGAATGCTTTCCGCGCGTCATTCTCCGTCACCGGCTGCTTGCCTTTGTCGGCGGCGAGATCCTTCACGATCTTCGGCTGGAAGAACGTGCACTCGTTCTTCACCTGCTTGCCGACGACGCGGACCGGGATGTTCTCGCGGCACTCCCAGAGGGTGGTCGAATCGAAGAAGCGGCAGTTGCCGCAGGTGTGAAGATCGGCGCCGCAACCGGCGCAGACGTCGGCACTGGTGAGCTCGCCGAGGCTGTGACGGATCTGGCTGCATTTGTTGCATTTGAAAGCGTCGGGGCCGAAGCCGCCGGCGGTGCGTCCGCGCGGCGCGTCTTCGAGACGCTGGCGCTGCGGTTCGTAGCTGGGACGCGGTCCCTGCGGACGCGATGTGGAACCGGACTGGCCATACCCGCCACTGTCCTGGTATCCACGATGTTTGTACTTACGGTCGCTCAAAAGAATCACCTCAGGAAAAAATGCCAGATCACACCGAAGACGATCGCAATCGTGATGAGAAAAAGGATCACGCGGATCGCGAGCTTCGCCAGCTTCAGCACTACCCACAACACGAAGATGGCGATGACGAGAAAGAGGAGCTCTTCAGTGCTCGGCATTCAAGGATTGCGGACAGTGTAACAACGTTTGTGTCGGGTTCATGCTCAGGGACGGAAAAAAAGGGTCACGGTTTCTTTACATCCGCGCCTGCCACCGATGACGCGAAGATCATGCCTCGACCAGGTGCCGTTCCGTGACGTCTGTAATCGTGATGAAGGCCAGAGTCTTCCCGCCGCTGTAATGCACGATCTGGCCCGTGTAGCTGAACACGCGTTCCCAGTCGATGTCGCGGCGTGAGACGCGCACTTCCAGATTCTTCACAGGTTCCCCGCGTCGAATGCGTCGCATCGGCCAATCGTCGGACGGAATCGAAGTTCCTTCCAGCGTGCTCACCTCGAAGATCTCGCTGAACTGCGACATGGCCTCGCGCCAGTCATCGCTTCCCGAGAATCCGAGGATGGCCAGCGCTGCCGGATTCCAGTGACGATAGTTGCCGGCGAGATCCGTAATGACCACGCCTTGCGAGAGATTGTCGATGACGACATGCAGCTCAGCCTCCGCATCGCGCAACGCCGCCTCGGCCTGAAGGCGTCGCGTAATGTCGATCGCGATTCCGCCAACGAATTTCTCTCCCGACAGACTCTTGAACGGAAAACGAATGCTGTTCCACGAGCGCGGATTTTTCTCCGTTGGCTCGACGACGTCCTCGGAACGCAGCATGCCGCCTTCCGTGCGTGCAATCATCGACGCCGCGGCGGGCGGTGCGAGATCGGCATCTGTCGTCCCGATCGATGTGCGCGGATCGAGACCGAACGTATCTCCCCATGCGCGATTCAGATAGAGATAGCGCCCGGACGCATCCTTCATCCACGCAATCGTCGGAGTGGCGTCCATGAAGGCATTGAAGCGCGCTTCGTTTTCGCGCAATGCCGCTTCCGCTCGGACTTTCTCCGTGATGTCGAGGGAAAGTATGAACACCCCTTCGGGAATCGGCTGGATCATCAGACGGAACCAGCCAACCGTGCCGTCGAGCAGGGCGAACTCGTTGTCGAACGTTTCCGCCGTCCACGTCTTCATGCAGCGCCGCAGCACCACGAACATCGGCGTCTGCTCGATGCCGGGATACGACTCTTCCATCGTCCGGCCGACGAGCTCGTCGACCGTTCGCCCACCCTGCCGCGCGGCGGTCGGATTGACATAGACGTAGCGCCAATCGCGATCGATGATCTGGCAGCCCTCCAGAAGGTTGTCGAGCGTCGAGCGGAAACGCAGTTCGCTCTCGGAGAGGTCTTCCTGCACTTTGCGTCGCGTGGCGCTCTCGCGCATCAGCAGCACGAGCACGAACGAGAGCACGACGAGGCTCAGCACGGTCACTTCCGTGAGAAGACTGATCTCGAAAACCCAGCCCGCGACGATCATCGCCGCGGCCAGGAGGACCAGCAGACCGGCACTCCATATGAGATGGCGGGAGCGCGCCTCTTGATTGGACTCCGGACGGAATGTCATCTATCCGGCATTATATAGATGGCAGGACTCCTCAAACGACCAGTCGCAGAGGTTGCTCCACGTAGGAACGCAGCGTTTTCAGGAAATCCGCGCCGAGGGCGCCGTCGACGATGCGGTGATCGCAGGAAAGCGTGACCTTCATCCGATCGCGCACGACAACCTGACGATTTGCGTCGACGACTGCACGCGGCTCGGCCGCGCCGATCGCGAGAATCGCGGCGTTCGGCGGATTGATGATCGCGGTGAACTCCTCGATCCCCCATGCGCCGAGGTTCGAGATCGTGAACGTGCTGCCCTGATATTCATCGGGCTTCAGACGACGGTTCTTAGCCTTGTCGGCGAGCAGACGAACTTCGGTGGCGATGTCCGCGACCGATTTCTGATCGGCGTTGCGGATCACAGGCGTGATGAGACCATCCGTTGTGGCGACGGCGACGCCGACGTGCACTTCGCCGTGCTGCGTGATCGCGTCATCGCCCCAGCTCGCGTTGACCGCGGGATGGTGCCGCAGCGCGAGTGCGATCGCGCGAATGATGAAGTCGTTGAGGCTCACCTTCACGCCGGTGATCTCGACCATCTGCGTGCGGACGGACATCAGATTCGTGACGTCGTAATCGGCGGTGAGATAGAAGTGCGGGATCGGGCCGGTCGATTCAGCGAGGCGCTTTGCGATCGTGCGACGCATCGCGGAGAGCGGGATGATTTTTGTTTCGAGCGACGGCGCGGGCGCGAGCGGCGTGATCGGTTTTGCGGTGGCGGGCTGAGAGCCCGTCGGTCCGGATGCAGTGGCGGGTTTGGCGTTCTTTACGTCCGCGGCGACGACGCGGCCGCGCGGGCCGCTGCCCTGCACGCCTTCGAGATCGACGCCGAGGTCGCGGGCCATGCGGCGTGCGAGTGGCGAGGAGCGTTGGCGGCCTGATTCGGACGGTTTGTCAGCAGGTGCAGCTTCTTCAGGAGCGCTGCGATCGCGACGAGGACCGCGCTGCTCGATCGCTTCGTGATACTCGCCCGTCGTGTGTTTGACGCTTTCCTTTTTATCGGTAGCGCGGCGCTGCGGTTCTTCTTTGGTTTCGGCAGGCGCTTCGGCTTTCGGTTCTTCTTTCTCGCCCTCCGCGAGAATCCGCGCGAGGACGTTGCCGACCGGCACCATGTCCCCTTCTTTCGCGGCGTGCGCGCCGAGGACTCCGTCGGCTTCCGCTTCGAGATCGAGGTTGACCTTGTCGGTCTCGATCTCCGCGAGCGGCTCGCCGCGCTTCACGGCATCCCCCGGCTGTTTGTACCACTTGACGACCTTTCCCTCGGTCATCGCATCGCCCGCTTTGGGCATGATCAGCTCAGCCATTGGCGTACATCACTTTCTTCACGGCGCGAATGATCTCCGGCTCGTGCGGCGTCGCCAGCAACTCGAGGTTGCGCGCGTACGGCATCGGCACGTCTTCGCCCGTCACGCGCGCGACCGGCGCGTCGAGCTCGTCGAACATGTTCTCCATGATGCTAGCCGAGATCTCGGCGGCGGCGCCGTACGGCTTCCATTGCTCCTGCACGACGATCGCACGATGTGTTTTCGAGACGGATGCGAACACCGGATCCATGTCCAGCGGACGGAGCGAGCGCAGATCGATGACCTCGCACTCGATGCCTTCGTCTTTGGATAACTGCTCGGCCACGACGAGCGACAGCTGCAGCATGCGGCTGTACGAAACGATCGTGACGTCCCTGCCTTCGCGCGCGACGCGCGACTTGCCGAACGGCACCGTGAAATCGGGATCGTCGGGCACTTCGCCCTTCATGCCGTACAGCGCGGCGCTTTCGAGGAACAGCACCGGATCTTTTCCGCGGATTGCCGTCTTGAGCAGTCCCTTCGCATCGGCGGGCGTTGCCGGCGCAACCACGTGCATCCCCGGGAAGTGTCCGTAGAACGATTCGAGCGATTGCGAATGCTGCGCGGAAAGCTGCACGCCCGCGCCCTGCGGTCCGCGCACGATCACCGGAACGTCGACCTGACCACCGGAGAAGTAGCGCACTTTTGCGGCGTGGTTCACGATCTGATCGGCGGCGACGATCGAGAAGTTGATCGTCATCATCTCGACGATGGGCCGCAGTCCGAGCATGGCCATGCCGACTGCCGTGCCGATCATGCCCGCTTCGGCGATCGGCGTGTCGATGATCCGCTTCGGGCCGTACTTCTTCAGCATGCCGGCCGTGATGCGAAACGTTCCTTCGTAGACGCCGATGTCCTCGCCCATGATGAGGACGTTCGGGTCGCGGTCCATCTCTTCCATCATCGCTTCGCGAATCGCGTCGCGGTAGCTCTTCTCACTCATTCGGTTTCACTCTCGCGCACCGGCCGCGGTCCATGTTCGGCGACGACGTCGGTGAACAGTTCTTCGGGCGGTGGCAACGGGCTTTCTTCCGCGAACTTCACGGCCTTCGCCGCCTGCGCAAGCGCCCGCTCATCCATCGCCTTCACGTCTTCATCCGTGAGTCCGCAAAGCTCGGACAGTCGATTGCGAAGGATCACGATCGGATCGCGCTGGCGATGGCGCTCGACTTCATCCTTCGGACGATACGGCTGCAGGATGTCTGCCGCGCCGTGACCGCTGAAGCGATACGTGACTGCTTCGATGCAGTACGGCTTGCCGGTCTCGCGCACCTGACGCACGACGCGATCCGCGACGCCGCGCACCGCGAAGATGTCCTGGCCATCGACTTTCTCGGACGGGATGTCGTACGCGCGAACGCGCTCCGAGAGATCGGTGAGCGCCGAATGCCGCTCGAGCTTCGTGCCCATCGCGTAGCCGTTGTTCTCGATCACGAAGATGATCGGGCACATGCCGTCGTGTCCCCAGAGGCCGGCCATGTTCATCGCCTCGTGAAACGAGCCGATGTTCATCGCGCCGTCGCCGAAGTAGCAGACGGTGATGCGGTCGGTGCCCTGATAGCGCATCGCGTACGCGGAGCCGACGGCGAGCGGCAGATGTCCACCGACGATGCCGTAGCCGCCGTAGAGGCCGTGCGCGACGTCGAAGAGGTGCATCGAGCCGCCCTTGCCCTTCGAGATGCCGGTGGCCTTTCCGAAGAGCTCGGCCATGACGGCCGACGGATCGGACCCGAGCGAGAGCGCCTGCGCGTGATCGCGATAGCCGCAGAAGACGGCGTCGCCGTCGTTCAACGCGCTGACGATGCCGGAGGCGATTGCCTCCTGGCCGATGTAAACGTGAAGGTAACCGCCGATTTTGCCTTTTCGGAACTCGCGCTCGGTTGCTTCTTCGAAGCGGCGGATGAAGAGCATCTGTTCCAGAAGCTCTGTCCACTCCGGTGCGCAGGCCGGATCGGCCACCGCGGAACTGCTTTCTTTCTTAGCTTTAGCCATCGTTTCGATACGGCCGAAATGCACATCGTGCGCCGTGGGGGCGGATTCTATACCGCATGTGCGACAGCTCACGAAAATGGCACAGAAGCGGCTGCTACTCTCCCTTTGCTATGCGTTCTCTCATTCTTGTTCTCACTCTCTTCTCATCCCTGACCCTCCATGCAGCCGACTTCTCCGGCATCGAGCTCTTCATCCCCGTCATCTCGCGAACACCGGGCGCAGGCGGTACGCAATGGCGCACCGACCTCATCATCGCCAATCGAAACGAGTCCGAGGATACGGACGTGAAGCTGGTCTACCGCCCATCCGTCGGCCCCGCTACCCAGTCGACGTTCGAGGTTCCGGCGACGGGATCGGTGACGATTCCGGACGTCCTGCTCACGACGTTCGGCCAGACGCAGTCGTACGGCACGCTCTGGCTCGGTTCGTTGAACGAGGAAGCGAACATCGTCGCGCACGTCCGCATCTACAACGTCGGAAACAGCGCGGGTGAGTTCGGACAGCTCATCCAGGCACTGCCGATCGACACCCTCAGCAAGAGGGTCTGGATGAACGGCATCAACGGCATCAACGGCAATCGCACCAACGTCGGCATCGCCAATCCGAGCAGCGTCGCAGCGAAGTACTCGCTGAACTGGTACGACCGCAGCGGCAATCTTCAGGGCACGCTGCTGAATCTGACCGTTCAGCCATGGGAAGTCGTCCTCTTCAACGAGATCTTCTCGACACTGCACTCCGCGCCCGATAACAGCGTGTCGATCCTGCTCAACTCCGATCGGCCGCTCTACGCATACGCGTCGGTCGTGAGGAATGACACCGGTGACGCCTACACGATCACCGGCGACGGCACGGATAACTAACGCCGAGGTCAGGCGCGTTGCGCCGCTCGAAGCCACGAACGGTGTCGTGACGGTGAACGTGCCGCGAGGCGAAGCAACGTGCGCAGCCGGCCGTGCCGGCTAGTCCAGTTTCGTCCGTCGCGCGACGAAGAACAGCGCGACGGACGCAAGCACGGCCCCATTCACCGCCAGCGCGACGGTGATCGACCATCGCTGCGCGACGTATCCCGCGAGCAGATTGCCGAGCGGCATGCCTCCGCGAAACGCGAGCATGAAGATCGACATCACGCGTCCGCGCATGTCGTCGCTTGCCGTGAGCTGCACCAGCGAGCTGTAAAGCGCAATCACACCGACGATGCACACGCCGGCGAAAAACGAGATCACGAGCGAGAGCGGCAGCGATCGCGAGAACGCGAATCCGATCAGCAGACAGGCGAACGCGAGCTGCAGCTCGAGCGCCATTTTCCCCTTCTTCGCTGCATGCGCAGTCGCCGCGATGAGCAACGCACCGACCACCGATCCGAGGCCGTAGGTCGTCATCATCCACGCGTAGCCATTCGCTTTCAGTCCGAAGATCGACTTCGCGACGACCGGCAGAAACGTGACGATCGGCATACCGAGAAACGTCCCCGCGAATGCGAGGAACGTGAGGGTCATCAGCTTCGGACGGCTGGCGACGAAGCGAAAGCCGTCCTTCATGTCATCGAGGACACCGCGCGTGTCGTCGTGCGCTTTCGGTGCCGGCGATCGAATGAGCGAGAGCGCCACGATCACCGCGAAGAACGAGAGTCCGTTGACGAGGAAACAGATCGCCGGTCCCCACGCGAGGAGCGCGGCGCCGGCGAAGATCGGACCGATGACGCGCGCAAGATTGAACTGCATCGAGTTCATCGCGATCGCGTTCGGCAGATCCTCGCGCTTGACCAGCAATGGCAAGAGAGAGATGTACGCGGGTCCGCTGAACGATTGCGCGCTGCCAGTGAGAAACGACAGCACGAAGATCTGCCACACCTGAACGTTTCCCGCCCAGATCAGCGCCGCCAGAATGAACGCGAAGCTCATCTGCAGGAACTGCGAATACAGCATGATCTTGCGACGCTCCACGCGATCCGCGATGACGCCGCCGAAGAGCGAGAAGATGATCATCGGGCCGGTGGCGAGAAAGCCGTCGACGCCGAGGAGGAAAGCGGAGTTGGTCATCTCCAGGACGAGCCAGCCCTGGGCGATGGTCTGCATCCACGTGCCGGTCGTCGACAGAAACGCGCCGAACCAAAGAAGACGAAAATCGCGATACCGCAGCGCGCTGAACGTGCGCGAGAGTCGCCCGCGCGGGATGTGCGATTCGGACTCGAGCGCTTCTTCTTCCGGGAGAGAGGTGCTCATGCCCTGATTTTGAGTCGCGCGTTCGTGCCGGCCGTGTGCGCGTGACAGATGGCGACCGCCAGCGCATCCGACGCGTCGACCGACATCTTCAAGGTCGCGCAGGCCGGAAGCAGCATGCGCACCATCTTCGCTACCTGTTCCTTCTCCGCACCGCCGTAGCCAACCACCGCGCTCTTGATCGTGCGCGGCGAGTATTCGAACAGCTCCAGCGCCGCGAGCTGCGCGGCCAGCAGAATCACGCCGCGCGCATGAGCGAGCTGGATGAGGCTCTTGACGTTGTTGCCCGCGAACGGCGTCTCGACCGCGACGGAGTGCGGTCGCGACCGCGCGATGACGTCGCGCAGTCCGTCGTGAATGACGACCAGCCGCTCCGACAACTCCGCGCCGCGACGCGTGTTGATCGAGCCCTGCTCGACGAGGATGAGCCGCCCTTTCTCGTAGTCGATGACTCCGAAGCCGGTGGTCACGGAGCCAGGGTCGACGCCCAGAATTCGCACGCAGCGATTATGAATGATGAACGGTGACCGCGAGAACGGTTCTCGGTTCTCGGTTCTCAGTTGTCGGTTGTCTGTGCCTCATGTGTTACAGCTCAGACAACCGACAACCGAAGAACCGACAACAGCGCCGCGCTCGTCACTTCCAGAAACGAATTTCGAAAATCGGACGTCCCTCTTCGCGATACTTCGCCTCGTAGTTCGTGCGCGGCGGATCGTCGGGACCGGGAATCCGTCGCTCGCTGCGCGGGAATGCAGCCTCGACGAATGGCGCCGCGCTCTCGAAGTACTCCTGGTGGTCGGTCACGTAAATCCCCAACCCGCCATCGACGAGGATGCGCTTCATCTCCTCCAGCGCTTCCGGTCGAATGATCCTCCGCTTCCGCTCTCTCTTCCTCGGCCAAGGATCCGGAAAATAAACATGCACCTCGGCAATCGACGCGTCCGGAATCATCTTCTGCATCACCACGAACGCATCGTGATTGATGAGACGCACGTTGCGCAGATCGCGTTTGAGGAACCGATTGCGGATGAAGCGGTGATAGTGCAGCGATTTCTCGATGCCGATCAGGTTCACGTTCGGCCGCTCCATCGCCGTCGCGAGCAGGAAGCGCCCCTTCCCCGAGCCGATCTCGAGGATCACCGGATTCACGTCGCCGAACAGCGACTCCATGTTCAGCGGCGCGAAGCCGGTGTCGCGCGGGTTGAGAGTCAATTCGGATTCGGTGAGTCGGGTCATGCGGCGCGGACAACACCATGACGCCGCTTACGCTTCCGCCGCGCGCCAGAACGGTGTTGCATCGACCATCCGCCGGATCTCGCCGAGGAGCGCGGGGTCCTGCCGCAAGCGGGAGCGGATCCATCGGACGAAGCGGATGTCCGCGTTGTCATCGCCCCGCTCGCGGAGTTGCGCGAGCCATGCATCGGGATCACCGTCGAAAACGCGCACGAGAACGTGAAAGCGGAGGAACTCCGCGACGACCGAGCCGTCGCTCATCGGCATCGCAACGACGTTCGAAAGGTCGCGTCGCTGGATGCGCTTGCGCGTCACGCGGGTGAAGACTTCCGTGACGTGCTCGATCTTCGCGCCGCGATGCTCGACCCGACGCGCAATCGCGCGAACGCGAACGCGTTGTCGCGCGATTCGGAGCTCATCGCCGAGTTGCACCGGCGTGAATGGACGACGCGATATTTTGCGCACCGCGATCTCGCTGCGGGACCCTGGCAGGTACACGTGTAGAACGTATAAGTTCCTGATTCTGAAGGTTTTGGCACTTAAACGCGTCAATTCACAGCTCCTCACTAACGGAGTGTGCGGAAATCCATGTTTACCTACCTCCCTCCATGCTAAGGTGCAAAAAAAGCACTGACGAGCATGACCTCCGCTGCCAGCCCAAGCTACGACGAACGACAGTTCGAAGCGGTCTATGAGCAGTACTTCGGACTGCTGGTGCAGATCTCCGTCTTCAAGTTCCGCGTGCCTGAAACGGAGGCCGAGGGACTGACGCACGATGTGCTGATCAGCTACCTGCGGAAGTCGGCGACGGTGCTCGATCTGCGCTCGTGGCTCATCGGCGCGATCTGTTACGCGAGCCGGCACTACTGGCGGCTCAATGGACGGAACGTCGCCACGGATGACGAAGCGGACTTCAACCGCGCCGATCCCGCGTCGCTCCGCATCCTCGACAGCCTGCCCGATCAACTCGCCGCGCGCGAGGCACTGGAATGCCTGACACCGCGCTGCCAGAAGGTGCTGCAGATGCGGTATTTCGAAGGATGCACGATCGCCGAAGTCGCCACACACTTTGGAGTGAAGACGAAGTCCGCGCAGAAGCTGATCACGAAGTGCCTGCGTCGCGCGGAGCGTCTCTACAGCGAGAAAGGACGCGCGAAGTGAACGAGCACAGCAAACTCGTGCCCTTCGGCTCCGCCCTGCGCCGCCCCGATCCCGCGCGCGTTGCCGAATTCGCAGAGACCGCGCGACGCCTGCAACGCGAGCGCGCCGTGTCGGAGGATGTGGTGTCGGGCGCGCTGCGCAGCACGCCGCGCGCGTCGTGGGCGAGACTGAGCGAGCGAAGCGAGCTGCATACGAGCGGAGCGTTGGAACGCCTCGGTCAGGAAGTCGAACTGCGTCGCAGTTCGGATCCACGCGAAGCACTCGCAATCGCGGAGATCGCATCGCGCATCGCCGATGCTCTTCCCAATGACGCTTACCCTTCCATCATCCTCGCCCAACTTCGCGCCCACGCGTGGAAGGACCGCAGTCAAGCTCTCTCGTATCTCGGTCGTTACGATGAAGCGTTGCGCGCTCTCGACCGCGCCGAAGCGCAAATCGACGCTTACGGCACGCTTGCCCACGATCGCGCGATGGTACGACTCTGCCGCGCAACCCTTCTTCAGCATTTGCGACGCTTCGACGAGGCACAGTCCATGCTCGACGAATGCGGGCGCGTCTTCCGTTCGCACGGTGACGAGCAGACGTATGTGAAGTGTACGTTGGCTCTCGGAAATCTGATGGTTCGACGCGGCGACTACCGAGCTGCTCGCGCAATCCTCGCTCCGCTCGTGACCGAGCCATCCCTGGTGGGACCGCACGCGCGCATGGCTCTTGGCTGGTGTGCCATTCATCTCGGCGCGGCCGACGAGGCAATCGAGCAATTCGATGAAGCCGCGCAGGATTGCCGTCGACTCGGCCGCGAGCTGGAAACGGTGAGAGCCAACTATGGATCCGGTTCTGCCATGTTGCGCCTCCACCGCTTCCGCGAGGCGATCGCGGCACTTCTCTCCACACGCGAGATCTTCCTCTCCCGCGGACTCGTCGAAGAAGGCGGTCTGAGCGGACTCGGAATCGTCGAAGCGCACCTTGTTCTCGGACAAGCCGAGGCGGCGCGCCAACTCGCCGCCTCTCTCGTTCGCGAATTTTCAGCCGCAAACCTCAATCGCCGCGCCGTCGCAGCACTTGCGTATCTCAGTGATGCGATCGTCGCGAGCAACGCGACGCCCGCGATCGCGCGAGACGTGCACACGTACATCGTCACACTACAAACAGACCCGAATTGTGAGTTCGCTCGAGCGAACTAGGGCTTCGGCCAGGGATCGCCCAACCCATCGCCCATGGACTTGATCACGAACTTCTTGATCACCTTCACGATCGGATCGATCGTCCGCTCGAACCACCTGCCGCCATCGCGCGGTGCTGCCTGCGCCGGCACGGCTAACGTCATCACGATCGCAACCACGATCACTACTTTCGCCACATTTCGCATGAATCCCTCCTGATCCGGCTCGTTCGGCCGGTCATCGATTGGGAGGGCGCCCCCTACCTCGCGGTGTGATGCGAATGTGACTTATGCCCCCATGCGATGTGCAGCAAAGTGCGCATGAGGCGCATGAGTCGACTCACGACGACGCCCCGTCTTACGCTCACCACGATCGACATCCCGGGAGCGTCATCACGCCCACCATCGCCATCTATGAGGTGTAAAAGTGGATCAAGCGTGAGCGATCTGAAGATGAGGCTCTCAAATGCCGTGGCAACCATGAACAAGACCATCGTTGCCGACCTGCCGGAGAAGATCGCCCTGACCGCTGCCGACCTGAGCCTGGCGCACAGGATTCAAGGCCTCGCTGATGTGACGGTGTTTCCGAAGAGAAGACGTTGAACGAGCTCCGTACTCGCTCAGCTGCGAGACGGCAGTTCGGTAGGCCTCACCGATTGCGCCATTGCCTCCTCATGACCACACATCTATCTCGGTGTGAGACAAAACCGCGGCGTGACCCTCGCATTACCGCCCCCGTGTACAATCCGGCCGCTGTTCGAGGAGCCATGAGCAAGTTCTACATCACCACCGCCATCCACTACGTCAACGACGACCCGCACATCGGGCACATGTACGAGAACATCGTCGCCGATGTGATCGCGCGGCACCGTCGTCGGATGGGCGACGACGTCCGGTTCCTGACCGGCACGGACGAACATGGGCAGAAGATCGAGCGCGCCGCGGCGAAGGAAGGGATCCTGCCGATCGAGCTCGCCGATCGCGTGGTCAACACGCATCACGAGCTGTGGAAAAAGCTCAACATCAGCCACGACGACTTCATCCGCACGACCGAGTCGCGGCATCGCATCGGCGTGCTCGAGCTCATCAAGCGGATTCAGGAGCGCGTGCCGGACGACATCTACCTCGGCGAGCACTCCGGCTGGTATTGCCAGAGCGAAGAGACGTTCATCCCCGAAAACCAGGTCAAGAACGGCAGCCCCGGTCGAGGGGCGATCGCTCATGACCAGGACGGTCACAAAGTCGAGTGGACGACGGAGAGCAACTACTTCTTCGCCCTCTCGCGCTACACCGATCGCCTCCTCGCACACTATGAGAAGAATCCGGGATTCGTCTGGCCGCCGACGCGTCTCAATGAAGTGCGCACATTCGTCGCGCAGGGATTGAAAGACCTGTCGATCTCGCGCAGCACGATCAAATGGGGCATCCCCTTTCCGGGCAATCCCGATCACGTCATCTACGTCTGGATGGACGCGCTCACGAACTACCTCTCCGCGCTCGGCTTCGGCAGCGCAGAGCACGAGAACGTCGAGCACTACTGGCCCGCCGATATCCATCTCATCGGCAAGGACATCGTCCGCTTCCACTCCGTCTACTGGCCGGCATTTCTCATGGCCGCGGGCGTGGAACTGCCGAAGCGCGTCGTCGGACACGGCTTCTGGTTGCGCGACCACGAAAAGATCTCGAAGTCCCTCGGCAACGTCGTGCGTCCGTACAACATCATTGAAGACTTCGGTCCGGACGCGCTTCGCTATTACGTGACGCGCGAGATGGTGTTCGGTCAGGACCAGGACTATTCTGATCAATCCCTGATCACCCGCTACAACGCCGACCTCGCCAACGACCTCGGCAACACGTTGTCGCGCGCAATCAAAATGTCGGACACGTATTTCAACGGCAAGACTCCGCCGGAATCGTGCATGGTCAACATCCTGCGCGACAAAGCGGAGCAGGTCGTCCCGCAGTATCTGCGGCACATGGACGAGCTGGCGTTCCAGCGCGCGCTCGAAAGCGCGTGGGAGCTGCTCAACGAGATCAACAGCTACATCGTCACGCGCGAGCCGTGGAAGCGCTTCAAGCAATCAGGCGCCGACGGCGCGCTCTCGCGCATCCTCTGGGACACGCTAGAAGCGCTGCGCATCGTCTGGGTGATGATGGCGCCCTTCATGCCGGAATCGACACGCACGGCGCTCATCCGCCTCGGATCGAAGCCGGACGCAATCGGCGTCGATGATCTCGACTGGGGCGGCCTGCCGACACGCGCGCCGATCATGGTCGCCGATCCCATCTTCCCGCGCATCGACATCGCTCAATACATCGGAGAACCGAAAACTATGGATGAAACGAAGAACGACGCCGCGCCTGTCGCGTGTGCAATTCCGCCGCGACCTGCAGCTCCGGTTGCAGAAACCCAGGCGACACCGCCGATCGAGACCACGCAGGCCGCTCCTCCGGGACTCGCGCCGATCTCCATCGATCAATTCATGGAAGTCGACCTGCGCGTGGCCGAGATTCGCGCCGCTGAGCGCGTACCGAAGTCGAAGAAGCTGATCAAGATGACGGTGTTCACCGGCGAGGACGAACGGACGATCGTCGGCGGCATCGGGACGAAGTATTCGCCCGCAGAGCTCGTCGGATGCAAAGTCATCATCGTCGCGAATCTGCAGCCGGCGAAGCTGATGGGAATCGAGTCGAACGGAATGGTTCTCGCGGCTTCGATCGATGGCGAGCCGAGTCTCGTCGCGGTCGATCCGAGCGTTCCGCCCGGAACCCGCGTGCGCTGACCGCTGAGCCTTCCATAAAGATAGAGCGGCACCGGCGATCGCGACGTAAGTTGGTTCGCGTCGCTGATCCTAAGAAACTCGCAGCGACCCAGCCGCCGCGCTCGTGCGCGATGCCCCGCTTCCCCTGGCCAGGGAAGCGGGATTTCTTTTTCGGACTGCCAGTTCGGCACCGAGTACACCTGCATCTGATTCAGCACCAAAAGCGAAAGGCCCTCAGTGATTGGAGCACTGAGGGCCTGTCAGAAAAATAATCCCGGCGGCGTCCTACTTTCCCACGCAGTCACCCGCGCAGTATCATCGGCGATGCAGAGCTTAACTGCCGTGTTCGGAATGGGAACGGGTGTGACCTCTGCTCTATGACCACCGGAAACTTGTGATCTTGATTGCAGCTCGCAACTGTCAGCTCGCAACTCTCAGGGTCCGTTGTGGGGTTTCCTGAGAGCTGGGAGCTGCCAGCTGTAAGCTATCGAATACGGGTTGCAGCGAGCATTGCGCGTCTAGCTGCGGACAACATCAAATCAAGGCATTTATGGTCAAGTCAAACGACCGATTAGTACTGGTCAGCTGAGGATATCGCTACCCTTACACATCCAGCCTATCAACGTGGTCATCTACCACGGGTCTTCAGGGAGAACTCATCTTGAGGTTGGCTTCTCGCTTATATGCTTTCAGCGATTATCCTTTCCCGACTTAGCTACCGAGCGGTGCCCTTGGCAGGACAACTCGTACACTAGAGGTCAGTACTTCCCGGTCCTCTCGTACTAAGGAAATCTCCTCTCAATTCTCCTCCGCCCACAACAGATAGGGACCGAACTGTCTCGCGACGTTCTGAACCCAGCTCACGTA